>JAILDF010000286.1 GCA_024689585.1 Oribacterium sp.
TCAACATTGATGGCCTTAACCTTTGCCTTCTTGTCTTCATCCTCTGCAAGATCAACTGCTGTCCACGCCGCGCAGTGAACGATAACATCCGGTTTGATATCGGATATAACCTTATCCACCTGCTCACGGTTTGTGATGTCCATAGGGACATAGGGAAGCTTTGTAACCTCGCTTCCGTCCTGTATACCGCTGTAAACAGGCGCTATATCTGAACCAATTCCCTCGTGTCCTCTTTTGGCAAGCTCGTTCATGACATCGTGTCCGAGCTGTCCGCCGACACCGGTAACAAATACTTTCACGATTCTTTACTCACTTTCTCTTACTTAAGGCCCTTGCCCTTAACATACATCTTCTCGAAATAGTTCTCATACTCACCGGAAATGATGTGCTCCCACCACTCCTTGTTGTTGAGATACCAGTCAATGGTTACAGGGATTCCTGTATCAAATGTATACTCAGGCTTCCATCCAAGCTCTGTCTCCATCTTTGTAGGATCCATAGCGTATCTCTGGTCGTGTCCCGGTCTGTCCTTAACATACTCGATAAGTGACTCAGGCTTTCCGAGAGCCTTGAGGATGGTCTTTACTACCTCAAGATTTGTTCTCTCGTTGTGTCCTCCGATGTTGTAAACCTCTCCTACCTTGCCGTTTCTTACGATAAGGTCGATGGCCTTACAGTGGTCTGTCACATACAGCCAGTCGCGGACATTGGCACCGTTTCCGTATACAGGGATCTTCTCATCGTTAAGTGCTCTTGAGATAACCAGCGGGATAAGCTTCTCAGGGAAGTGATATGGTCCATAGTTGTTTGAGCATCTTGAAATGGTTGTAGGGATACCGTAGGTTCTGTGGTATGCCATTACGAAAAGATCCGCTGATGCCTTTGATGCTGAATATGGTGAAGATGCCTTGATCTTGTTGTCCTCTGTGAAGAAAAGGTCAGGTCTGTCAAGGGGAAGGTCACCGTAAACCTCATCGGTTGATACCTGATGATAACGCTTGATTCCATACTCCTTGCAGGCATCAAGCAGTGTAACTGTTCCTCCAACATTTGTCTGAAGGAAGATGCCGGGATCTGTTACTGAACGGTCAACGTGAGACTCTGCTGCGAAGTTAATGATCACATCAGGCTTCTCCTCTTCAAAAAGCTTGAAGATGAACTCTCTGTCTGCGATATCTCCCTTTACAAACTTGTAGTTTGGCTTGCCCTCAAGTGGTGCAAGTGTCTCAAGATTTCCTGCGTAGGTAAGTGCATCAAGGCAGATCCACTGATCCTCGGGATAAGTATTAACAGCAAAATGCATGAAGTTGCCGCCGATAAAGCCGGCACCGCCTGTTACTATATATTTCATTTCATTGTTCCTCTCGTATTTCTTTAGTTATTTATAAGCTTATCAACGTACTTGCCTTCCAGAACGTCCTTGAGATAACGGCCGTACTCGTTCTTCTTGTACATCTCATAAGCTTCCTGTACCTTCTCGGTGCTGATCCAGCCGTTATGATATGCAATCTCCTCAAGGCAGGCGATCTTGCGATGCTCATGGGTCTCGATGGTGCGGACAAAGTTTGTGGCATCCACAAGTGACTCATGGGTTCCTGTATCAAGCCAGGTGAAGCCCTGTCCAAGAAGTGTTACATCCAGCTCACCGTCCTCAAGATAGATACGGTTAAGGTCTGTGATCTCAAGCTCGCCTCTTGCTGAAGGCTTGAGGTTCTTGGCATAGTTAACGACCTTGTTGTCGTAGAAATAGAGACCTGTTACGCAGTAGTTTGACTTTGGATGCTGTGGCTTCTCTTCGATGGAAATAGCCTTTCCTGTTTTATCGAACTCAACGATACCGAATCTCTCCGGATCGTCAACATAGTATCCGAATACTGTGGCGCCCTTCTCTTTTGCGGCAGCACTTCTGAGAAGTCTCTTGAAACCGTGCCCTGAGAAGATATTGTCACCAAGGATCATAGCTACGGAATCATCTCCTATGAAATCTGCACCGATGATGAAGGCCTGGGCGAGTCCGTCCGGTGACGGCTGTACTTTATATTGTAAGTTTATACCAAACTGGCTTCCGTCTCCGAGGAGTTCCTCAAATCTCGGTGTGTCGTTTGGTGTTGAAATAAGCAGGATGTCGCGGATCCCGGCATTCATAAGAACGCTGAGAGGATAGTAGATCATCGGCTTATCGTAGATCGGAAGTAACTGTTTGGAGGTTACTCGTGTAAGTGGATATAATCTTGTACCGGATCCTCCGGCAAGTATAATTCCCTTCATAAATTCTCCTTTTACTATCAGGTTTGGTAAAGAGCCCCTGAATTTGGGCATAGTTCACCCGACATGTATACATACTTTTCAAATTTTAACACAATAGGGGGGGATATACAAATTTATTTTTGTTTAAGGCGAAAGGAGGTGGATTCCCGGCCAGAAAATTGAAGGGACGGGTGACGGCCCACGAGATTGAAAAGACACCGGAGCTGTTGTGTTCGTCCCGGCTGCACAAGTATGTGCATCCGTGCCGTACACAACAGCTCCGGTGTCTTTTCAACTCGCAAGCCTAGCCACCCATCCCTTCAATTTTCTTACATTATGACAGTATTCCATTATTCTTGATTAAGCGGAATCATCGTGTTATAGTCACGTAAATTAATTTGTATAACCACGGAAGAGGAAGTAAATATATGTCAAAGAAGAAAGCGTTGATCGCCATGAGTGGCGGGGTGGACAGTTCGGTTTCGGCGGCGTTGATGCAGGAGGCGGGGTTCGATTGCATCGGAGCGACTATGAAGCTGTACAGTGATGCTTCGTTGAATACCTGCAGCACTCCGGACAGTGTTGAGGACGCAAGGCGGGTTGCAGAGAGTCTGGGGATGCCTTTTTATGTTTTTGATTTTACGGAGGATTTTGACAGAGAGGTTGTAAGGAGCTTTATCAGGACCTATGAAGAGGGCGGTACACCTAATCCCTGCATTGAGTGCAACAAATACATGAAGCATAAGAAGCTTTTTGACAGTGCCGTTTCACTTGGCTGTGATGTCATAGTGACGGGGCATTATGCGAGGATTGAGCAGGATCCGGATACAGGACGATGGCTTTTGAAGAAGGCAAAAAATGTTGCCAAGGATCAGAGCTATGTTCTTTATTTCATGAGTCAGGAGCAGCTTGAGCATACAAGATTTCCTTTGGGAGAGTTTGCTTCAAAGGATGAGGTTCGTGCCAGAGCCGAAAAGCTTGATTTCATCAACGCTCATAAGCATGACTCACAGGATATATGTTTTGTTCCGGATGGAAAGTATGTTGATTTCATCGAGCGTTATACCAAAAAGACTTATGCTCCCGGAAACTTTACGGATACTGAGGGTAATGTTCTCGGTCAGCACAAGGGAATAATCCGCTACACCATCGGTCAGCGTAAGGGCTTAGGACTTGCTCTTAAGCAGCCTATGTATGTCTGTGAAAAGGATATGGCAAACAATGATGTTATCCTGACCACCGGACCGGAGCTTTATTCAAAGGCGCTTATTGCGAATAACTTTAACTGGATTCCTTTCGATGAACCGAAGGAGCCTGTCAGGGTCACAGTTAAAACCCGCTACAAAGCAAAGGAATCTCCGGCAACCGCCGAGGCTCTCCGTGACGAACAGGGACGTCTCACCGGTCAGGCCCGTATCATTTTCGATGAACCGGAACGCGCCGTAGCCATAGGCCAGGCAGTGGTCCTCTACGATGGTGACATAGTAGTTGGCGGAGGAACCATAACAAAAGCTATAAGATAAACCACAAAAAGCCAATGATGCAGCGTATGCAGCATTGGCTTTTTGTTATCGGCTGTTAACGCCTGTTTTTGCAGTTTATGTCTTGCAAACAGCTTCAGACTCGAAATACTGTTTACCCGGTCAGGAATTCGCTTTTCATTTCTGATCTGCCTCCCATATCATCTCTTCCAAAGTACTGTAGAGTCTTTCCGGGTCTACTGGCTTTGAAAGATGGGCATTCATGCCTACCTGAAGGGACCGCTGTACATCTTCGTCAAAGGCATTGGCGGTCATGGCAATGATAGGCACTGTCTTTGAATCATTTCTTTCCAGCCCTCGTATGGCCTGGGTTGCCTCAAGTCCGTCCATGATCGGCATCCTGACATCCATAAGGATGGCATCATAGAAATCAGGTTCACTTTTTTCAAACAGCTCAAGGGCGTCCTTACCGTTCTCGGCATGATCTATCAGAATTCCCTTTGAAGACAAAAGCTCCTTCATGATCTCGGCATTTATAAAGATATCTTCTGCAAGAAGTATATGTTTTCCGTTAAGGTCTGCCTTTGCTTTTTCCTTCAGCAGAGAAATGTTGTTCCTTCTTGCAAGAAGCTCAAATTCTTTTATTACATCCGAAGCATGAAGCGGTTTATTGAGGAAATTATCTACTCCTATACTTTTGGCATCATCCATTATCTCTTCCCAGTTATAGGAAGTAAAGATGATGACCATCGTATTTTCGTCATATTGATGCCTTATTTCCTTTGCCACTTGAAGCCCATCCTTATCCGGCATCTTCCAGTCAAGGAGTACCAGATTATATGGCTCCATCTTTGTACGCTGAACTTCAAGCATATGCAGGGCACTTTCACCGTTGGAGCAGGTATCTGCCTTTACGCCCACCTCTTCCAGCATAACTCTGGAGTGTTCGGCAGAAATCTCTTCATCATCAACTATAAGAACCCTTATATCCTTCGGATTGATAACCACATCCTCCGATGAATCATGGTCACTGTTTTTCAATGTAACTACGACTGTAAATGTGGTTCCCACACCTTTTTTCGATTTAACCGAAATGTTGCCGTTCATGAGATCCACTATGTTTTTTGTTATGGCCATGCCCAGTCCTGTGCTGCCATACTTGTTGTTTCTGCTGCTGTCCTCCTGGGAAAAGGTATCAAATATCTTTGGAATGAAAGCTTCATCCATACCTATTCCGGTATCGCTGATGGTGAATTTTATAGTGGATTTGTCATCATAAACAGCCGTTCTCTCTACTTTCAGATTGATATTTCCGGGAGCTTCCGTAAACTTGATGGCATTACTCAGTATATTGATGATAACCTGCTTAAGCTTCATGTTATCTCCGATGTAGTAGTCAGCCACACCGCCGGTAACCGTGCATTCATACTTAAGTCCCTTGTCATTACACTGGGTCATGACCAGAACATTTATCTGATCCAGAATATCACGTAAAGAGAACTCATCATTCCGGATAACGAGCCTTCCGGATTCGATACGGCTCATGTCAAGAATATCATTGATAAGTCCCAGAAGATGACGGGCACTGTCCCCGATCTTACTGAGGTACTCCCTTATATCCTGATCCATGTTTTTCTTCCGGAGAGCAAGGTTATCCAGACCTATGATTGCGTTCATAGGCGTTCGTATCTCATGACTCATATTTGAAAGGAACAGGGTCTTTGCCTTATTGGCTTCCTCCGCAGCCTTCAGCGCATCCATGAGAGCTTTGTTCTTCAACATGGTTTCCCGCATTTCTTCATCGATATTGGTGAGTCCCAGACCGATGGCATGAACCATGTTATCATCACGATCCTCCGCATGTCGAACACCCGCCACACGAATCATCTCATAGTACTCTTTTCCATCTCTTCTCGCGAGATAACGGTAAGCCAGGATAGTCTTTGAAGCCAGTCCTTCCCTGATGTTGTCAGGTTCGATGAATTCAAGGAAACCTTCCCTGTAGTCTTCATCCACAACATGCTCGGCATACCATTTAAAACGCTCATGATAAGGAAAATGAATACCTTCCTTAGTCTGCTGTTTATCTTCCGGATCATCTCTGTAGCAGACACCGTCATCATTATCCAGATCGACGTGGTAAACACTTCTGTAATCAGCCGCAAGCGCTGTTATCATCTTATCCTGCTGATTCCTCTTATCCGTTATATCGTAGATAAATACATAAAAGAGCCCACCATGAACATCGGAACGGACATAGTGACAATAATCCTCTACCCATCTGATCTTGCCGTCTTTTCTTCTGATTCTGTATTCTACATGGTCAGACTCATCCTTACGCTCACCAACCTGTTTTGTGATAGAGTTGGAAACCATATCATAGTCATCAGGATAAACCATACCCCTGAAGGTATAGCCGGTCAGTTCTTTGAAGCTTTCGATGTCTTCACAGCCGTATATTTCAAACACAGCCTTATTGGCATACAGAATTTCTTCCGTGCCTGTTGCTTTGTATATAAAAAAGCCACCCGGAAAGTGTTTGCCTATCTGCTCCAGTACTTCCAAAGCCTCTTTTTCATGTTCGAAGTGTTTTCCCAACATAGTAGAATCCTCTTAGTCGCATAATGCCGTCAGTTGCTCTTTCATTGCTTTTATCTCGCTCAAAAGCGGGGAATAATCCATCTCAGTTCCATTTCTTAAATAATCAGTTATCTCACATACCTTTTCATACAGCGGCGATAATGACAGATTCCCCAATATACCCTTAAGGGAGTGCGCAGCTTCAAAACCCGTTTTCAGGTCTCCTGCCTCGATAGCCTCAGCCATGTGGTCAAAATCAGGCTGCTTTGGTACTGTAGAAACAAGTCTCAGATACATTGATTCCTTTCCGGCACATCTTGCGAGACCGGTAGCTGTATCTGCTCCGAATTCAACAAGCTTTTCAATTGTTATCATTTTTCTCTACCTCTTTTTTTATAAAGTCTTCAAACTCTTCCGCGGGAACAGGTTCGGAAAAATAGAACCCCTGGACGATCTCACAGCCCAGCCCCTTCAGGGTTTTAAGCTGATCCTCATCTTCAACACCCTCTGCCACAACCGGAACATTAAGGAATCTCGCTATGCCTATGATGATCTCAATCAGCATAAGGCTCTTCTCATCCTTCTTGAGATTTCCGACAAAACTCCTGTCCAGCTTAAGTACATCCACAGTGACGTTCATTATCATATTAAGTGAGGAATATCCCGAGCCGAAATCATCGATTCCTATTTTGAGTCCTTCACTTCTTAGCTTCTCTGTAACTTCCTTAACCCTGGCTGCATTATCTGCATAAGCGGATTCTGTTATCTCGAGCATCAGGTCCTTTTCTGTTATTCCATTGTCCGAAAGCACCTTACGAAGTTTTTCCTCAAGCTGAGGATCAAATACATCTATCCTTGAGACATTGACCGATACAGGAAGGGTGAATCCAAACTTCTTTTTCCATTCGTTTACCTGCCATGCAGCCCTGTCCCATACATAATTATCCACCTTTTGGATAAGGCCGTTATGTTCAAAGAGAGGGATAAAGTCACCGGGACTTATCATACCAAGCTCAGGATGCTTCCAGCGAACAAGTGCTTCTGCGCTGCAAAGCTTTGGAGTTTCCCCTGTAATGTCATACTTCGGCTGGTAATAAACCACGAAGTCATGATTCTTTATGGCAGAATCCACATCTTTTATCAGTCTCTCGTTGTAAACGGATTTAACATGAAAGTCCTTGTCATAATAGGATACGGATGAAAGGAAGTCTCCACGTATGCGGTCACAGGTCTGCTGTGCCCTGTCAAATCTGTCCTCAGGCGCTATATTCATATCAGCATCCTGATAAATTCCGGCTCTCAGACGCACCTTCAGGTCGCCGAAGGTTTTATCCAGCTGCTCCTGCAGGAAATTAACCCCTTTTTCTTTTTCGTCATGCTCGCAGTAAACATAAAAGGTATCGGCCATAGGTCTGCTGGCTATGATCAGGCTGCTGCGGAAAGCACCATTTATGGTATCAGCCACTTTTTTCAGAACCCTGTCCCCGGTACCTCTGCCATACATTTCGTTTATCAGACGAAAATGATCTATATTCAGCACCAGAACGTCTCTTTTACCGTCCCTTATGTAGGTATCGATCCTTCGGATATACTCAAAGAAATACTCTCTTGAATAGAGGTCTGTCAGACTGTCCCTTTCGGTTGAACGGATTATACGCGCATCCTCCGAAAGCTTTATGATTCTTTCGCATCTTGCAAGTATAACCTCAGGCATATCGTAGGGTTTTGTAATGAAATCCGCTGCGCCCTGCTTTATACTGTCAACTTCGGCATCCCTTTCCGAGGTCATGACAATGACCGGCATGGATCTCAAGTTAGGATCGTTTCTGATCCTTGCCAGAAGCTCCGTACCGCTGAGAACCGGCATGATAAGATCAAGAAGAATGAGGGAATACGCTGAAGGCGCAAGCTTTTCCCATGCTTCGTTTCCGTCACAGGCATAATCCACATCATATTCGTCCATAAGGATGTTACCAAGAATCTCACGGTTTATATATTCATCCTCAACTATCAGGACTTTACGTTTTATATTCTGATCCTCGTAAAAATTTCTCATAGCTCTATCTCCTTCTCAGTGTCTCACTTATTATTTCCGACATAACATCCACATCCAGCGGTTTTGGGATATGGCCGTTCATTCCCAGTTCCCTTGACTTATCCTGATCTTCCTTCATTGCATTGGCCCATATGATCGTTATGTACACAAGGATCAGAAACCATGACGATATAAAGCCATGATCGTATCCGAAGGTTCTGACAACATAAGTAAGGGTACCGCCGCTGTCAGGATACCGTTTTATAAGAAAGCCGTAGTTATACCCGATAACCAGCATAAGCATGGCACCGGCAGCAACTCCGATAACCGTTCCCAGAGTGCCTGCCATAGGAAGGAAAGTTGTTCCCGGCATAACAAATGACCCCCACCCAACGGCACAGCCGAAAGACAGCGCCCATATGGCAAGGGGTGAAAGATATCGTGTCATTTGATTATTACTATTGTTATTATCAAAACGCATATTCGTCAATTATTACAAAAAACTCTGCCTCATGCGATATATCGGCATTTTATTACGAAATATTATGGCGAATTGTTTAATTTGCGTTTTGAATCCCCGGAAGAAACGTTGATTTTTGGTATGTTTCTCCCGGTTTACAATTATTTAATATCTTTAGTTTCATTCACCGGCTTCAAGTTCTGGCGTATCTTTATTCCGTTGACTTCTATGTCATCTGCAATTGGAATCAGCAGGTACTCTCTTCCGTCGATGACACGGGTTTCCACAAGATCTGCACTTTCGGACTTTATGTCCAGCTTCATGGTCAGTGACTTCACCACCAGATGCTTTTGATCCTGGATATTCTCTGCAACCAGCGGAGAATCATCGTCGCCTACCGCTTCCTCGTAGATTCTTTCAAACTGGTGAAGCTGCTCCTCACTTGCGCCGTTGGAAGCAAGAAGTCTTTTGATCTCGCCTTTTCCGAGCTCCACATGATCGTCCGACTCCTTATCATTCTGATTCTCACGGATCATCTCGTTGACATCTTCGGAAATGCTTCTTACTGTCTCAAAGGTACAGTCTCCTGAAAGAGTTGTCTCAATGATCTCCCTGAAAACATGTTTCTGATCCTTCTCGGTTCTGCTGAGTTCGGTTCCCAGGATGTCCAGCACTATCTCTTCATGCCTCTCCTCGGGATGTCTTGTGTAGTAAAGGGAATTGTGGATGTCCATATTCCGGAAGTTGAAAGCCGGGAACAGGAAGGCTGATTCCGGATTCTTTACGCCCCAGTCATTGGTGCGGCTCATAAAGGTTTGAGCCGCGGCATCGTAGCAAAGTCCCTCTCTCAGAAGCTCCACCGGACAGATGGAACACAATATAAAGCTGTATACATACTCGCTTGCATCATCAAGAATTGTCTGATCCTTCAGCTTCAGGGGAATGTCATAAATCCCGTGGCTGAGTATGATAAGGTACTTTCCGGGATAACTGTAGGTCCCGATGATCTTGTCAAAAAACTCCTCCACAAGAGTGTCATCTTTGAGTTCAGATTTTTTGAGACGATACAAAAATTCCTGGTGTCCCCCGGGCATCTCCTCCGCCGCAGGAAACTCTACATTAAAAAGATTGCGGCCGAACTTGCCGGACATGGAGCGCTTGAAGATCTCGCAATATTTAGATCTTTCGGCCTCCTCCAGCTGAAGAAACATGTCATGGAAGGCGGAAATCTTTTCCTTCTCTTCGTTGACATAGCATGCCCGCATACGGTCTATGCGACAATCGTTTTTATTGAAACACTTTGACTTAATTTCGCTTACTGACTTCTTGTCCATTTATTCTCCATTCCGTGTATATCTATTTCAGAAACCACCAAAAGAAATGTCAGACTACCCCGGCAGGCATCAGATTTCGCCGGAACAGCTGTCTTTCAGTGTCTGTATCTCCTCTTCCGTAAGGCTCCTGTACTCTCCGGGTGCGAGACTTTCATCCAGTTCAATGCTTCCCATGGACACTCTCTTGAGGTAAAGCACATCCTTTCCTCCGGGAAGGGCTCTGATCATTTTCTTGATCTGATGGAACTTACCTTCCTGTATCGTCACCTTGATTTCAGAGCATAATGTCTCTGCATTGACATTGGCAGCTTCCTCTGCGCCTTTAAAATCAGCTCCGGACAAACGCACTCTCTCGAACCTTTCCGGATCCACAGTGAGCTGAAGCTTATCTGCAAGCTCCTTTACTGTCTTTCCGGTACTAAGGATCTCAAGTCCCGCAGGCATTGCCGTCAGATGCTCGTCGAAGCGGATGCCTTTTTTGAAAATCTCTCTATCCTCCTCACTAACCTCTCCGGAAACCACCGCATAGTATACCTTATCTATGTGATGCTTAGGTGCCAAAAGTCTGTGAGCAAGCTGTCCGTCATTAGTGATGATCAGGAGTCCCTCTGTATCCTTGTCGAGACGTCCTACCGGGAAAAGATCCTTCCGCGCCTGACCACCGAACTCATCATCCCGGATCAGGTCCACCACTGTGGTCTGACGTTTGTCCTCGCTTGCCGAGATAACTCCGGCAGGCTTATTCAGCATATAATACTGGTACTTTTCATACCTTATCTCTTCATCAAAAAAAGTAATGACCGCTCCATCCGGTACTTCAAAGCCCGCTTCGCGAATTACCTCTCCGTCCACTGTTACTTTACACTTTCTTATTGCCTTTTTTATATCGCTTCTGCTGCCGACACCCATATCGGCAAGATACTTGTCTAAACGCATATATTTCTCTCTTTTAATGTTTAATATCAGAAAAATACTCCCAACCGAAGTTGAGAGCATTTTAGTTATCCTTTAGCCGGCACTCTGCATTTTTTTAGTGGCGCTGTAATTATGAAAATCCGGTTGTTTCATAATAAAAGCAATTACATCGCTGGAAGTTAAATCACTTTTACCACTCATATAATCCTTTAGAATTTCTATGTGAGAAGGATCTTTCTTAGCATAATTTATTGTACCGAAAATGAAGTCATCATATGCGTCTGATATGTTACTTAACAGCTTTATTAGTTCTTTCATATGCCAAACTCCTTTTAATCATAATATTTTTCAACAATATTGTAGTCTCCGTATCCTCGGTTTTCCACGAAATAGATACAGCAATTCCTGTCTAAGTCTTTCGTTCTATGCATAATAAACTCTTTACCTTTATATTTTCCATAGTTCGTACTAATTTCATGACAAACTTTTGCTATCTCTGCATTTTCCAGTTTAAGACTCGGAAATAAATATGGTACTCCGTTCATGTCGCATCTAAATATTTCTTTCATATTCTTTCTCCATAAATTATTAAATAGAGAAAGCCCTAAAGGACTCCCTCTGTATACCCGTCAGGAATCCTTATTAGTAAAGGATATTGTATCATGCTTGGGGTAATATTGCTATAAATCGCTTTTCTGTTAACCGTGTTTCTTTAGACCCGGAAATCATATCACAGCATTAGAATAATTCATATTGTCTGAATTTAGACTATATCGCGAATTAAAAAAGACCCTGCTCATTTTCGCAGAGTCTTGTTTGGACTGATTTAATCTTATTTTTCTAATACCGTTAAACTCAAAACCTCTCATCCAGCTTGTTTGCTATATATTTGAGGCAACCGTCTTCGAAGACGTTGTCGAGGCCGGCTTTTTTCATGAGTTCGTTATAGAAATCCGAAGCTGAGAGCTTGCAGAGTTTAAGGTAGCTTTCCCAGGCCTCTCGGTAGTCCCTGTCCATGCGGACCTTGTACTGAAGGGCATTGGCTCCGGCGATGCAGTAGTCGATGTAGTAGAGCGGGCTGTCGTAGATGTGGTGCTGACGTTGCCAGTAGCCGCCGTGCTCAAAGTAAGCATTACCCGTGTAATCAAGGTGTGGCTTGTACTGGCGCTCCAGCTCTCTCCAGACCTCGTTTCTCGCCTTGGGTGAAAGTCCCGGGTCACTGTAAATGATATCCTGGAATTCGTCTACCATGGTTCCGTAAGGAATGAACATAACCGCATCCATGAAATGCATCTTTATATAGTCCTCTGAGCGATTCCCGAAAATCAGCGGCATCCAGGGCTCGGTAAAAAATTCCATGGACATGGAGTGAGTCTCAGCGATTTCCATGGTGATGTCATTGTGCTCGATGATTGGGTCATCAGCGGTGATGTATCCCTGGAAGGCATGTCCGCACTCGTGGGTGATTACATCCGCGTCTCCTGAGGTTCCGTTGAAGTTAGCAAATACAAAAGGCGCATGATAGTCAGGAAGCATGGTCATATAGCCGCCGGTCTTTTTATTCTTTCTTCCCAGAACATCGAAAAGCTCCGAGTCGCACATGAAGTTAATAAATCGACCGGTCTCAGGTGAAAGATCATTGTACATCTTCTGTCCTGCCGCAAGTATCTGCTCCGGAGTTCCCACCGGTGCCGGATTTCCGTTTGTAAAGTAAACACCTTCATCAATGTAGCTCAGCTTGTTAAGTCCCAGCTGACGTTTTCTCAGATCATGAAGCTTCTCGGCAAAAGGAACAAAATCTCTCTTTACCTGCTTCCGGAACTCCTGAATGTCGGAGCGCCCAAAACTGTTTCTGTTCATGCGGGCATAACCTAAAGGAAGATAATTCTCATGCCCCATAAGCTCTCCCTGCTTTGTTCTGTTCTTCACGAGCTTATCATAGAAGTCATCAAGCTCTTCCTGATGAGTCTCGAAGAAGGCGCTGAACTTCTCCCAGGCTTCCTTTCTGATGCTTCTGTCCTTATGATTGAGATAAGGGCTCATCAGGCTCAGGTTCAGCTCTTCCCCGTTCCAGTCAATTCTCGCACCTGCAAGAAGCTTGTTGTATTCTGTCTGAAGCTTGTTTTCCTCCTGCATGAGAGGGATAAGCTTGTCATCAACAGCCTTCATGGCAAGTTCAATGTTTTTGAACGCCACCTTTCCGATCTTCTCCTCAAGATATGGCCGGAAAGGGGAGTTAAACAGCTTCTTTCGATATAAAACCACCAGGTTCTGGAAAATGGGCATGTTCTCATCAAAGTATTCCTGCTCCTCCAGAAGCTTTTCGTCGGACATATCGATATCCGAACGGATCATGGCAATCTGTGACTCCGTCATCACATGATTGTACAGGAGATAGAATTCCTGATGGATCCTGAACTGTTCTTCACCGCTTTGGGCTTTTTCAAAACGATCCTCAAGATCCTTAAAGTCCTTTGTGAGTTTCTTAAAATCTATGCGCTCATAGGGCATCTCCGAAAATTTCATTATAATGTCTCCTTATTTAATGCTGTGTACCAAGTCTTAATATCCGTCATGGGATACCTGCTAACCGGCTCCCATATTCCCCATAATGTTTGTTGCAAAAACATGCCTCGCCCTTTGATGAATCTATCAGCCGATGAAGGGCTCTGAGATTCGCCAAAGAACGAGGCAAATGTAACATATTCTATTCAAGTTGTTAAGAGGCTATTTAACCCGGGGCATCTATGGCCTGAATGGCATCAGCCTGGGCATTGCCGTCAGAGGCACCCTGAGCCGAAGGACCTGCCATCCACCATGCAGTTTCAGAAACTGCCTGAGCCTCCTGGGCTGTAGTTGGTACATAGGTATCATCCGCTGTGGTTTCTGTGGGAGCTTCTATCACATCACTGTTTTCCGGTGAAGCCTGAACTTCGGAAACTTCATCCTGAGCATCATCAACTCCGGGGATCACCTGAGTGCTGTTATTGTCATTGTCCTCACTTTTACTCTTGCTGCTCTTAGCTGAATCCTCATCGTTTGAAGAAGACTTTTTTGAGGAAGTTTCCTCGGATTTTTCTGCCTTGGTTGAAGCTTCTGACTGAGTTTCAGATGAAGCCGCTGCCGTTTCTGCCGTGGTTTCCGCCACTGTTTCCGTAGGAGGGAAGCTGCTGTACTGCTTTCCGTTTCCGCCCACAACCTCAGCATTTCTGAACTGTATAAGCTCAGAAACCGTCACAAGCTGATAACCCTGTTCCACAAGCCATGGAATGATCTGCTCACAGGCTGCCTGAGTGGATTTATAAAGCTCATGCATGAGAACGATGCCGCCGTCCGTAACCTCAGATTTTATAGAACTGATGACTTTATCCGCATCCTTGTGCTTCCAGTCCAGAGTATCTACAGACCAGAAGATAAGAGGCATCGTAATGCTGCTTCTCACCGTATCGGAAATGATTCCGCCCGGAAGACGTGCAAGTACCGGAGTTACGCCGGCAACCTCCTGTACTTTTGCATTGGTCTTTGCAAATTCCTGCACGATATAGTCAGAAGAATTCTTTGAAAGCTTTGTGTCGTGATCCCAGCTGTGGTTCGCAATCTCATGACCGTTCGCAGCCATTCTCTGAACCTCGGAGGCAAACTCGTCAACACGGTTTCCTACAAGGAAGAAGGTTCCGCGGCCATCGTATTTTTCAAGGACATCCATAATTGCCTCACCGGTACTTCCGTTAGGACCGTCATCCCAGGTGAGAGCCACCATAGGCTTTGTGATATCCACATAACGTCCGTTTGAGAAAACCTTGGTTGGATCATAGGCTTCGGTGGTCTCAACCGGCGCTTCCGTGGTTGCTTCCGTCACTGTGATAACCGATTCAGCTACATCGATGGCGTCATTACCCTTGTTGACCTCGATGTTCTGCATCGCATCGATCTTTTCCTGACGGCTGTTTTCAATATAACCGGTGATGCCGGTGACACCTTTCCAGAGACCGAATACAAAAAGACCACAGACGCACAGGAAAATGATCCTGTAGGTATAAGCTCTCTGACGCGCCTTTTTCTGACGGATCCTCTTGAGCCTCTTTTCCCGTATTGCCTCTTTCTCGGCATTGGTCATAACACGGTTCCTGCCGGAGCTTCCCCCGGAAGAGTGCCGTCCTGCCCCTGAGGAACCGGAACGTGTATTATAAGAGGTGCTTCGGTTACGTGTTCCGCTGCCGCCCCTCCCGGTATTTCTTTGATTGTTATAATAATTACTTCCCATATTTATTGCTTCTTTACTTTTGATTTTTTAACATTGATTTATCAACATCATTATACTGGAATTATTCTAACATACAATACATATAATGACTCAAAAAAATCAAAATAAAATAGTTTTCTTCTATGTGCATATAAATAAAAAAGTTCAGTCGAGGCATAAATGCCCCTGCTGAACTTTTACTATTAGAATATTCCCCCGATTCCGAGGTCTGTGTCAATGGTGTTCATGTTGTAAAGCACCAGCACATCCGTAACCTCCGGGTGCTCGTTGATGAATGACGCCGGACCGAAACGGTAATAACGGGTATCGAAGACGTAGATTGTCTTGTAATGGTTCACAAGGAAAGGCACGATGGAATTCGCGTAACTGTCCTTAACTAGAACCATGACCTTATCGGAATCCGCAGTCTCGTTGGTAATCTCAATAAGAGGATGAAGGTTATTAAGGAACATGGAATACTTATCCTTTTTCTCCAGATACTCCTTGTTGTAAAGAGTATCCGTAACCTCCTGTGAATCCGTATAGTTCACGCTGAGAACATTATCCGGATTCTCATAGATTGTCATCTCCTCTCCGGGAACCGTAGTGTCATTGAGCTTCGAATAAACCGTACCCCTGAAGCTGTCGGTAACAACGGTTTTTGTGAATGCCTCCTCCGGGAGCGGCTCAATGCCTTCGGCCTTGCAGTACTCTCTGTACGCCACGTAGGCACCGTAGGTGGTCCAGTGATGATCCGTGTGATAGTAAAGCGGCGTGAATTCCGAAGCTGTCTTTTCAGCCTGAGCGGCCTCAAGAAGACCCTGATAGCAGTCGATACGCTTCATCTCGGGACGGGCATTGTAAATCTCATCCATTGTCTCAAGCTGCTTAAGCTCTCCCTTGTCAGGCGCAGATGCCGGAAGCTTATCATTGTAAACAGTCACCGCCGTAGGCACCAGCATCAGCTTAATGTTGTTTTTCGCATCAGTGGTTATGTCCTGATATAGCTTTCCGTACTGGGTGATGATCTTTTCATTCTGCTTCGGCTCATCATAGGCTTCGATGAGATAGCCGTCTTTAGCAAGGTAAATGTTGTTGATCTCCTGCTTTCCCATCATTATCTCGGCCTTGGTCTTCAGGGTCATAAACTGATCACGGGCAGGAAAGTGGTCTGACAGATACTTCTGTATGCTGCTCATGTAGGAGCCGTCCTTCAAAGACTGGAATGTGTAAGTGGGCCACAGTGCCAGCTGACGATTCTCGCTCTCACTGAATTCCTGCTTCGGAGAAACCAAAAACCAGACTCCGAAAACGAGTATAGCCAGAGTGACGGTCATCACGGTGATGACATTACCCACATTCCGGACACCCCAAAGAAGGTAGTCTTCATTTTTATTTGATTTGTTTTGCATCATAAAACTCCAATTATCAAGTGTTAATGCCTATATTTCTCTGATCTTCACAAGCTTTTCCGGCTTTCAGGAAAAACCATATGGCTCATCAGAACCTGAAATAAAGGAACGGATTGTAGGTATCGTTTACCAGGTACGCTGTGGTCAGGAAGAACAGGATAATATAGAAGGAAGACCTGAGGATAGTGATAAATGTCTCCCTGGTGATCATCTCCGAAAGACCGCCATTGCCCTTTGCGGCACTTCTGAGCTTTCCTCTAAGCCACGGGTATACCGGGAAGGAAATGATGCATCCCAGTATGAGAATGAGGAAATTGTTCCTGAGATACCACAGGATATCAGCATTAACCACAGGTGCTCCGGACATACCGAACATGATCCTGAGATAATGTCCCAGCTGTCCCATATCATCAAACACGAAGATTACAAATCCCGTTACATATATGAACATGGCATAGAGATGCTGAAGCACTGCCGGAAGCTTTCCGAGAGCCTTGCCCCAGATGTTCTTTTCAAGGGCCAGAAGTACTCCGTAGAAAAGTCCCCAAAGGATGAAGTTCCATGCCGCACCGTGCCAGAGACCCGTCAGGAACCATACCACAAACATATTCCTGAGCTGCTTAAGCTCTCCGTGACGGTTGCCGCCAAGCGGAATGTATACATAATCGCGGAACCAGGTACTGAGGGAAATATGCCAGCGTCTCCAGAAATCCGTTACCGAAACCGCACTAAGGGGATAGTTAAAGTTCTCAAGGTAATGGAATCCAAGCATTCTTCCCATACCTATCGCCATATCACTGTAAGCACTGAAATCGAAGTAAAGCTGAAGGGTGAAGCAGATAGCTCCCAGCCAGGCACTTACAACGCTGAGCTCTCCCGTCGAAGCAAATGCTGCCGCCTTAATGACTTCCCAAAGAGAACCAATGGTATTGGCCAGAAGAACCTTTTTGAAAAGTCCCTGGAGGAATCTGAGACCGCCCTGGATAAAGCCCTCAAAATCAATCTTACGCTCGTGGAGCTCCTCATTAACTGTTGAGAATCTGACGATGGGTCCCGCAATCAGCTGAGGGAACATGGAAACATAGGTCAGATAATAGAAATAATTCTTCTCCACCGCCACTTCCTTTTTATAGAGGTCAATGGTGTAGCTCATGGTCTGGAAGGTGAAAAAGCTTATTCCTATAGGAAGACCGAGACCCAGGGGTGTTAAGGATGTCCCGGCAAAAGCATTAACAGACTCTATAAGGAAGTCTGCATACTTGAAGAATCCCAGCACCGAAAGATCGATGATGACGGACAGCGCCAGGCAAAGCTTCCGCCGAAAGGATCCGTCCGCGGCTTTGTCCATAATTCGTCCCAATGTATAGTCCGACAGAGTCTCGAACAGCATGAGGAGAATATAAATCGGCTCCCCCCAGGCATAAAACACCAGTGAAAAAACAAGAAGGATATAATTCTTTACCTTAAACGGAACCAGATAATAAAGGATCAGGCACAACGGAAGGAAAAAGAACAAAAATGGAATACTACTGAAAACCATACTTTAATGCTCCAATTATAAAACTTTTATAAAAACATAACGCTCCTATCTTACAATCAAACTCCGAACGTGGCAAACACTTTAGATAAATGTAAATAACAGTTCATAAAATAAGAGAGAATCCTTATGAAATCCACCGGGGGGGGACGGTTCTCGCCGGCGAGAACCGTCCCCCCCGGTGGGTAAAATCAAAGCCGGAGGGCACCACATTTTAAATGGATACCCTCCGGCTCTGCAATAATTATCTTCGATTGAATTGTAATTATCAGCCGATGTTTGAAGCGATGGTCTGCTCGATGGCAGCTGCATTTGAAGACATTACAAGGTAAACATAGTTACCTACAGTCTTAACTGCGCTTGCTGCAACGATCTGATACTGCTCAGGCATGTAATCCTGAAGCTCCTGAGCCTTCTGCTGCTGAACTGCACTGAGCTGTCCTGCAAGTGCTGCAACGCTTGAAGCATCCTTAGCTTTAAGAATGGCAACTGTATCAGCCTTTGTTACATCCTCAGCCATAGCGAAAACATAACCCTCAAGCTGTGATGCATCGATTCCGTAGTAGTTTGCAATATAATTTGCATCAACTGTGATCATTCCCGGAAGAAGACCTGTAACCTGGCTGTAAATAGCGCTTGGCTCTGCACCTGATGCCTGAGCCTTGGTCTCCTCAGCTGTAGTTTCTTCGGCTGTTGTCTCCTCTACGGTTGTTTC
>JAILDF010000002.1 GCA_024689585.1 Oribacterium sp.
AAATCAGAGTGGATTGGGAGAATCTTGCAAAAAATCCCGGCACACTTGTATTCCTTATGGGAATAAAGAATCTGAGAGAGATATGTGGGAAACTGATGGAGTATGGGAAGCCGGAGGATACTCCGGTAAGCGTATTGTCAAAAGCTTATTGCAAAGAGGAGCAGCGTTTTGATGGTAAGCTTTCCGATATAGCGGATGTGTGCGAGGGAAAGGCATTGACCCCGGGGATCATAGTTATAGGTCAGGTGGCGGGGATGGATTTAAGGTCTGATACAGAAAAAAAGACAATTACAGTTACCGGTACTGAAAGATTTGTGAATATCCAATGTAAGGCTCTTGAGAAGCTGGAAGCAAAGCTTGTTCCCATGACCACAATGGAAGTCAGGTTCTTATTTGATAAGATGCCAAAAAGCTTCGAAGACTACAGTTGGATAGTTTTCACCAGCAGAAACGGGATCGAGGCATTCTTCTCATATCTGATGGAAGGTCAGATAGATCTGCGTTCAATCATGAAGCTGAAATTTGCCTGCATAGGTTCGGGAACTGACGAGGACCTTCGGGTTCATGGAATCCATGCGGATTTTGTACCGTCGGAATATACTGCGGAGGTGCTTGGCCGTGAGCTTGCGGAGCATCTCGGAAAGAATGATCGATGCCTTCTTTTGAGAGCGGAGATAAGTTCAGAGGCTCTTTCGGAGGAACTTAAAAAGGGCGGAATAAATTTTGATGAAGTGCCTATATACAGGACTTTAGTTAATGAAAATCTTGCCGGAGACGGAAAAAAGCAGGTGGATTCTGATTATGTGATATTCGGAAGCGGAAGAGGTGTTGAAGCATTTTTTACTTTCTGTTCACTTTCTGATGGATCTTTACCGGTTTGTATAGGGCCAAGCACTGCGAAAAAACTTAGAGAACACTATGATGGAGAGTTCCTGATGGCAGGGGAGTATACTGCCGGGGGAATAAGTGAAGTCATATTGAAAGATATGGAATTATAGCCATGCAGACCGAAAGAGGTGTGTCAAAGCTTCATGGTGAAATATGCATTTGTTGAAGAGTCGATCAGAATTTTATCTTAGTGAAATATGATAAGCGGCTCAAAAAGGAGATTAACGTGATCGTTTCATGGATGACAACCAATAGTTGTAATCTTAAATGTAAGCATTGTTATCAGGATGCCGGTGACAAAAAGGCTGAAGAGCTGACAACCGATGAGGCTAAGAAGCTCATTGACGGAATACAAAGAGCCGGTTTCAGGATAATGATATTCAGCGGCGGGGAAGCTTTGACCAGGCCGGATATATTTGAGCTTGTGGGCTATGCTAAGGAAAAGGGACTTCGTCCGGTATTCGGCACTAACGGCACACTGCTTACGGAAGGTGTGGTTGAAAAACTAAAGAATGCCGGAGCCGGTGCAATGGGCATAAGCCTTGATAGCCTTGATCCCAAAAAACATAATGAATTTCGTGGGAATGACAGAGCCTATGAAAAAACCATGGAGGGTATAGAGAACTGTAGGAAGCTTGGTCTTCCGTTTCAGCTTCATGTAACAGTTATGGACTGGAACAGAGACGAGATACTCGACATCATTGATTTTGGTGTGAAGGTTGGAGCTATCGCAGTTTACATCTTTTTCCTTATTCCTGTTGGAAGAGGAAAAATGATAGAGGATCATCAGGTGCAGGTGGAAGCTTATGAGCAGCTGCTTAAGGATATCATGCTGAAGCAGAACGAGGTCCCCATAACCATTAAGCCGACTTGTGCACCTCAGTTCATGAGGGTTGCAAAACAGCTTGATGTGAAAGTAAGTCCAAGATTCTCCAGAGGATGTCTTGCGGGGCTTACCTACTGCATCGTAAGTCCGGTGGGAAAGGTGCGTCCATGCGCGTACATGCTTGAGGAGGCCGGAGACATTAGAAAAAAAGAATTTGATGATATCTGGAAAAACAGCGACCTGTTCAGGAAACTGAGAACCAAGGATTACAAGGGAAGCTGTGAGAACTGTGGATATAAAGATTCCTGCGGTGGCTGCAGAGCCAGAGCCGCTTACTACAACAACGGAGATATTCTTGCGGAGGATCCTTATTGTGCCTACGGAAGATTGAGGGAGAAGTCTGATGCTTAGTCTTACCAGAATGCTGACTGAAGATACATATTTTGGCGATGAGCTTCGCTATAAAAAGGGGGCCGCCGGACAACGTAACGGAGTTTCAGAGGGCAAAGGTCCGGTGGTGGTCTGGAATTATACCAGAAGCTGTAATCTAAAATGCAGACACTGCTATGCGGGTTCGGAAAACAAAAAATATGAAGGAGAGCTTACTACGGAACAGGCTCTCAAGGTTATAGATGACCTTGAGGATTTTCATGTACCGGTGATCCTTTTTTCGGGAGGAGAACCTTTATCAAGAAAAGATTTTTTTACTCTTGCGGAGCATGCCGCAAAGAGAGGCATCAGGCCGACACTTTCGACCAATGGCACGCTTATCGATCGGGAAACTGCGCAGAAGATAAAAGACATCGGAGTCGGATATGTAGGCATCAGCCTGGATGGACTTGAGAAGACCAATGATTTCTTCAGGGGAGTTGACGGCGCGTATAAAAGGGCCATGGAGGGCATCAGAAACTGTCGGGCCGTCGGGCAGCGTGTGGGACTGAGATTCACCATCAATAAAGAAAACTACCGGGAAGTCGGGGATGTGCTTGACGTTTTGGAGAAAGAAGATGTTGACCGTATCTGTTTCTATCATCTTGTATATTCCGGCAGAGGGTCGGCTATACGTGACGAGGATCTGACTGCTGAAGAGACCAGAGCGGTTCTTGATCTTATTATAGACAGGACACTGGATTTTTACAGGAGAGATCTCAAAAAAGAAGTTCTTATGGTGGATAACCATGCAGACGGACCGTATCTTTATCTCAAATTAAAAGAAAAGGATCCGGAAAGAGCAAAGTATATTTTGTCGATGCTCCGAAGGAATGGCGGCAACAGATCAGGAATGGCTTTCGGAAACATAGATTATCTCGGTGATGTTCATCCCGATCAGTTCTCACCTCAGCATACCTTTGGTAATGTTCTGGAAAAGCCCTTTGGGGAGATTTGGACTTCGACTGAAAATCCTGTACAGGCAGGACTTAAGGACAGACATGGGCTGTTGCCGGAAACCTGTAGGAACTGCTGTTGGCTGAACTGCTGTAACGGTAATTTCAGAACCAGAGCGGAAGCCGTAAGCGGGGATTTCTGGGGAATGGATCCGGCGTGCTATCTGACTGCGGAGGAAAGAAGTGTTTTAAAGGATCAGTAGATAGATATCTGTATGTCGGATATGAGATAAAGGGGATCCTGTGAGGGAACCTGCGTGATCCCGATCAGCATGGGTTGACATTTAAATTGGAAACCCGGAATAGAGCCGATTAGATTGACATCTGTGTGTCAGAAATAAACGGTGTAAAACATGCATTTATAGATGAGATAGAGTATAAGACCTGTGTGGTCAGGCTCAGGGGGTAATGACAGTAAAAATGAGTGGGACACAGATGGTTCCTGATGATTCAGACAAAGCAATTCTTCTACAACTACAAAATGGAATTGACTTAACCGAAAGACCCTACCTGTGTATTGCAGATAGTGTTGGGTTACCGGAAGAGACTGTTCTGGAGAAAATCCGCAGTATGGCAGATACCGGGATTATCAGGAGGATTTCAGGTTTTTTTGATGCCGGATCTTTGGGATATCAGTCTGTGCTTTGCGGTGCTGTGGTTCCGGAGGAAAACATTGAACTATACAAAGAATTTTTGGACAGGTATCCGTGTATCACTCATAACTACCTGAGAGACCACAGGATAAACGGCTGGTTTACATTATCAACAAAAGATGAAGCGGACAGAACCCTTATCCTTTCTGAGATTCAGGGAAGCGGACTAGTGAGGAAGATTTATGTCTTTAAAAAGACAAAGATGTTCAAGCTTAAGGTATTGTTTGATCTCGATGGTAAAGAGGAGATACGAAGTGAGAGCGTGGCTGCAGACTCGCAGATAAGTGTCAGAATCGATTCTGTGAAAAAGAGTGCATTTATGACCGGCATCGCCGGAGACTCGAATCTTACGGGGCTTTGTAAAGATGTGGAAGAACATCTTCAGGCGGTCACCACTGAGGAAATCCGTCTGATTCGTGAGCTTCAGAAACAGTTCCCACTCTGGGAAAGACCTTTTAAGGTTATAGGTGAAAAAATCGGCCTGGAAGAACAGGATGTGCTCCTTATGACCGGGAAGCTTAAAGCGGAAAAAAGGTTGAAGAGGATATCCGCAGCGTTAAGCCATCATAAAGTCGGTTACAGCATCAACTCTATGGTGGTCTGGGATGTAAAAGAAGAGGATATGGATAAGCTGCCTGAATCAGTTCTTTCCTGTCAGAATCTGTCCCACTGCTATCTTAGGGAAAAGGATCGGGATTTTGATTATAACTTTTACACCATGCTTCATGCGAGAACTGAGGATGAGTACCACAGCATAATGGATATGTTAAAGGAAAACATTCCCCATGAAAAATATGCGGAGCTAAGGACTGTAAGGGAACTGAAGAAGATCGGGATGAAGTATTTTACTGAGGGAACGATATAAAGACATATATATGTGATATCTTGCGGCTTAACCGGCAGCAATACACGAAAAGATTTCTGACAGGAGAGAAAACCGTAATGGCATATTTCCCTATAATGATAAATCTGGAGAACAGAGAGGTTCTCATAATCGGAGGCGGAGCAACTGCACTTCGTAAAGCAGAAACCATGTTGTCCTACGGGGCTAAAGTTTTTGTGATAGCTAAGGAATTTAAACATGAATTTCCTAAAGCTGCGGTTCTGAAAGAAAAGGAGTTTGAAGATGAGGATCTTTTGTTAAAAGCAAGGGATTATTTTCTGGTGATTGTTGCCACCGGAGATGGGGAGGTCAATGCTCACATTTCCGAACTATGCAAAAAAGAACGAATACTTGTAAATGCTGTAGATGAGGAAGAAAAGTGCAGTTTTATTTTTCCGGCAATTTACCGGCAGGGAGATGTTGTGGTCTCAGCCAGCAGCAGCGGAAAAAGTCCACTCGTCACACAATACCTTAGGGATAGGATTTCAAAGTGTCTGCCTGAAAATATTGGCAAGATAAATGACGAAATGGGCAAACTCAGAAACCGGATCCGTCAGGAGATTCACAGTCAGAAGGAGAGAAAAGAATTATATAAGAAGGCCCTGGAAGAAATGCTAAAGGAATAACAGATCAGCCGGGAAATGGTAAGCTGACACAGGTCATAGCTTAACCGGACCAAACTTTAACGGAGTGCAATAAAAATAAATTTCGGTGTCGATAGGTATGGAAAAAATCATTCCTTTGGTTTAAACTGTAAATAAGTGTAAGTATCCGCTTTTTTTGGTGCGCACAAAAATGATCGTGTTTTTTCTTGTTGAGTATTATTGATTTCTTGAAGATATAGTAAGCTTAGGAAAGTTGAGGTCTATCATGAAAAAGCTATTAAAAGATTACTGGCTGGTAGTCATGGCAGCTCCCTTTCTGTTGTTCGGGCTGATTGTAAACCTGTATAAGATGAGTATTCCGAAGCAGGAGGTTGCCAAAACTGAACAGGAGGCGGCAGCAATGACGCCAAAGGCCGCAAATCCGGACGGAGTAATTTCTGCTGATGAGTGGGCAAAGGTCTTTCCGGATATCGTTGAGTCCATCAAGCTGAACAGCAAGCATGATTATCAGACTGACTATCTCGTAGAGGATCCTTATCTGGTTGAACTGTATGAGGGTTATGGTTTTGCAAAAGACTATAAGAGCGCCAGAGGTCACTACTATGATCTTGATGACGTTCATGAGACGGCAAGACCTCATGCAAAGGCCAATTGTCTTACCTGTAAGACTGTTAATTTCACCAAGCTGGTCAATGATATAGGTGTTGATGCTTATACCAAGGATTTTGAAGAGGTTTTTGCTTCCCTGAATGAAGGAATCAGCTGCTATAACTGTCATGGCAATAACGAAGCTATGGGACAGCTTACAGTCACCCATCAGTATATGGCAGACGCGCTTGGTGATAATGTTGGCTCCATCCATGCAGCGAATGTTGCCTGTGGTCAGTGCCATACAGAGTATTATTTTAAACCTGAAATTCTTGAATGTACCGTTCCTTACAGCAGTCTGGATACCATGGGACCTGAACCGGAGCTTAAGTATTATAAGGAAATCGGCTTCACCGACTGGACACAGGAATCTACAGGTGCCAAGATGCTTAAGGCTCAGCATCCTGAATTCGAGACTTTCCTTTTGGGAAAGCATGGAAAGATGCTTAGCTGTGCTGACTGTCACATGGAAACAGTTACAAGAGCTGACGGAAGTACCTACAAGTCACATGAGCTTGTGAGTCCTCTTGAGAGTAAGACCCTTCTTGAGAGTTGTGCTCAGTGCCATGGAAGTACAGATATGGTTGAATTTGTTCACGGCATCCAGGAGAAGGTTCATGCCCGTGAGGATGAGGTCGGGGACAAGCTTGTAGAGCTTAAGAAGGCTCTCGTTGAAGCAAATCAGAGCGGCAAGTGGACTGAGGATGAATTGAACGAGGTTCGCGAGATCTACAGTGATGCCGAGTGGTACTTTGACTGGGATTATGTTGAGAATGCAGAGGGCGCACACAACAGTGAGCTTGCTTATAAGTGTCTGGATACCTCAGAGGAAATGATTAATCAGGCAATGGAGAAGATACAGGCTCACAAGGTATGATGAATTTCCAAGAGAAATGCTTATAGCGCCTTATTGATAGACTTAAACTAATATTCAGTGCATATCTAAAGAGAGGAGGATTTTTCCTCCTCTCTTATTGTATAATTAGAGCATAAGTCTTGCATCAGGCTACATTGCATTCTGAAAGTTCGTAAGCGAAGCAATGCGTATGACTTATGTATGCAAAAAATTGGGGATGGGATATGAACGGTTTTAAAAAATTCTACAAATTCATTTCGTCCATGAAGCTTGCCCTGGTCTTACTGGGACTTTTGATCATCGGATGTGTCATAGGTTCTGTGATACCACAAGGTCAGATCATGAAGTTATACCAGCAGCAATATGGCGACAGAACAGCGGGGCTGATAATGGCACTGAGTCTTGACGATGTTTTTCACAGCTGGTGGTTCGTGGCATTTACTGTCATCCTGTGCCTCAATCTCTTTACCTGCTCCATATTAAGGACACCGGCACTTATAAAAAGGTGGAAGAGCTTCGGAGATCTTCCGGATGAAAACAGCATTTCAAACAATGTCTCAGTAGAGAGCAGTCCGCCCTATATCGGAAGACTTTCAAAAGACCCGGAGGCATTTCTGAAAAGTCTGGGTTTTTCGAGGCAATCCGGAACAAAGCAATCCGGAACAAAGCAATCTGAAACAAAGCAAACCGAAACAAAGCAGAGTTATATAGTTGGAGTCAGACATAAGGCAGGACTTTTAGGCCCGCTTATCACTCACATAGGAGTGCTTCTTTTGATACTGGGATTTTCTTTTGGGCAGATGACTAAAGTGGAGTATACCGTTTATGGCCTTCCGGGAGATGCAAAACAGATTGGAGATACGGATTATATTCTTCAGATTGATGATTTTAACATCGGTCTGAGAGCTGATGATACGGTGGAACAGTACACCTCGGATATCACAGTTCGAAATGCAGCAACGGGTGCAAAGGAAAGTGCCAGTGTTTCTGTCAATGCTCCTGCATCATTGTTTGGAATGAAGTTCTTTCAGAATTCCACTGGATGGGCTGCAGACATGCACATACTTGAAAACGGCGAGCTTCTCCAGGAAGAAGCGGTAGAAGCAGGGAATTATGTGACTGTATCTGATAAAACGGATCTGCAGATCGGATTCATGGCATTTTATCCCGATTATCATTACGACAGAGAAAAGGGTCCCTTGACCCTGAGTTCCAAACTCAATAATCCTGCATATCTGTATATTGTTTATTTCCAGGGTTCGGTACTTGGGATGAACACACTTATGGAAGGTGAAGAGCTGACCATAGACGAATATACCGTGACATTTGACAACCCGAGAAACTATACGCTTATCCAGATCAAAAAGGACAGTTTCACTTATTTTGTACTTTTGGGTGGTGTGGTTCTTCTTTTGGGATTATTCCTTTCTCTGTATGTTCAGCCGGAGAAAATATGGTTGAAACAGGAGGGTGATGGATATTTGGTCTTTGGAAGCGGCGGTAAGAGCGGAATTCTTTTTGCTGACAGAGTTAAGGCGAAGTTGAAAGGAAATAACTATGAAAAGTGAAACACTTTTTAATATAGAAAACAACTTGTTTACGGTGGCCATGCTTTTATATTTTGTCAGCATGATCCTCTTTTTTGTTTTCTTTGTGTTAAAAAACCTTAAGGTCACAAAGTTAGGAAACGGAACTTTGATTACAGGCTTCATTCTCCATACTGTTGTGATGCTTATAAGAGGTATAAATGCAGGAAGACTTCCCCTCACCAACCAGTATGAGTTTGCGTCTGCATTTGCCTGGGGTTTATGCTTTGTGTCCATCATTTTTATATACAAATACAAGTTTCAGGCATTGGCTACCTTCTCCGTTCCTGTGATATTTCTGATGATAGGTTATGCCGCAATGCAGAGTAAAGAGGTACATGAGCTCATGCCATCACTCAGGAGCAATTGGCTGGGATTCCACGTATCCACTGCCATCATAGCCTATGGTGCCTTTGGAGTTTCCTTTGCCATTTCTATCATGTATCTCCTTCGTACAAGATCAGTTGCCAATGCTTTTTTTGAGCAACACGTGCCCTCCGGTGAAAAACTGGATATCATCAGTTACAGAGCAGTAAGCCTCGGGGTTTTATTCCTTAGCTTTTGTATGATATCGGGCGCCATCTGGGCGGAGAATGCTTGGGGCAGTTACTGGTCCTGGGATCCGAAGGAAACCTGGTCTTTAGTTACCTGGTTTATCTATTTCATCTATCTTCATCTGAGACTCAGAAGCGGATGGAAGGAGAAGAGGGCCGCCTGGTTTTCCATAATTGGCTTTGTATGTGTGATATTTACTTATATCGGTGTAAATACTCTGCTTCCGGGAGTGCACAGCTACGCTTAGGGAGGGAGGGGCATCTCCTATTACAATTAGGTTATATCACAGACATATAATTTTTCATATTGTCTATTTTTAGACTATATAACAGATGCCGGGAATAACCTGTCAAACAGGCGTTGATTAGATATTCTCACAAAGGAATAGGTATTCTATGTAGGCTATGGCTTTATGAATATACTTAATTGGAATAGTTTTTGGAAATACTTTAATATGTATTTATTCAAAAACATAGCATGAAACTTGACCGCGGAAGTTTCTGTGCAGAATGGTGTAATTCAGGAGGTAATATTCATGAGCCAGCTTACAATCTGTCTTATCATATTTGTGCTGACTGTTATAGGATACTGTGTTGGGGTCTGGTCCCTGGGCACAGTTTCAATCATGTCACTTACGGCACTGTCACTTACCGGTTGTCTCACTGTGGATCAGGGCGGCAAACTGGTGGACACAACATTAACCTATTTCGGCAATAACAATGTCGTTATGATCGGTACCATGTGTATCGTAGCTGCGGGTTTTAACCGCACAAAATTCTGCCAAAGTCTCGCAGACCAAATTTCAAAGCTTGCCAAAGGAAGTCTCAATAAAATCCTTTTCGGCTACGTTCTTATCGGTGTAATTCTTTCCCAGTTTATTCAGAGCCCGGTTGTGGTTTTCGGTATCGTTGCACCTATGCTTGCAGCGTCAGTTGAAGCAATGGGAGTCAGTAACTCAAAGGTAATGTTTGCGCTCGGTACAGCCACCATCATTACTTGCTGTACATTACCGCTTGGAGCAGGAGCAACTGTTGCAGCAGAGCTTAATGGTTACCTTGAGTCTTACGGTTACACAAACTATCTTGTTGGAATAGCGGACCCTATGAAGGCCAGACTTCCGCTTATGGTCATTGCTACACTTTTCTGCGCATTCGTTCTTCCTAAGTTTTGTAAGGATGAAGCTTCAGTTGCCACAAAGGAATCTGTGAAAAAGCAGGAAAAGAAGGAGCCCCTGAAGGAGCTTTCAGAGTATGCCGGTATCATCATTTTCTTCGGTGATGCTCTGGGACTTATGTTCGCAAGTAAGATCGGACTTCAGAACTGGCAGATAACCATGATCGGTGCACTTCTGATGGTTGCATTCGGTGTCCTCAAGTCAAAGGAAGCTGTTCAGTCAGTTCCATGGAGCATGCTGCTTCTCATTGTTGGTGCCCTCGGACTTTCAGGCGCACTTTCAGCAACCGGTGCAGGAAAGCTTATCGGTGACCACATTGCATCAGTAGTACAGGCGGTAAACGGCAATTCCTACATCGTTGGTGCAATCTTCTTCATTATCCCGTTCCTTATGACTCAGGTAATGCAGAACAGAGGAACAATGCTTATATTCCACCCAATCGCTATAGCTACCTGTGCATCCATCGGCGGTGATCCGAGAGGTCTTATGATCCTGGTTCAGGCAGCCTGCCTAAGTGCATTCATGACACCTATGGCTACAGCGGCGGTTCCTTACATCATGGACTACGGCGGATATAAGCAGAGCGATATGTTTAAGCAGTCATGGCTCCTTGCAATTGTATGTTTTGTTGTTTCTGTTGGATGGATTATGACGATATTCCCGATTCTGCCTTGATAGTTATGGAGGAATGGTAAATGAAGATCACTAAAGTTGAACCCATCATGACCGGATGGAGAAGATTGTTTGTTAAGGTTTACACCGACGAAGGTATCGTTGGTGTCGGTGAGGGAGGAAACTGGGGTTTCCGTGAAGCCATGGTTGGAGCCATTCACAGGATGGAGGAGCCTCTTCTCGGACAGGATCCTCTTCGTATAGAGTATCTCGATAAGGAGCTTTACAGCCGTTTTAAGTTCGGCGGAACCACGATTGCTTCAGCTATTTCTGCCATAGACATTGCCCTCTGGGATATAAAGGGAAAGTACTATAATATTCCGATTTATGAGATGCTTGGCGGCGCAGTCCGAAAGAAAATAAGACTTTGGGGAGTGGTTGCCGGAAAGGATATCCCTGCATCAGTAGAATGTGCACTTAAGCTCAAGGATGAAGGCTACACCTGCATAAGACTTAATCCTACAAATATCTCAGAAGCTCAGGGTGTGGCATTTGCAGACAGAATGAAGGCCATGAGCCGCATGATTCATGAGGTTCGGGATGCGGTTGGTGATACAGTTGACATCGGCTGCGAGATCCACCGTTCCCTTCAGCCCAATGAGGCAATCAGACTTATGGAAATGATCGAAGACTGCAACCTGCTTTTCTTCGAGGATCCTATAAATTATGAGAATTACGATACACTTCAGGCGGTAGCAAGAAAGGCAAAGGTTGGCATCGGAGTGGGTGAACGCAGCTTCTGCATCCAGGATGTGGCCATGCTTCTTAAGGAAGACAACATTACCTTCCTTCGTCCGGATGTGGCTGTCATGGGCGGAATCACAGGGTGCAGAAAGGCAGCCGGCATCGCAGAGTCACATTATGTTAATGTTATCCCCCACATCGCGACCGGAAGCATCTGTGTTGCGGCTTCTCTCCATCTTGCAGCGTCCATCCCAAACTTTGAGGTTATGGAAATGTGCCCCGCTCCGGGTGAGTGGCCAAAGATTCAGGAGGAGATAAAGAAACCGTTTGTTATCGAGAAGGGATATATGCTGCTTCCCGAAGGTCCCGGTCTCGGCGTTGAGTTAAGAGATGATATACTCGAGACAGCTCCATATCATGAATGGAAATGGGATCTGAGCTATAATGAATATAAGTGATGTCTGACTTTAAAACCCGAGTATGTCTTTTGAAAATGAATACTCAGAAAAGGTTTAAAGTGATGTCTAAACGAGGCGTAGATTGATTTTGCAGTAAAGGCGGGACGGTTATGTACAGACTGGATTACGTGCTTACACTTGCACAGGAAAAGAATATTACAAAGGCGGCGGAGCGACTGTTTATCAGCCAGCCCACATTAACCAAGTATATCAACAGACTTGAAGAGGAGCTGGGAGTAAAGCTCTTTGACAGAACTGTCCAGCCTATCCAGGTTACAAAAGCAGGAATTGTCTTCATGGAGGACATGAAGAAGATCCAGAACCGGGAGCTGATGCTTAAGGCAAAGCTTTACGAGATAAGCAGAGAAAAGAGCAGCGCCATAAGAGTCGGCATGGCCAATGTAAGAGGCGAATATCTGCTTCCGAAAGCCTTAAAGCATTTTGTGAATTCATATCCGGATGTTTCCGTTAATGTGGATAATGATCTGGAAGGACGAAGTGAAGGAAAGCTTGCCAAGGGTGAAGTCGATGTTACCGTTGGCGTTTTAAGTACGGCCTATGAGGAACTGTCTTATGAGCTACTTGGTGAATATGAAATAATGGTGCTTTTATCAAGGGCAAGACTGCCTGAGCTTAAAGAAAATGAAGGGACCTATGAATCCCCATACTCCATTGATCCTGTAAAGCTGAACGGAATGAGAGTTCTGCTTCCGAACAGCGGAGGAGGACAGTATCAGGCATGGGACATAGCATCCAGGAAGCATGATATCGTACCCTTCGGAGAGATAAGGTGCGGCAATCTTCATACCCTGTACCAGCTGGTGGCATCTGACTGCGGATTTTTGTTTTCTACTCCAAGGGATTTCATAAAAAGATTCCCTGAGGAAAGTAAGAATATAGCTTTCTGCAGAATCCATGGCGAAAAGATGACACAGAAGGCGTACGTGGCTGTACGTAGAGAAGACAAAGAAGATCCGATGATAAAGACTTTTGTTGAAGGGATCATACTGTCTGAAAAGACGCAAGCCGGGAAGTGATAAATGGATGATATCACTGCCTTTGAAAAAGTTGCCCTGATTAAAAGGAAAGCTATATCACATGTAGAGTATAGAATGAGATCAATTATTGATGAGTTAAGATTTTTGGAATAAATGTTATTAAAGAGATAGTATATATGACCAGAGAAGAAATGATAGAGAAGGCGCGGGAGACCCGGAAACAGGTCACCAATGCGCCGGTGTCGGAGGAACTTTTAAACAAGTACCCGGCAGAAGTAAAGGAAATGAATATCCCGGGAAGAGACGGAGACATTCATTGTTATCTTAGCGAGAACAAGGACAGACAGGATAATTCCGATGTCCTTTTTATTAACTTCCATGGCGGCGGATTCATTAGAGAAAGAACCCCTAATGATGAAGTATTCTGCAGAAGGATGAATGGGGCATTGGGGTGCAAAGTTCTGGATCTTGATTATAAGATAGCTCCGGACTATCCGTATCCCACAGCTGTTCATGAAGCCATCGATACTGTGAAATGGGCATTTGAACATGCAGGAGAACTTGGAGTCAGCAAAGATAAGATCGTTCTTGCGGGACACAGTGCAGGAGGAAATCTTGCCATCGGAGTGGTGATGAAGGCATTGGAAGAAGGGAGTTTTAAACCGACACTTCTGATAGCTGATTATCCGCCGCTGGATCTTTATACAGACCCGGGTGAAAAGAAAAGCATGGGGAAAGGTATCCCTGCTGAGAGAGCAAGACTATATAACCTGTACTATTGTGACAGAGATAGGCAGAAGGAACCTTATGCATCTCCTGCTTATGCGTCAGATGAGATGTTGAAGGGTTTTCCGAAATCTCTCATCATGACAGCCGGTACAGATGATCTCTGCAATGAAGCAGAGGAGTTTGCATTAAGACTCGCACGAAACGGGAATGAAGTAACGCTTAAAAGATTTTTAAATGCCAAACACGGATTTACCATTTACCGCACAGAGGGATGTGATGAGGCCATAGAGCTGATCACGAGGTTTGTGAGAAATGGATTAAATATTCAGTAAGACAATGAATCCACCGGGGACGGTTCTCGCCGGCGAGAACCGTCCCCGGTGGATTTCTGAAGGAAAAGAGCCGTCTTAGGTGGCTTTTCAGATTATTATAAATAATATAAAAGGAGATAATTATGGATTACGCAAAGGTATCATTGGAGAAGCATTATGAGTGGAAGGGCAAGATAGAGGTTGTTTCAAGAGCAGCAGTTGATTCTTCCGAAGCACTTTCTATCGCATACACACCGGGCGTTGCCGCACCTTGTCTTG
>JAILDF010000047.1 GCA_024689585.1 Oribacterium sp.
AATGATCACTACAAAGAATGGGCACAGATACTTTATCATAAAATCAAACACCGGCTTACGACGGAATCTCTCCCCGTTAAGCATTACCTCTTCAGCAATCTTATCAATACCAACAACTCTCACTATAAGGAGACAGGTACACATAGCAGCAATCGGCATCATTACAGAGTTTGTAAGGAAATCAAAGAAATCCAGGAACTGCATACCGATAACCGTAACAGCTGCAAGCGGTCCATAGCCAAGAGCTGACAATGTACCCAGCACCACCATGATGACACCTGTGAATACCGTTGCTCTTCTGCGGCTCCAGTGAAGCTCATCCTCAAAAGTTGAAACCGCTGACTCGCTGAGCGCGATAGCTGAAGTAAGAGCTGCAAAAAGAACCAGCACAAAGAAAAGAATTCCCATAGGTGTACCGAAGCCCATACTTGCAAAAATCTTCGGCATGGTGATGAACATAAGTGAAGGACCTGCTTTGAGATTCTCAGCAGCAGAGTCACCCGAGAAGGCAAATACTGCAGGAATGATCATTAAACCTGCCATAATCGCAATGCCCGTATCGAATATCTCCACCTGCTCGGTAGCTTCTTCGATAGAAACATCCTTCTTCATATAAGAACCGAAGGTCACAAGAATTCCCATTGCTATTGAAAGAGAATAGAACATCTGTCCCATGGCTGAAACCACTGTCATCCAGGAGAAGTTGTCCGGATTAGGTACCAGGAAATACAGAATACCGCTTACGGCACCGGGTCTGGTCATTGAATAACCTGCAATGATGACTGCAAGCACCACAAGTACGGGCATCATAAACTTCGAAACTCTCTCTATACCGTTCTCAACTCCAAAATAGATAACAAGGAGCGTCATAACAGAGAAGACAATAAAACATATCTCAACCTGCGGTCCGTTTGTGATAAAGTCTGTGAAAAAACCATCCTCCGCAAGCTTTACTGTTCCTCCCGGCATTAAATATTCAACCAGATAGCGGATTACCCAGCCACCTATAACACTGTAATAAGGAACGATAAGAATCGGTATGACGGCATTGATCCAGCCGCTCAGACTGAACTGCCAGCCATGGCCGAATTTGTTAAATGCTCCCACCGGAGATTTTTTCGTCATTCTTCCAAGGGCGGTTTCCGCCATGATCATGGTATAACCGAAGGTTACGGCCAGAATGATATAAACCAGAAGGAATATTCCTCCACCGTATTTTGCTGCCAGATACGGAAATCTCCAGATATTTCCAAGTCCTACAGATGCACCGGCCGCCGAAAGTACATATCCAAGCTTACCGGTAAAACTGCCTCTTTTCTTTTTTTCCATTTTGAACCTCCCATGCCCGTCCCCTTTAACGTAAAGAACCCGGGAGCATTGACTCCCGGGAAACTGATCTTTTGATTCAATACGCAACTACAGGACAACACACTTCAACACTTTTACACTTTAAATTACACAATTAAAAAATATAGACATTAAATCCCTCAGTTGCAATTTCCTATTTTTTATATCTGAAGGGCAGAAATATAATCCACAGTAATATCCACTATTCCCCTTAAAATAATTATAAAATCACTTAAATTTGTCCACAAAATATGGATAAGTCTGTGTATAAGTATAAAATTTTTTAAATATTGCATAAATCATGTTGATAACTTTTTCGAATTCCACATAATCGGGTAGAAATTTTTTCTTGGATAACTTTCACCTTGCCCGCAAACGATGTGATTCAACCTTATCGCGAAATATATTTTTGACATTTTATAATGTCAATTTATAATTGAACTATGGGTAAAAAAAGAGACAACTTGCTTATAATGCTTAAGGCACTGGCTAACGAAACCCGGCTTAATATTCTGAAATGGCTTTCGGATCCGGATAAATATTTTCCGGACCGCAAGGAACAAAATTTAGAAGACATTGACTTTACAGGAGGGGTCTCAGTCGCTGACATTCAGAAAAAGGCCGGCAAGGCCCAGTCCACTACGTCACATGACCTTGACCTGTTAGTAAAGGCCGGTTTCCTTGAGGTCAAATACATAGGAAGATACAGCTACTTCCGCCGCAATCAGAAAGCTCTGAAAAGGCTTGCAAAAATCCTGAAGAATGAGGTATGACGTTAAATGTGTAGGTCAGAGCCGGAGGGAAGCCCTTTGAATGCGTTGAGCTGAGTCGTAAAAAATCAAAATCGGACCCCTTAGAACCACTTGGTTTACTTTTTCCTTAGTCACCTCGCCAAGTCTGAGTTTTCATAAAAGTAAACTCAGACATTGGCGAGGGCCTAGTGGTTCTTAGGGGTCCGATTTTAGATTTTTTAGACGAAGCGACTCACATTCAAAGGGCTTCCCTCCGGCTCTGACCGGCCTTATTACACCAGCCTTCTTATAGCCAATATTCTTTTGTATGTTGCGCTGTTTATCGTGATTCCATATCTGCTTCCGAGAGCCGATAAAAGTCTGCCCTCTCCCAGATATATGCCAACGTGTCCTGAATAACAAATGATATCGCCGGGCTGAGCCTCATTGAGACTTCCTACCGCCACACCCACAGATCTCATCGCTGATGAGGAGTGAGGCAGAGAAATACCGAAGTTCCCGTAAACACTCATTACAAATCCTGAACAATCTGTTCCTGAAGTAAGGCTGCTGCCACCGTATCTGTAAGGATTGCCTATAAACTGGCTGGCAAACTGTGCCACCTTATCTCCCAGGGAGCCCTCTTCTGCTGTATAGTTCAGGACCTCTGCGGCTACAGACTCTGCATCGGAAATGCTTAGAGCAGCACTATCTGTCTCACCTGTGTTTCCTTCTGTTGATGAAACACCTTCTACTATGGTTGATGTTTTTACATTTACTGTACTGTTGCTGCTTGAATCCGAGCTTTCCGAAGAAACTGCCGCTTCCTGAATAGATGATGAAGCCGCCTCTTCTGCTGCCTTAAGTTTCTTTTCGTACTCTGCGTTTACAGTTTCCTCAAGTGCGGTATTGTCTCTGGTCTTTGTATCCGCAAAAGCCGGCACTGTAAACATTGTCAAAATTGTCATAACTGCGATAGTAGAGATCATGAGCTTTTTGGTATCCATGAAGTTGGATACAGAGATGCTTTCAATCATGTTCATCTCTTTAGTCTTTGCTTCGCTACTACCAAATAATCTGTTTTTTAAATTCAAAAATAACCTCCGTTTTCACACAACGGAGGCTATTCTAAATATCAAATATGAACTCAAGGTGAAGAACTAATAAACAATGCTTACCATTTTCGGGCAAATCCTTATGAACACAGTAACTAAATCATAAAAATTTTATAAAATGTTTCACTTTCGATATCACATATTCAGTTTTTACAAAAATCATTTCCCAATTAATGATTTTCTTAATCGCACACAACCACCACGGTTCCCTTACCGATGAGACCGTACAGAGCCTGGGCTTTGTCCCTTGGAAGATTGATACAGCCGTGGCTTCCGTCTGAAAGGTAAATGTTTCCGCCGAAGGATGAACGCCAGCTTGCATCATGGAGTCCGATGCCGCCATTGAAAGGCATCCAGTAGTCTACATGAGACTCATAGGTGGGCTTTCCTGTACGAGGACTTATAGGTCCCTTCAGGATTCTGTTCGTTTCCTTATAATTAACCGAAAATACACCCTTCGGTGTGGCTCTCTCCGGATCTGTCTGGGTACCTGAAACTATAGGACTTTCCCATACACAGTTACCGCCCTGATATAAGTAAGCATGCTGGGAGCCAATGCTGACTTCCACAAAGGTGTCTCCCCACTGAGGCATCTCACCACGGGCTGCAACGGAAGAATAAACCGGCTGTCTCACCACAGACTGAAGGGCCTGAATATTGGCCGTAAGAGCTGCAGTCTCTCCTGCAAGATCGATGTAATAACCATAATTTGTGGCAATGGACTTCTGAGTTCCGTCCGCGCTGAGCCAGGTCTGCACTCCCTTTGTATCATAAAGGTCCTTCAGTCCCTGAACATAAGCCGCAACCTGATTTGGATCGACATAGACAGTTGAGCCGTCATTTCCGGTAACCCAGGAAGCGATGGTAAGTCCATCCAACACAACGGTTTCTCCCGTTGCCAGCTGATAAGTGACTGACATGCCATTAACCGAAGCAAGCTTCTGCCCCTTGACCATCGCCTCAAAAGGTGACGATGCCGAAGCATTGACTGCCGCCATATCTATAGGTGAGTTAACTCCGTTTGCGGCATTTATCGCCTCCTGCGCCTGAGCCGCCTGCATGGCACTAAGATCTGCCGGTGTATACACTGACGAATTGGGTGCCTCCACCCCTGCCGGAACAGTGGCAGTAACATAATTATCAGTATCCGCAAAAGCCGAAACACTGATTAAAGCGCTCACCGAAAGCGCAAGAACCGCCGAACGAAAAATCTGTTTAATCATAACCTTCTCTACCCCTTTGAAATCGCGCCGTAATATAGGATAGCGCAACACCACAAGCATAACTCTTTTCACAAAATTTTGCTACGGACAAATAGTAATATTTTCAGATTTTTAACAGCTCAACCGCTACATATTGTATGTGAGATCCGGCGGTCATCCATTATAGTACTCCTCCGCCGTCATGAACCTGACATGCAGCGGCGCCAGCCCCTCCAGGATTTTAAGCGTCGCCTTCTCGGTCTCATCATTAAGCCCCGCGCAGGCATCCCTGAGATACACAAAGCGGTACCCGAGATCCGCCCCCTGGAAGAAAGTCGACAGGACACAGCATTCGCTTACAACCCCCGTAAGGACAATGTCTCCCCCGTGAACCATAGCCCTGTCAGCCGCCGCCCTTATATAAGGATGGGAAAAACAGCTGTAGGTACTCTTATCATAATAAGGAAAATCCTCAACATATCTTGCGATCTCCGGGATGAACTCCTCCATTACGTGATCATCATTTATTTCCTTATTTACATTGTTATAGTCGTTCCAGACGCCTATCGCATCCTCCGTCCCCGGTGCGATGAAGCGGGTCAGCATAACCTCCGGGACTTCTGCTCCGTTAATCCTCCGTGAGCTCTGATCGCCTGATATATTATTCATGATGTCATCACCGGATCCGGTTTTGTCCGGTGCCTCCGACTTTTCCTTCAGCTCAATGATCCTGTCCAGAAGATTCGAAATGTTTTCAGCTGCCTTTCCCACATTCTCACAGGCCCAGGGATTCCCCTTCATGTAGACCTTCTGCATATCTATAACCAGGACCAGATCTTCCTTTTTCATAATTTTTCTCCTAAATAAAACTGTTTATTTCTATGATAATTGATTTTTCTCCAAAATATCTTCTTTTCAGAAAAAAAGGTGTATAATGATGTCAATTTTCAGATTTTCATCCTTATCTGACAGAATTGTCCTGTCAGGATGAGACATCTGCCCTGAGGGCTAAACATTAGCACTCAAAATCAAACTCAAAGGGGCGTAATACTATGGGAAAATTATTTAAAACTTCATTTTCAACACCGGTGATCGTTCTGATCCCCGCATGTATCGGTATCAATTATATCGGAAGACTTTTTGCACAGGCCTTGAAGCTTCCACTGTGGCTTGATTCCATCGGAACCTGCATCGGAGCCATCCTCGGCGGCCCTATCATCGGAGCCATCTGCGGAGCCTCCAACAACCTGATCTATGGTTTCACAACCGGAGACAACATTACCCTCATCTATGCTCTTGCATCAGTGGGCATCGGAATCGCTGTGGGCATCATGGCAAGGCTTGGCTTCATGACAACATTTACGAAGGCAATGATGACAGCCTGTGTGGGCGGAATTGCCGCAGTTATCGTTTCAACTCCGCTTAATATACTTTTCTGGGGCGGCACCACCGGTAATGTCTGGGGCGATGCGGTTTTCGCAGCAACTCAGGCTCAGGGTATCCCGGTATTTATCGGTTCACTCCTCGACGAAATCGTTGTTGATATTCCAGACAAACTCATCACCGGACTCATCGTATACCTCATCATAAGCAGGCTTCCAAAAAAGCTCACTGCACTTTTCGACGAAAATGAAATGCTTGAGTCCCTTGATTGATCATATTTTTTTGCTAAAATTAAACAGGACTTTGGAAACTGAGGCGGTCATGGGATTCATGACCGCCTTTCATTGCATAATACCGCTTCTGTCCACAATTTTTTTAAGCGGAAGACACGTGACATTGAACTAATCTAAAAGAATCAATGATTCTTTCAACATAAAAACTTTTACGAAACCAGGATTTTTCCTTCACGTGACGCTGTATTTCCTGAGAGGCAATCATGAAATCAATTTCTTTATATACAGACAATAACTCATGGATGACAAGGCTTCACCCTTTCACCAAGCTGTTTTACCTTGTCTCAGCCATACTCATACCTGTCATTTCCGGTCATCTTATGGTATATATCATGACCGCCGCACTAAGCATTATCGCGCTTTTAAGTACCCGGGTGTTTCGGAAAGCACTGCCGCTCATAGCATTTTCCTTCAGTATCCTGCTGACTATTTTCATCATTCAGGGACTTTTCTATAAGGATAATGCTTCCGTCCTCTTCACACTCGGTCCCCTGAAGTTTTATAAGGAAGGACTTCTGTACTCCTCCCGCATCGGATTGAATATCCTCAATATGCTGCTTAGCTTTTCCGTTCTTGTCCTCACCACAAAGCCCTCGGAGCTTGTGGAAGAGCTTGAAAAGAAAGGCTTCAGCCCGAAGCTTGGATATGTCATCAATTCCGTGTTCCAGATCGTGCCGGAGATGATGGGCACCATGGAAACCATATCCGATGCCCAGAGAAGCCGCGGCATGGAGACAGAGGGCAATCTTCTGACAAGAATAAAGGCATTCCTGCCTCTCATTTCTCCGGTAGTCATGTCTGCCCTGACTTCCACAAGAGAGCGTGCCATAGCCCTGGAAGTAAGAGGCTTTGGAGGAACTACAAAAAAGACCTACCTTTACAGCCACCCCTACGGAACACCGGATAAGATCATAAAATGGGTGAGTATATTGAGCCTTATAGCGGTGATCGTGTGGAGGATCATAACATGTCATATATAGAAATCGAAAATCTTAAATATCGTTATCCGGGAGCAACAGAGCTTGCTCTTAAGGATATCAGCTTAAATATCGAAAAGGGAGAATTCATAGGAATTGCGGGCGAGAACGGTGCCGGAAAAAGCACCCTGTCTCAGGCCCTTCTCGGACTTATACCTCAGTTTTATAAAGGAGCCTACGGAGGTTCCGTAAACATTGACGGAATGAATGCAAAGACAACCGGAACCGCAGAGCTTTGCCGAAAAGTAGGCCTGGTATTCCAAAATCCCTTCAATCAGTTAAGCGGCGCCAAGGATACTGTTTATGATGAAGTGGGCTACGGACTTCAGAATCTCGGCATCGAGCCGGATCTGATCCGCTCACGCATCGAAAATGTACTCCGCCGCTTCGGAATATGGGAATTCAGAGACAGAAATCCTTTTGACCTTTCAGGAGGCCAGCTTCAGCGCGTGGCCATAGCCTCTGTCCTTGCCATGGAACCGGAAGTACTGATCCTTGACGAACCCACATCCCAGCTGGATCCCGCAGGTTCCGAAGAAGTATTCAGGACAGTTGACGAGCTGACCGAATCCGGCATTACCATCATCATGATCGAGCAGAAGCTGGAAAAGCTTGCGGAATACTGTGACAGAATCGCCCTTCTTCATGAAGGAAAACTTGTGGCTTTTGATACCCCGGGCAGGATCTTTTCAAGAGAGGATCTTGCAGACTATGGAATGTGTGCTCCCGCCTTTACTAAATTTGCCAGAAAGAATGATCTGAGAAATGCTGACGGAACTTATCCGGTGACAAAGGCGGAGACCCTGGCACTTATAAAGGAAGGTCAACTTGATACAGAGGAGCTTCTGATGTCACTCAGGGAAATGAGCTACGGCAATCCAGGTAATACCACATCATCAAAATCTTCAGCAATAAACAATCAGGAGCTAAACGATCCTGCATCCTCAAATTCCCCGGCAATAAACAATCCGGAACCAAGCGATACTTCTCCGGATGTCAAAAAAGGAAAAGCTGCTTCAGAAGGGCAATCCCTGACCGGAAGAAGTCAGGAAACCTTTACCGTTTCAGACCTTCACTTCTCCTATGTCGCAGGAACGGAAGTATTTAAAGGCCTGAATCTCGATTTTGACATGAGATCCACTGCCATCATCGGCCAGAACGGCGCAGGAAAGACAACCCTTGTACGAATACTTAAAGGACTTTTAAAACCCGACAGCGGGTCCCTGACCTTCCGCGGACAGGACCTGGGCAGCAAAACAGTAGCAGAACTTGCAAAGCAGGTGGGCTATGTCTTCCAGAATCCCGATGACCAGATCTTCAAGTACACCGTAATTGAAGAGGTAATGTTTGGACCGCTTAACATAGGAATGACAAAGGAAGAAGCCGAGGCTCATGCTCACGACGCTTTAAAAATCGTGGGCCTTGATGACTGTTGCCAAAAGAACCCCTACGACCTAGAACTGTCCGACAGAAAACTGGTCGCCATCGCTTCAGTCCTTGCCATGAACCCGGACGTCCTGATCCTTGATGAACCCACCATCGCCCAGGACCACAGAGGCAAAGAAAAGATAAAAGAAATCATCCGGTCCGAAACCTCAAAAGGCAAACTCGTCATCGCCATACTCCATGACATGGACTTCGTAGCCGAGACCTTCGACCGTGTCATCGCCATGGCCCACGGCGAAGTCCTCCTTGATGGCACCCCCGAAGAAATTTTCACCCGAAAAGACGTCCTCGAAAAAGCCTCATTAGCACCTCCGCACCTGGTTTCACTGATGAATGAACTATCATCAACGGCTTAGTGATATTATCAATAGATCAGTGTAATTATCAACAAATCAGTGACAGTTCAGCCGGCGCATATGTAGGGAAGAGTAGGAGGGCATCCATTTGAATGCGTCGGCTGAACTGTCACGTCCGTCTTTCAGTCCTTCGAGTACATGATCCTGAGGTCGCACCTCGCCTCGATGCCCATGCGCTCGATGTAGATATCCGTCTTCGGAATCCATTTGTCGATGTAGTCATCAAGCTCGGAAGTGCCCTCCCGGTCGATAACATTCTCAATCTGCTGCTGATGCTCCACATCCATGAAAATCTTAAGATCATAAGGCTCCCCAAAATACGGATTCATACAGTACGTCCCCTCAACGATATTAAGCCTCTTCGGCACCATATCCCTCGCATACTTCGCATCAAAATCCATCGTATGATAGTTGAAAGGCCTGTAATGCACCACCTCACGCCTCTCGATCACATCCAGCACCTCACGCTTGAAACGCTCGTAGTCAACATTACCCCCGACCTCCAGCAAACGCTCCTTAGTCCGCTGATGACTCTGGAGATAGAAATCATCCATGTGAAAAAGATTCCCGCCAAACTTTCCGTGAAGGTATTTTGCAATTGTGGTTTTTCCGGCTCCGGTGCGCCCGTCAATGGCAATGATGAGACAATCATCGCCGGTCCTTATAAGTTCCTCTATCGCAAGAACTGCAGGCAGGAATCTCTCCCTGTCCTTCATCTGCCTCTGTCTTGTATTAATCATTATTTCACCATTAAATCCGGGAGTTTCAGCCCGTTATAATTCACTTCATAAGGGCTGAAACAGTAATTCAGGTTTACTGCAAACCCCGGCGTTATATCTCCATCACCTTCATAACCTCATCTCTGAGCTTCGCCCTCTGATCCTTTAAAAGCAGATACTGATTGTACTTGTAGTAGGCTTCATTTCCGCACTCGGAGATGAACTTGAGAGAATAGAAGCCCGCATTAAGATCACTAAGGAAAATGACAAGCTCCTGTCCTTCCCCAAAGGTCTTATTAATAAATTCAAAGGCATTAGTCAGGTGATCACCCGTGGTCCTGACAGCCCCTGTTCTGGCTGCTTCCCTCTCAGTAAACCACTGCTTTGCCACTGCGAAAAGCTCTGCATCATCACCACCGGAAAGAGTCAACTTCTCCTCAAGCTCCTCAAGAGCCAGCAGAATCTTTTTCTGAATCCTCTCCTGATAACGGCTAAGCATATGGGCCTTGATATTTCTTTCCATCTGAAGCTTCAGGAAGTCATGATTGGTTTTAAGGATGTCGAGAAGGCCACCTTCCGCCTCCTTCAGCTTCTTCACCTCCGCAAACACTTCTCTCTGAATATCGAGATTCTCGGCATACTTCCTGAACTCCCGGTTCAGAGTCTCTATCATGAGACCAAGAAGTGAAAGCTTCTCATCAAAAGGTGCCATCACGATTGCACGCACCTCCTTCGGGAAATCACCGGCAAGTATCGAAGGAACCTGATATGTCACACGATACTTATTGTAAAGCTCATAGTAAGTTGCAAAATCCCTTGCTATCTCCGGGTCGCCAATGTACTCCGCCACCAGATCTCTCGTGATCGGCAGTTCCATATCCTCATAAACCTTGATGATACGGCTGAGATCCTCCCAGCCTCTGGCTGTGACGAAATGCTTCCCTTCTATCCCGGCCTTCACCGAATAGAACTTGTCCTTCTTTATCTCAAGATATGCAAGGATCGCGCCGCAAACATCCATCCTGTAGGCATATTCCTTCCAAACCTTGAAGTCCTCCAGGATGTCGATCCGCTTTACGCGGTCCAGAGTTACGATATCAAAATCCCTGACCGACTTGTTGTACTCCGGCGGATTTCCCGCAGTCACGATGACAAAGCCCTCCGGCACACGATGGGAACCAAAGGTCTTGTACTGCAGGAACTGCAGCATGGTGGGTGCCAATGTCTCCGACACGCAGTTTATCTCATCCAGGAACAGTATTCCCTCCTTCACCCCTGAGCGCTCAATCTGGTCATAGATCGACGCAATGATCTCGGACATGGTGTACTCTGTAACCGAATACTCCTCCCCGCCGTAATTCTTTTTACTTATATAAGGAAGACCTATTGCAGACTGTCTGGTATGATGCGTAATGGTATAGGACACCAGGTTAATGTTCAGCTCCTCCGCAATCTGCTCCATGATGGCAGTTTTTCCTATTCCGGGAGGCCCCATGAGGAGCACCGGTCTCTGCTTTTCCACCGGAATCCTGTAGGCTCCGGTCTCATCCTTCATAAGATAAGCCTTTACTGTATTTACAACTTCCTGTTTCGCTTCTTTGATATTCATAACAACCTCTGTCAGATTTTTTACACGCACCCGGTCTTCATTCGCTCTTCTGCGTGTCGTCATTTTCTAAAACAATCAGTTTAGACACGCAAACTACCTTATATCCTTTTTCTGCGTGTCATATACTAATTCCAACTCATTTGAAGACTAATACCAAAAACAAATGGCTTCATTCTTTCAGATATAGCTTCATCGCCCAGTCCGGCACGTCTTTGTCATTGATGTCCGCCAGCGGATCAAATACAAATGCCGTATCATAGTCCGGCGCCTTTTCCGGAAACTCTCCGTAACCATCGGTAAAATAAAGCATTCCCTTCATATCCGGAAGCTCCCGCTTTTTCCGAAGCTCTTCTACGTAGTTAAAAGCCGGCCTGAAATCCGTGCCATATCCGCCCCGGATCTGAAAACCCTCAGCATACTCCTCAATCTCTTCAGGCTTCAGGAGAGTCACATCCTTTTGAACCTGATCGTCACACTCTACGATGTGGACTCTTATCTGCTTAAAAAAACTTGTCCTGTTCCTGAGAAGCGCCGCCGTTTCATTAAGAAACTTCTGAACCTGCTCCTGCTTAGTGGAAGCCGAAGTATCGATAACTATTACCAGATCGGAAATCCTTCTGTCCTCACAGAATTCGTTTTCCTCTATAAGAGGCATGTTTCCGTAGACCTCCATGCCGTAATTATAATAACCGTAATCAAAGCTCTCCGGATCGACTCTTGTTTCCTCCCTCACCACCGTGAGCTTTCTGAGAAACTCCCTGAAATCCGTTTCCTTTCTGTACTGTGCCGAAAGCACCCAGGCGAGACTTCCCGTCTCGTCACCGGCTTCAGCCCCGAAGGTTTCAAGCTCAGTCTTTAGCCTCTCAGCTGTATCCTTCCAGTTCTCGTCAAGCTCCTCGAGCGGAATCTGCTGGAGCGGCGAGCCGCCACCGGAATCCTCCGGGTTTCGCTCTTCGATATCCTCTCCGAGAGGTGAACCACCACCGGAGCCACCATTTCCATCAGACTCAGGATCACCCTCAGGAGACTGACCGTTTTTGTCATCCTGCTGCATTCCACTGCCCGCATCAGCCTGATTATCTTCGTGATCAATGTCATTACCATCAGGATTTTCCGAACCTGAACCTAAGCCGGAGTCAGACTGGGATGAGCCATTTTGGTTCCCGTCGTCAGCATTATCACCTGCGACACCTGCAGGCGGCTTCATATCCTCCGGAATCTCCGGAGGCTGCCCGGCCTCAGGGCCCTTACTGTCATCCTCCAGCCTCTTCCAGAACTGATGGTCGCACCTGTAAAACTCCTGCTGAAGCTTCAGCTTCGTATCTATATCGAGATTGATACTCTTAAAATAATGATAAATCCTCTCCGCCGTCAGCACCTTGCACTCAGCCTTAAGCTTCTCGTACCACTCCTCCCGGAAGGGATACGCCGGGCGGTTAATGATGTCATAATCCATGGAATCCAGCACCGACTCCACCTGTATATCCGACGCCAGGTCCCAAAGCTCCTTATCTTCATACTGGTCCGACGTAAACATATGCCTGAAGATGCAGTGAAGCACGATATGAAGGTACAGCCTGCAAAGCTTCTGGGGACTCTCTATAAAAAGATGGAACACGAAGCTCGGATTATAATGTATAGTCCTTGCATCCGTCCCCATCCTCTGGGTATTAAGGTCCAATGTATACCCCAGGCTGTCCAGCGCCCTCCCCATAAATCTCATGGCGAGATACAGCTCGGTCCTTGATTCCGCAAGTATTCTGTTTCCAAAATCCATAAGATCCCGATGGGACTTCATTAATTTCTGATCTGCCATAAATCCACCATGAATTCTGTCTGTTTGTTAATAGCTAAGCTTAAACACTAAAAATCAAATATCATATCATAAGCACATCGGCGTCCGGCCTATATCCGCCAAAATCAATTACATATCGCAGCCGTACCGGCGTCCGGCTTTTATCCTCCAACACTATCCTATATCATCTTCAGATTCCGGTATTTTTATAACTCAAAGGTCTCCGGTCCTGTCACCGGTCCCCCTGCTGCCCCACTCCTGAAATGCCGGTTCTGATAGTCCATGAGCTGAGCCGAAATGAGCACCGCTCCCTCCCTGGAAGCCGTCTCCAGCGCCGGAGCGATTGCCTCCTCTGAAATCAGTTCCTCTTCCACTAGGAACCTTATCCTTTCATCTGTTCTCCTGCTGTCCTGAGGTATCCAGATAAGCTCCCCTTCGTGTCCGAAGCGGGGCGCCTTCTGCCCCTGAATCAGCCTCGGCAAAATCTCAGGGCTGTGACTCCTCAGATACTCACGATACTGCTCTCTATAATCATCGGAAAGTCTCCATGGATACATAAGTCTTCCGAAGGCAGCATTAACCGCGCTGGCAGGCTCATCATAAGTAAACCTCTGAAACTGCCTGTCATACCCGGAAAAATCAATCTCTGTTCTCGTCACCAGCTGCCTCGTGTTGTACCCGGAACCCTCGATATGCTCATGAAAAGCCCGGCTGAAGGTGTCCTCCTCGTAATTATCCGCATAGGACGGAAACGTAAGCGCCGCCGTCACCATGGTCCTCCGGCTAATGCTCCCGTCCGGATTCTCGATCTCTTCCCGCCTAAGCGTTCTCTCCGGCAGCTTATCCAGAACCTCATCCGCCCTCAGGTGCTCCTCATCCACCGGAAAATGAATCAGCACCGGAATCATGGCATCACTGTCGCCAACGATTTCCTTCAAAAGCCTGAAGCTCCCCGTCTGATAAAAGGTAATGTCAATTTCCTGCAGCTCCTGGCACTGACGAAGAGCACCGTCATAATAATCCACCACGCTGTCGGTCAGCTTCATGTAGTGAAGATGATGGCAGTTATGGAAGGCATAGGGTCTTAGTTTCTTCACCTTATCTGTGAGAGTCACAGATTCAATGTCATCCCTTGATGCAAAGGCTCTGTTATTGATTTCCTCAACAGGATAGTTATCATCAAGAAATTCCGGCACAAAAAGCGCCTTAACAGATCCTTCATAACCTGTAACCGACGCAAAGTTCAATCCCTTTTCTGTTTTTATCTCATAGTTTAATGCCATTTGGATTTCCCTTCATATACCAACGGAAACGGTATCTTGTATTTAATCTTGCTCAACTTTTCTTCTTATATCCAGCCAGAAAAAATCTTCTGCCATCCTGCCCTGGGTCTTTTCAACTATCAGCATGGGATCATAAAACGGAAGATCCAATGCCTCCAACTGAATTTTCATCTTGTCCCGGGTTCTTGGAAAACATCTTTCTTCCAAAAAGTCTTGATAGTCCTTATAGGTCGGTTCCGTGATAACTCCAAAAGCTCTGAACTGATTATTATCCGTATAATTTTTGATCTTTACGGTTTCTTCACGGTCATCCACATCTATTACAGTACAAAGATCCTTTTTGTACATATATAGAATACGTAACGGTGTTATCTGAGGTGGTACTTCGTATTGCTTCGGAATACCTGTGTCCTCTGTTACCAGCCTGAGCAGTACTACTATAGGGCCGGTCACATTTACCTTTCCGCTCTCCCAGTGCTCAACTGTTTTTCGGGATACATTGCAAAAATCAGCAAATTCTTGCTGCGTCATATTCACCATTTTTCTTACTGACTTTATCTCATCCCCGGTCATTTCCGGTGCAAATGCATATTGAGTCGCAGCCACTGCCTATACCTCCACAATTTTTATACCTCAGTTATACCCTAATATTTAGGGTGTTTCAAATACTTTAAGATAATCTCATGATCAACTACAAACCAAAAATGGGAGCGGATCTCTCCGCTCCCGTCTATATTTCTTTAATTATAAAGTCCTGTTGTTTCATAGTCCGGATGCTCTGCCAGGAGCTTCTCAAGGTATGGCTTGTTTGCCTCATCTCTCTGCTCTTTCGCCGCCTTTGCAGCTGCATAAAGTACGTTGTTCTCCTGCGTAACCTCAGATGGCACGGTCTCTTCCGGTGCATAGATATACTCGGCACCATGAATTGTCTTTCCGGTAACCTCGCCCTTTACAGAAGACGCCACAAGCTGCGCCAGCTTTTCATAGAAAGCTCCCGTCATATGAACCTTATCTTCCATATAGTACTCCGGATGACCGATGGCAAGATTATAGCTGTCGATGACAGTTGCCCCAAACCTTGCGGCAACCTTGAGTGTAGGTTCTACGGCATTCCTCTGAAGACTGAAATATTCATCCCTTGACTCAGGTGGGATAATGAAGAAAATCTTGTGCTGCTTATTGCTTCTGGTATAAGTATTAACAACCTTGGCATACTGGTTTTCAAAATACTTAGGTGTCCAGTCATAAGCACGGATATCATTGGCGCCAAACATAAATATGAGGATATCTCCATCATAGGCCACACTGTCAGGATATATCGGTGTATCGATATACTCCAGCGCTCCGTCGTCAATAACATAAGACGCAGTATAGCCGAAATTCTTCACCTCATAATCCGATCCAAGAAGCTTCTGAAGCTGTGAAGGATAAGACTCATCAGGATTCTCAAGAAGATAGCCCCTTGTGAGAGAATCTCCTATACAAGCCACCTTCGTTGCCGCTAGAGACGTCACAGAACATCCCATCACCATCACTGCAGCCAGCGCCAATGCTGACACCTTTGCTACTTTTCTAATTCCCATAATCATTTTATTAATCATATCAATCATTAAACCTCTTACAATTCAAGCTATAACATCAGATCTTACCACTATTCTAATTAACCAATGAACCTAAAACAAGTCTGCATATTCTGAAACTGCCTTACAATTAAATGAATTAATAATAGATCATCTTTAGATATATAGTAAGAGCAAGAGGGATGACCTCTCGCTCGACATTATTATTTCATGATACCAACAGCCTTAAGAACATCCTCAACATACTCCACGGGAACGATCTCCAGCTTGTCCTTAACCTCGGGTGCCACATCCCTCAGGTCTTCAACATTATCCTTTGGAATAAACACCTTGGTGACTCCGGCGCGTTCTGCCGCCATGAGCTTCTCCGGAAGTCCGCCGATGGCATTGACTGTTCCCTCAAGGGAAATCTCACCGGTCATACCGATGTGAGGAGAAACAGAATGTCCTGTAACCAGAGATGCCAGAGCTGTCGTCATGGTTATACCCGCAGAAGGTCCGTCCTTCGGAGTTGAGCCGTCCGGCACATGAATATGCAGGTCATTCTCCTTGAACTTCGAAGCAAGCTCAGGGAATCTTGCCTTAACCACCGATAATGCTATCTGAACAGACTCCTTCATAACATCACCAAGCTGTCCCGTAACATTGAGCTTTCCTTCACCCTTGGTGAACAAGGTCTCAATGTAGAGGATCTCGCCGCCAACCTGTGTCCAGGCAAGGCCTGTGACAACACCGGGTTTCGCTTCGTCCTTCACCTTGTTGTGAGTCAGGGCGTGCATGTCGAGATACTCCCTAAGCTCGTCCTTCGTTACAATGATCTTCGGCTCAGTCTCAGCCTTACCCTCAGAACCCGCATTCACATCTGATTTATCAACTGCCTCAGCTTCATTCCCGGTCTCAGTCATCCTCTGATTTCCTGTATCCGCTTCAGATCTTCCTGCTGCATCTTCGGCAGCTTCGCTGGAAGATACCTTTGTCTCTGCTGCAAAGATACCTTTATCCTCTGATAATGTCTCGCCCTCGGATCCTTCAGACTTAACCCCTGTTTTCTCTTCCGAAGCATTAGCCTCCGGAACCCCGTTCTCTCTCACGAACTTCACTGCAGCGATACGGCACAGGGTATCCAG
>JAILDF010000055.1 GCA_024689585.1 Oribacterium sp.
TGAATGATGCTTTCGAGCAGCGAAAAACCACAGCCAAACGTCTGGGAGAAGAGGCCGGCACCAAACTGCTGCTGCCACTGTTTCTGCTACTTGGCATAGTGATGGTCATAGTCATCGTTCCGGCTCTCACAGCCATAAGATGATTCATCACTTTCACATTTTTAACCCCCTCTTTTTCGGAGTAATATCCGTTCATCTATATTACATGGTCCGAATCTGAAAGGACCGGCAAAGCCTTATTTTTCCGTCCGGGATAATCCGGACAAACCGTTAACCGTGGGCACAGCAGTGCCACATGAAAATAATTAAACGAGGAAATATCCTCGGAAGGAGAATCAAAATGAATATCACAACAACATCTATGCTTTTTTCACCCTTATCTGTTTTTACTTTCGGCCCCTTCGGTCCCCTTGAGGATCTGGCAAGAAAAGTAATTGTATTTTTCAAAAGACTTCAGTTCTCTGTTTTCTGCTTCGATCAGAAGGCAAAGAGAGCCGTAAGATCCCATATGGATTACGTCATCAACGGAGAGTCCGGAATCGGCACCATCGAAATGGTTCTGATCCTCGTAGTCCTCATCGCATTAGTCCTTGTATTCAAAGGAAGGATCAATGACCTCCTCACCAACATCTTCGACCAGATCGACAGCTCTGCTCAAAGCGTATATTAATGTTTAACGGAAAATCCAAAGAAAGAAGCCTTTCGGATTCTTTTGCAGCATTCAGTGCCGCGTGGCTCATGCCATTGAAAACCACGGGCAGTTCAAAATCATCAGTGACCATTTTTATGGCTCTTAGCTTCACCATGATCGCCGCCTTACTTCTGACCATAACAGAATCCTGCAGAACCGTCGGAGAACGGTTCTACTGGCAGGTTGCGGCAGATGCCTCAATGGAGTCTCTTTTCTCACAGTACCATCGCGGACTTTGGGAAAACTACCGTCTGCTCGGTCTTCAGTACCGGACAGACGGAGATCTCATAGAAGAGTTCTTTGATTTTTCCGAACCCTACAGAAGTGCCCATAATCTTTTTCCCGGAAATCTGAAGGAAGAAAACATTGACCTCAGCGATCATCTTCATATCACCGAGGATACCTGCTTTCAGGAAGAAATTCTTGAATACATGAAGTACGGAATGATCGATTCTCTGATCCGTTTTGCAGGTTCAGACAAAAACGAATCAGATCTCTCGGAGGAAATGCAGAATATCTTTAAGCGTACTACCGAAACCTCTGAAATAAGGGAGCTCCAAAAAAAATATGCTCTTGATTCCAATGATTTAAAGGCGGTGGAGGATGCTATTTTTAATGTTGACGCCGCAGCCAAAAGTTCCAAGGCCTGTCACTATGACGCCTGGTCAGATCTGAGTAATGAATCCCCGGACGGTTTCTACAGTTCGAAGGACAGCTTTATGAGATCCCTTGACAAAATAGACTCAGCGGTTTCCGATTATACAGCCGCAGCGGATCTTCTCGCTTTAAGAGTCTCTGAACTAAGGAGCGACTTTGAATCCCGTAAGTCATCCCTTTCCGAGGAGGGCATCGCCGCCATAGATGCGGAGATTTCCGAATACGAAAGTTATGTTTCGGGAACCGGAGCCGTAAGATCCGAAATAGAAGCCATGCCCGCAAAGACTCTTGAGCTTCGAAGCGAAGCCGACCGGGTGGAAAGCGAAGTTATAGAATTTGAAGACTGGCTTCAGGAAGCAATGGCTGAAGCTGACGAGGATGAAGACGAGGAAGAGGATTTTGATGACGAGATAAGCGCTTTTTACAGCAGTGCCGCATCAAACTGGAACAGTTTTCCACTTGTAAGCTATAACGGTGAGGTATCGGAGATAAACAGCCATAACAAGCAGCTTCTCGACAATATCAGTACCTTTATAGAGGGTAATCTGCTGTCCATGATACTTCCTGACGGCCAGGCAATTCCTTCCAAAGCAAAGGTCAATGACAGTAATCCACATTTTATGACAGATTCCACAGCCAATCCGGTGGAAATAGCTCTTATGGGAGAATACGCACTGAAATATTTCAACTACTATCATCAGGGTACCCAGGATAAAGAGTCTCTTCCCCCAAGCGGAAATACAGGTCTGGAACTTGAGTACCTTCTGGAAGGTAAGGAAAGTGACTATGATAATCTATCAGAATTTGTCACAAAGCTTGTCACCCTTAGAGAAGGTCTTAATCTCATATATCTCTACACGGATACCGCTAAAAGAAATGAAGCCAGAGCGTTTGTTACTTCCTTTTTGTGTGTAACAGCAAACCCTGCCCTTATATCGGTTTTCACCTTCTTTGTCCTTGGAGTCTGGGCTCTTGCCCAGTCTATAAAAGACGTAAAGACATTGCTTTCAAACGGACGTGTCCCT
>JAILDF010000064.1 GCA_024689585.1 Oribacterium sp.
ACCATACTTGTTTCCATGGAAGAGTTCGATGAGAATTTCACCGGCTTATGCATACTCTTTTCCCCATCAGAAACATTTGAACCCGGCGGAAAACAACGATCCACCCTTGATTTTGCAAGAAGCAGGCTGACAGGCTGCGGCATTGCCATCGCTTTCGTTGTGCTTACAAACATCATCTATTCCCTCATAGGCGTTATAAATCCGGTATTTTCAAGAATCTTCATGGACCGGCTTCTGACGGGAAAGGATCCGGGCTGGCACATTCCCTTTATCCTGGTGATGTCGGTGTTTGCTGTCATACAGATAGTTGCACAGCTCATACGAACAGTTTATTCCCTTCGCATAAACGGCAAGATGGCAGTCCAGGGCACTACCTCCTATATGTGGAAGGTCCTTAATCTGCCCATGGATTTCTTCTCCCAGAGGTATGCTGGGGACATACTTCAGAGACGGATGGGTAATGCTTCCATCTCGAATTCATTGATAAACACCTTTGCACCGCTTTTCCTTAATGCATTCATGATGATTTTCTACCTTGTGGTAATGCTTAAGAACAGCGTATTGCTTACTATGATTGGTATATCCTCTATAGTAATCAATATGATGATAGCCCATATCATTTCCAAATACAGGGTAAATATCTCAAGGATACAGATGAGAGATGCCGGAAAGCTTGCAAGCTCCACTACAGCAGGCATCGAGATGATCGAAACCATTAAATCCAGCGGTGCAGAAAACGGATACTTCCAAAAGTGGGCCGGCTACCAGGCAAGCGTTAACACCCAGAAGGTTCGATTTGCAAAACTTAATCAATATCTGGGAATCCTTCCCGGAGTGGTATCAGCCGTGACCAATACCCTGGTACTTTCAATGGGCGTCCTTCTAGTGATACAGGGTAGATTTACTCTTGGTATGGTCACCGCCTTTCAAGGATTTCTCAGTTCCTTCTCAGCTCCTGCAGAAACCTTTATCTCCACCGGACAAACCCTTCAGGAGTTAAGGACTGAAATGGAACGCATTGAAGATGTTATGGAATACCCTGAGGATGAAAACGGAACTTCAAAATCAACCGTAAAAGCCGAAGAATATAATAAGCTCCGGGGTGATATAGAGCTTCGAAATGTTACCTTCGGATATTCAAGGCTTGCAGATCCACTGATAAAAGACTTTTCCTTAAAGCTTTCACCGGGAATGAGGATTGCCTTAGTTGGTGAGAGCGGTTGCGGCAAGTCAACATTGGCAAAGATACTTTCCGGTCTGTATGATCCCTGGGAAGGCGAGATTCTGTTTGACGGAACTCCCCTGAAGCGAATAGATAAGGACGTGTTCAAGGGTTCCCTTGCGATAGTGGATCAGGACATAATCATGTTTGAAGATACCATTTCCGCAAACATCAGAATGTGGGACAGTACCATCATGGATTTCGAAGTAATCATGGCTGCCAGAGACGCTCAAATCCATAAGGATATAATCGCAAGAGAAAACGGCTATGATTATAAAATGAGTGAAGGCGGAAAAGACTTCTCTGGAGGTCAAAGGCAGCGCATAGAGATTGCCCGGGTTCTTGCTCAGGATCCCACCATCATAATCCTTGATGAGGCCACCTCAGCCCTTGATGCAAAAACAGAGTATGATGTTGTGAAGGCCATAAAGGATAGATGCATCACCTCGATTGTTATTGCCCACAGGCTATCCACCATAAGAGATTGTGATGAAATAATCGTCCTGAAAAACGGAGAAGTAGTGGGCAGGGGAACCCACGATGAACTATTTAAAAACAGTGACTATTACAGAGAATTAGTACAAAGCGAGTAAGCTATGGGTTGGTTTGATGATCAGATAAAACAGAGAAAACAAAAGGATGCTCAGGCTTTTGATCGCGCCTTCCGAAACATCGCAGGAGCTGTTACAGGTATAAAGTACAGGGCATCATCGGAGGAAGAATCCGAAGTAGAAGATAGTGCGATAAACGATATCCTTCAGCACCTTCATATCCCAAAGAAAGATATGCCCGATAATCTTTTTTCCATAGAGGATAAGCTTGATTATGCTCTGTATCCTCATGGGGTAATGCATAGGAGTGTGAACCTCACCCCAGGGTGGAGCAGGGACGCCTACGGGCTGATGCTTGGGTTTAAAAAGAAGGATAATTATCCTGTCGCCCTTATTCCTTTTGGTCTCGGCAGCTATAAATATTATGATGATACCTCTGATAAATACCGGATTGTCACAAAGAAAGCAGAAGAATTGTTTACACAAAGGGCTTATGCCTTTTATAAGCCCTTTCCGCTTAAGAAACTTTCCTTAGTGGATCTTTCAAAATATATCCTGAGTGTCATCGATATTTCAGATTATGTGATGATGTTCCTGACCACTCTGTCGTTGACCCTTGCTGGGCTTCTTACTCCAAGGATCAACCTTTTTCTCTTCCGTAATGTCATAGATAACGGAAAGATATCACTTCTTGTGACAACAGCAATGTTTCTATTATGTGTGTCCTGGAGTACCCTTATTTTCAGTGCAGCAAGAAATCTCATATCTGCAAGGATAGATACCAAAATGAGCATTAGTGTTGAGGCAGCTACCATGATGAGAGTGTTGTCATTACCGGCAGACTTCTTTAAGAAATACAGCTCCGGTGAACTTGCCTCAAGAGCAAATCATGTTAACTCATTATGTTCTACACTGGTCTCTGTGGTGTTGAACACAGGCCTGACCTCGGTATTCTCACTGATCTACATTTTTGAGATTTTTGCCTTTGCACCGGGACTTGTTATACCGGCCCTTTCCATCATTATCATCACAGTGGGATTTTCGGTTATCTCATCACTTGTTCAGATGCGGATAACCAAAAAACAGATGCTGCTTAGCTCTCAGGAAAATGGTATGAGCTATGCTGTTGTTTCGGGAATCCAAAAGGTTAAGCTTACCGGCGCTGAGAAGCGAGTTTTTGCGAGATGGGGAGACCTTTATTCAAAAAATGCCGAGCTTCTGTATAAT
>JAILDF010000084.1 GCA_024689585.1 Oribacterium sp.
AACCGGCGGACTTGCCGATGTTGTTGGTTCTCTTCCGAAGACCATCGATAAGCGTTACTATGATTGTCGTGTAATGATCCCTAAGTACATGTGCATTCCATGGGAATGGCGTCAGAAGATGGAGTATGTTACACACTTTTACATGGATTATCTCGGGCAGTCCCGCTATGTAGGTGTTCTTAAATATGAGAAAGACGGAGTAACCTATTATTTTATTGATAATGAGTCATATTTTTCAGGTGACAGACCTTATGGTGACTGGTATTGGGATCTTGAGAAATTCTGCTTCTTCTGTTATGCAGCGCTTTCAGCATTACCTTTACTTGACTGGCATCCGGATCTGATTCATTGCCATGACTGGCAGACCGGTCTCGTACCTGTTCTTTTACATGACAAGTTTGCAGGCGGAGAGTTCTACCGTTCCATCAAGTCTGTTATCACCATTCATAACCTGAAGTTCCAGGGTGTCTGGGATGTTAAGACTATTCAGAGATTCACTCAGTTAAGTGATTACTACTTCACTTCTGACAAGCTTGAATGCAAGAAGGACGGTAACCTCCTTAAGGGCGGTATCGTTTATGCAGATGCCATCACAACAGTTTCCGATACCTATGCGGAAGAAGTTAAGATGCCATTCTACGGCGAAGGTCTCGACGGACTCCTGAGAGCAAGAGAGCATGATCTCCGCGGTATCGTAAACGGAATTGATTATGATGAGTGGAACCCTGAGACTGATAAGTACCTGAATTTCAATTACAGTGCAAAGAATTTCCGTAAAGAAAAAGCGAGAAACAAGAAGGCTCTTCAGCAGGATTGGAATATGGATGTGGATCCCGGAAAGATGATGATCGGTATCGTATCCAGACTTACCGATCAGAAGGGACTTGATCTCGTTGAGTGTATCATGGACGAGCTTTGCCAGGACGATATCCAGTTCGTGGTTCTCGGAACCGGTGACGAGAAGTATGAGAATATGTTCCGTCATTACGGCTGGAAGTACAGCAATAAGGTATCAGCTCAGATTTATTACTCCAATGAAATAAGCCATAAGATTTATGGTGCATGTGATGCGTACCTCATGCCTTCACTTTTTGAGCCATGCGGACTTTCACAGCTTATCGCACTTAGATACGGAACTGTTCCCATCGTCAGAGAAACAGGTGGTCTGAGAGATACAGTAGAGCCATTCAATGAGTACGAGGATAAGGGAACAGGATTCTCCTTCACCAATTACAATGCTCATGAGATGCTCAATACGATACGTTATGCAGAGAAGATTTACTATGATCGTAAGCGTGATTGGAACAAGATGGTAGATCGTGCCATGGCAACCGATTACTCATGGAGAACTTCTGCAATGAAGTATCAGGAATTATATGATTGGTTGATAGGATATTGATTTTAGATGAATTTTACGTTTGACTTGTTAAATAATTATATGCTTGTAACTGCGGTTGTCGCATGGCTTCTTGCTCAGATCATAAAAACCCTGATCGATGCTTACTTCAATAAGACCATCAATTGGGAAAGGATGACCGGCTCGGGAGGTATGCCCTCCAGCCACTCCGCCTTCGTGGTTTCCATGACTACAGCGGCGGCCATTGAACATGGTATGTCTTCATCGATTTTTGCAATATGCTTTGTACTTGCAAGTGTTGTAATGTATGATGCTACAGGAGTCAGAAGAGAGACAGGAAAACAGGCTGTGCTTCTCAACAAGATGCTGGAAGACAACCCCTTTAACTGGAAACCCGAAGAATTTGAGATGAAGCTCAAGGAGTATGTCGGACATACACCATTGCAGGTGCTTATGGGAGCTCTCCTTGGTATCCTGGTAGCCTTCATGGTAAAGACAAGATATTAAAGATTACAGAATTTTCCAACATATGATTATCACAAGAATTAAAAGAAAGATATTGTATTTACTGAGCTGCATGCTTTTGGCATGCAGCTTAGTTTCGTGTAAAGGTGTAGAGATAACCGGCAGGACAGAAGCGATTGATGAGTATTCTGAAGCACAGTGCAGGCTGGTTCTGTTTTCGGAAAGAAACCGGTATCAGAATGCTTTAGGTTCATCCATCTGGGAGCTGCCTCTCGAAGGCGAACTGGAGACCTCCTACGGACCTTATTTTGTATCCAGGATGAAAGAGTTTCTTGAGGATATAAAAACACTGAACCTTATAGCCAAAGAAACCGGTATCGTGGCATCTACAGCCGATATGGACACCATCAGAAGAATCTCCGGTGAGTTTTATGACGGACTTACCGAAGAGGACAAAAAGGTCATGGGAAACTGTACTCTGGAAGATGTCATAGCCATGTATAACGAGTATTTTCTGGCCTGCAAGACAGCTCAGTACATTGTATCCGAAGCAGATGAAGAAATAGCAGATGCCGATGTCAAAGTCATAAGGATCCAGGAGATCATAGTTTCGGATAAAGAAACCGCAGAAGATCTTGTGGAAAAGGTTAATGTCAAAGGCGCGAACTTTGCCTACTATGCGAGACAGAACAGCGAAGACCCAGAGATCGAAAAGACCCTTTCAAGAGTCGATGAACATAACGCAAGATTCAATGCGGCCTTTGCCCTTGAACAGGGTGAGATATCCGGTGTGGTAGAACAGGACGGAAAGTATCACATCATAAAATGTATCAATTCATATGATGAAGAAGCTACTGCCGAAAACAAAGTCCTTATACAGAATGCCAGAAAGACAGAAGCTTTTTTCAAAGCATTTAACGGCTATACCGATAAACACATAATCAGATTCAGATCTGATTTCTGGAAAGATATAGACCTTACTTCAGGCAGCGAAAGTAAAGCTGAGAACTTCTTCTCGCTGTTTGATGATAATGTAAGTTTAGAATGATTAAAGGAGCCATCGTAGTCGGTTCTCGCTGGCGAGAACCGACTACGATGGCTCCTTTATTATATGGCAACTACAACGCCGCCATCCTCGGCATATACCGTTGAAACTCCCATGGTATTTGCGATGACAATCCTTCGGAAGGAAGCAAGCTTCAGAATCTCTTCCTTGACATATTCCGCACGTTCAGGGTTATTAACGTGGGTGATGGTCAGAAGCTTATCCTTGGTTACTTCGGGACCGCCTGCACGTTCGATGGCAAGCTGAAGCATACGTTTGATGGCCTTGTTGACACCTCTTTGCTGTTCAAGCTTATGTATAACTCCGTGAACTGCAACCATGACAGGTTTTATATTAAGTGCTGATGCAAGAAATACCTTAACTGTGGAAAGTCGTCCGTTCCTGCGCAGATTTTCAAGAGATCCCAATACAAATAAAATCTGCATAGTCTGTATTTTTTCTTCGATAAGCTTTACAACTTCATCAAAGCTTTTACCTGACTCTTTAAGCTCCTGAACGGTGATGCACAGGTTGAGCTCTCCTGCGGTTGCGGCATCGGAACTGAATACTTTTATCTTCTTACCGCTGTCAGGGAACTCTTCTTCATACATCTGTGCCCCCACAACAGCAGCCTGATACGAACCTGAAAGATGTTCCGAAATGGTTAATATATAAACCTCGTCAGCATCACTGTCCACGATAGCCTGCTTGTAGGCTTCCGGAGAAGGACATGCAGTTTTGGCACCGTCGCGTGATTCTTTGAGTCGTTTGAGAAAATCCGCCTGATCAAAATTTTCATCATCAATGACAGAATAGGAACCTATCTCCAGAGTAAGGGGGACGATCAGAAAATGCCCCTCTGCCTTTAGCTCCGGTGTTAAGTCACAACAGCTGTCAGCAATAATTCTATAATCCATATAACCTCCACGTTTCATGACGTAGTTTTCATTACTACATATTATAGCAAATGAGAAAACCATGTCAATGACCTTGCCCTTAAGGTGAATTAGCGTTAAAATTAGAATCCGTATGTACTAATTTTAACAAAAGGGGTTATGGATAAATGAGCCTGAAAGACTTTTCAAGAAAAAACAGTCAGAATCGCGATGACGAAATCATAGATAATGTAACACGCATCAATCCGGAAGGATCTGATGCAATAAAGGGAGAAAAATCATCATACCGTCAGGGTAATGATTATGAATCAAATCCTTCACAATACATGGAGGATGACCCTGCGGATGAAAAGGTTTTTGAAGAAAAGCTTGCACAAAGACGTGAAGAAATAAGAAGCCGTCACAGAGAGCGTTCCAGAAAGCGCAAGATGAAGCGTATGACACATGCTTTCATTGCGGTTGACATCATATTGCTGCTGGTTCTTGGTATCCTTATCGGAACCGGAAAGCTTAATCTGTCAGGTATATTCGGAAATTCCGGAAACAGCTCAAAAACAGAAACCACAGCCGCTGCCGAGACAGAAGAAGAGACAACTGCCGCACCTGAAACAGAACCTGCTCAGGTTCTTACAGAGCTCATAGCTCAGAGCGACAGACAGGCTATGATGTATGACTATGATGCAGCGGTGGAAACATTAAGCACATCAGAATTTGCAGAGAGTCCGGAAGTACAGGCGAAGATTCAGGAGTATGAAGCACAGAAGGCTGCCTGCGTTCCGTTTGACAACTCACAGATCACACATGTTTTCTTCCATATCCTTTGTGAGGATACTGAAAGAGCATTTACAAACGACGCTGCCGGAAAGGATTTCAACCAGGTAATGACCACCATTCCTGAGTTTAAGGCTATTCTTCAGCAGATGTATGACAGAGGATATGTTCTTGTTGGTCTTCATGATATGGCCGAGATGCAGACACAGGAAGACGGAACAAAGAAGATGGTTAAGAAGCAGATAATGCTTCCCGAAGGCAAGAAAGCCTTTGTTATGTCAGAGGATGATGTTTGCTACTATGAGTACATGGAAGGCAAGGGCTTTGCTGACAAGATGGTTCTCGATGAGAACGGAAAGCTGAAGCTCCAGTACACTGATGCACAGGGTAATGTCTCCATCGGAGATTATGATATAGTTCCTATTCTTGATAACTTTGTTGAGGCTCATCCCGACTTCTCCTACAGAGGAGCCAAGGCCATCATGGCATTTACGGGTTACAACGGTGTTCTCGGTTATCGTACGGATGAAACCTATGATGAGTCCTCCGAGAATCGTGATCCTAACATGAAGGCCAATCCAAACATCGCAGAAGACAGAGAGACTGTAAAGAAGCTTTTCCAGGCTCTTGTGGATGACGGTTATGAGCTTGCTTCCCACAGCTGGGGTCACATCAACTTTACAAATAGAGAGCTTGCTGATCTTCAGAGAGATACCGACAGATGGGAGCGTAATGTTGAGTCTCTTATGCCGGGCAACTGCGATATCATTCTTTATCCTTTCGGAGCAGATATCGGTGACTGGCATCCGTATTCAACAGAAAATGATAAGTTCAATATGCTTAAGGCTGCGGGCTTTGATTATTTCTGTAATGTAGATTCAAATCCTGTGTGGGTTCAGTATACTGAGGACGCAGTAAGACAGGGTCGCCGCAACCTGGATGGATACAGATTGTGGATGGATTATTCGGGCGAGGATAACAGGCTTTCAGACATTCTTGATGTAAGCACTGTGTTTGACACCAGACGTCCGACACCTATTACTTGGAACTAAAGACGGACGTAACAGTTCAGCCGGGGCAGATGCACGGCAACGCCAGAGGGCTTCCCTTTAAATATGAATCGCTATGGCAAAAAAATCTAAAATCTGACCCCTAAGTGGCTCTAGGCCCTCGCTAATGTCAGAGATTTTCTCTTATGAAAACTCTGACTTGGCGAGGGGGCTAAGGAAAAGGGACCAAGAGCCACTAAGGGGTCAGATTTTGATTTTTTAAGCCACAGCTCAACATATTTAAAGGGAAGCCCTCTGGCTCCGCCATGCAACTGCCCCGTCTAAACTGTTACTGTTTATCTATTGGTTGGTAATATGAGAGTGGATTTAGTACTTGCAATGGAAAATACGGAGTGCTATACTACTTTCGTGTACTAAAGTGTAAAAGCGCACAAATTAACGCGTGAAAACACTAAAGTGTTTGTGCGTTTTAAACATTCTAAAATATAATAGCAGAGGTTTTGACATGAACGACAAATTAAAGACTAAGGAAGTAGATCATATATTTGACGCGATCCTAACTTTAAAATCAAAGGAAGAGTGCTACAAGTTTTTCGAAGATGTTTGCACCATCAATGAGCTTCTCAGTATGGCACAGCGTTATGAGGTTGCGAAGATGTTGAGAGAGGGCGAAACCTACCTCAATATCGCAAAGGCAACAGGTGCTTCAACAGCAACTATTTCCAGAGTTAACCGTTCACTGAACTACGGTGCCGACGGTTACGACATGGTATTTGAGAGACTTGGATTTGAGGATAATCTGAAGAAGAAATAAAGAGATGCAGCCGGAAGGCTGCATCTTTTTTATTTCTTCTTCATTGCTCTTTCAGTATTCAATTTTTCCAATTCTTTCTCATGAAGCCTGTCAGCTATCTTCTCCATGAGAAGCTTCTTTATAAACACATCCAGACCCAGCTCGCACATAAATGAGAAAAGCTGGAGCTCTTCACGGTCTTCGTCTGAAAGATCTCTGAACTTCGGATCTTCAGCATTGAAGGAACGAAGGGAAATCCTGTTCATTTCTTCAACTTCGTTAAAGATACGGTTCTTTTCGGAAGCCTCCATGGTGAAGACTTCATCGTAGATATCTGTGAGACTTATGGAAGATTTTCCGCCGAAATACTTGTCATTCAGTGGCTTCAACAGAGCCTCGATATCATTGAGCTGAAGCATGCCCTTATAGTAATAGATAAAGAGAAGTATGAGCATATGATCCCGATTATATCTCTTTTTATCAGGAGGCGGCAGGAGCTTGTTTTTGGCATAATTGTTGATCATGGTTTTGGTCAATGCCTTATCATCGTGATGCCGCTTGATAGGATCCAGATTTCTCTCCATAAATCCTGTCACCTGATCCATATAGAGATCCAGATTCGGAATATCCTCGGACTTTATATAGTTAAGGGAATGAAAATATTTAATTATTTCATCAATCATTGTTTTATCCATGCGATAAAGTATAACATAATCTAATTTTTGTCACAATACGTAGTTTTAAAAACTACGTTTAATAAAAAGCATAAACAACATAGCGAAAGCGATAGACTTATGCTATAATCTACCAACATATGTTTTGATAAAAAGCTGAAGAGAAACTTTGCCCGGTAAAAACCCGATGTGGACGGATAAAATATTGGTTTGTTCCCCGTGAGCAGAGTTGATTTATTTTAGTAAAGATATTGTATTTAGGAGAAGCATGGAGAATCTTGAAAGCATTTTAAATAAAGAGCAGTGTGAAGCCGTACGGGTGACTGAGGGACCTTTACTTGTACTGGCGGGAGCCGGATCCGGAAAGACGAGAGTTCTGACACATCGTATAGCATATCTTATAGAGAATTGCGGTGTGCAGCCCTGGAACATCCTGGCCATAACCTTCACTAACAAGGCAGCCGGTGAGATGAGAGACCGAGTTGACAAGATAGTAGGTTTAAGGGGCAGAGAGGTCTGGGTATCCACCTTCCATTCGATGTGTGTTCGTATCCTTCGCCGTCATATAGACCGCCTTGGATATACTTCAAACTTTTCAATTTACGACACGGATGACCAGCGCACAGTGATGCGCCAGGTTTTCAAGGAGCTGAACATTGACCCGAAAAACCTGAAGGAGCGTGCGGTGCTGTCCGCCATTTCAAAGGCAAAGAATGAGGGTATGACACCGGAGGAGTACCGAGATCAGATTTCAGCCGGGGATTACAATGAAAAGAAGACAGCCGAGTGTTTTACCCTTTACGAGAAAATTCTTCATCGGAATGACGCTGTGGACTTCGACGACCTGCTCCTGAAAACCGTTGAGCTTTTCGATACGGAGCCGGAGGTTCTTGAGTATTATCAGGAGCGTTTCAAGTACATCCTTGTTGACGAGTATCAGGACACCAATGACATCCAGTTCAACCTCGTCCATAAGCTTGCAGGCAAGTACAAAAACATCTGCGTTGTAGGTGATGATGACCAGAGCATTTACAGGTTCCGCGGTGCAAATCTCGAGAACATCCTTTCTTTCGAGAAGAGCTTTCCGGGGGCGAAGGTAATCAAGCTTGAGCAGAATTACCGTTCAACGGAGAAGATCCTTGATTGTGCCAATGCTGTCATCGCCCACAATACCGGCCGCAAGCAGAAGCGCCTCTGGACCGACCATAAAGGCGGAAAGGATGTCACCTTCAAGGAATTTGACGGCGCCAATGATGAGGCCAATGCTGTCATCCGTGAGGTAAAGGACTGCGGAAGATCCTATCACGACCAGGCTATCCTTTACAGAACAAACGCACAGTCACGACTTCTGGAGGAGCAGTGCATCAAGATGAATGTTCCATACCAGATCATCGGCGGCGTAAACTTCTATCAGAGACGTGAAATCAAAGACGTTCTCGCCTATATGAAGATCATTGCAAATGCCTCCGATAACGTGGCATTTGAACGAATCATAAATGTTCCAAAGCGCGGCATAGGTGAAGCCACTCTTGAAAAGCTCAGGGTATTTTCAGCTGCCAATTCCACTCCGGAGCATACAGTTACCATGTATGAAGCAGCTACAAAAGCAGGAATCATTGGCATAGGCGGCAAAGCCGGAAAGATGCTCGGGGAGTTTGTCAACATGGTGGAGAGCTGGAAGGATAAGCTTCGTTATGCCGGATATCTGGATGAAAAGGCAGTGGATGAGGACAGCTACTCCATACAGAGACTTATCGAATCCATCCGTGATGATTCGGGCTACGGAGCAGAGATAAAGCTTGAAGGCACCATAGAGGCAGAGACCAGATTCCAGAACATCGAAGAAATCATCAACAAGGCATCGGACTATCAGAAGAATGCAGAGGAGCCGAAGTTAAGTGAGTTCCTGGAGGAAGTTTCACTGGTCGCTGACATTGACAGGAAGGACGACAATACGGATCTCGTTACCCTTATGACTCTTCACGGTGCAAAGGGACTGGAATTCCCGAAGGTTTATCTGGTGGGTATGAGTGACGGACTCTTCCCGGGATATAAATCCATGAACGAGCATGATGACCTGGAAGAGGAGAGACGACTTTGCTATGTGGGTATCACGAGAGCGCAGGATGAGCTGGTCATGACCTCGGCCAGAACCAGAATGGTCAACGGCAACTACGAGCGCATGAAGCCTTCCATGTTCATTGATGAGATTCCGGATGAGCTTTGTCAGAAGAGCACACTCAACAGATACGGTGAAGACGAGATGCCGTTTGCGGATGCATTTGG
>JAILDF010000089.1 GCA_024689585.1 Oribacterium sp.
CTGACGGGAATCCCGGCTCATGTTGAGAATTTTTTGTCCAATGCTGTCGGCCAGGCAGCAGTACCGGGATTTTTCCTGGTTTCCGGCTATCTGTTTTTCAGGGGACTCAAAGACCTTAAGGATATAGGAAATAAATGGAAAAAACGTTTCATGTCACTTGTGATACCCTACGGTGCATGGAATATTTTCTACTATATGATATATGTGTTTCTGGGGAAGGAAAGGTTTAGTCTGACAGGGCTCCACAGAGCTGTGGCTGAATACAGCTGCAATCCGGTGTTCTGGTATGTCTTTCAGCTTATATTGCTTACAGTACTTGCACCACTGTTCTTTATTCTGTTAAGAAACAGAATCCTGACTGTTAGTTCAATACTTTTATATACCATCATAGTAGTAAACGGTGTGGACTTTCCATTGATAAATGAAGATGCCCTGTACTACTATTTTCTCGGAGCCCTTACCGCAAGGTGGTTTAAAGAAAGCTTCGAGACCCAAAGCACCGGAAAGATGATCGGCGGACTTTTATTGATCACAGCGTCATGGCTTACTCAGGTTTTTACCACGGTAGGGATGCAGATGTTCGTTATCGCACCGGTGGATTTTCAGAAAATGGGAATTCTTCAGTATTGGTATGTGGGCGGTGAGATATCGAAGATGATGGGGGTGCTGATATCCCGGTGGACTAAGCATTGGCTTGTCCTCATTCTGTCTACAGGCGGACAGGTTCTGATAAATGTGATCCGGAGACTCCTTCTCTGCTATGGAATCTGGTTTATACTGCCCCTGAGGCTTCCCGCGGCAAAGGATTTCATGAAGAACAGCTTCTTTTTATATGCCATACATTATCCGATTGCCAGAATCGGTATATATATGTTAGAGTACATGAACGTTGGTTACCATAGAGCGGAGGAGCAGGCTTTGAGGCTCCTGGTGTATCTCATAACACCGGCCCTTTGCGTTTCCGCCGCTTACATGATGAAAAAAATGCTCAGGAGAAAAACTCCTTTTATATGGAAGATATTCAGTGGAGGTAGATGATAATGTTTATTGCGGATCATTGGAAAGATTATGAAGTTATAGATACAAGTTCCGGAGATAAGCTGGAGAGATGGGGTAAGTATATCCTTCGTAGACCCGATCCCCAGGTGATCTGGCAGACCCCTTTTAAAAATCCGAACTGGAAGAAGCTGAACGGACATTATCATCGTTCCGAAAGAGGCGGCGGAGAGTGGGAGTTCTTTGATCTCCCCAAGCAGTGGAAGATTTCCTATGTACTGGGAGGAACCGCAGCGCGCCCTTCGACTTTTGATGAGAAGAATAAAGAAACCTACAGACCGGTGGCGCCGGTATACGAAAATCTTGAAAAGCTGCCGGAAAAGAGCAGAACATTAACCTTCCACTTAAAGCCCTTTGCCTTCAAGCATACAGGACTTTTCCCGGAGCAGGCGGCAAACTGGGACTGGTTTTCCAACGAGATCCTCGGTGAAGTCAACAGACGTAAGGCTCAGGGATCGGAAGAGCCTGTAAAGGTACTCAATCTTTTTGCATACACAGGGGGAGCAACATTGGCAGCAGCCGCAGCAGGCGCACATGTCACCCATGTGGATGCCTCAAAGGGTATGGTTCAGTGGGCAAAGGAGAATGCCGATGCCTCGGGACTCTCACAGGCCCCCATCAGATGGCTTGTTGATGACTGTACAAAGTTCGTTGAAAGAGAAATCCGCCGCGGCAATAAATATGACGCCATCATTATGGACCCCCCATCCTATGGAAGAGGACCCAAGGGCGAGATATGGAAGATAGAGGATGCGGTTTATCAGCTTATAGAGCTGTCCTCAAAACTTCTTACCGACAAGAGCCTTTTCTTCCTTATAAATTCATACACCACCGGACTTCAGCCTGCGGTTATGAGCTACATGCTGGGAGTTATCATTAAAAACAAATTCGGCGGAGAGATACATTCTGAAGAAGTAGGACTCCCTGTGACCGAAAACGGACTGGTGCTTCCCTGCGGATGCTCCGGCAGGTGGGTCAGAAATACGAAATAATCATTGTAAATGCGTACTTCCTTTAAGGCAGTGATGTAAGATAATCGTAATTAAATCACGACGATTGTTAATGGAATAGAAATTGCAATTAACATCCCTGAAAGCTATTATTAAATCATGAAAAGATAACTTGTGGAGAAGACAGGTTTTTGAGAGTGATGACTCCGGAAAGGAGACAACTTTCGGAGGATCATCAGGAGGGTGTTATATGTTAAGAAGAAAAATTGCAAAACTTGCATTAATGACCGGAGCATTGGCAGCGATTTCTGCCATCCATGTTATGGCAGCAGGCTGGACAACAAACGCAAAAGGCGATCAGGTATATGTTCAGGATACAGGAAATGTTGTTACCAATTCTTGGATAAAGGCCAATGACGGCGGATCAGTTATCTGGTATTACGCTACACAGGACGGAACCTTACGTAAGGGTGGCTGGCAGACAGTAAACGGCAATAAGTATTATTTCGATGAAAACGGTGTTATGCAGACCGGATGGATCGATGAGTACAAGTATTATTGCGATCCTAACTCAGGTGCCGCAGTGACAGGCTGGAAGTATCTTCCTATTCCTGATGATTTCGCATATTACTATTCAGACAATACGAATTTTTCCGCAGGCTCCTATGCATGGTTCTTCTTTAACACAAGTAATTCACAGAAGTATTTTGCTGAAGGTGAGAATGTTACCGTAAAGACCATTAACGGTATAAAGTACGGTTTTGATGAGAATGGTGTTATGCAGCTTGGCTGGGCCAAGGTTAAGGATACAACACCTGAAATCGCAGGTTACATGTTCTTCGCTGAAAAGACAGACGGAAACTTCAAGCAGGGACAGCAGATATCCGGAACATGGTACACAACAGTAGGTCCTCTTGAGTCATCAGGTTCAGGCTCCTTCGATAAGGATCTTGCAACAGGAGATGTTGAGTATTTCTACTTTAAGCCATCAGGATATGTTGCAGCAGGAAACAGCAATGCTTATCAGGTTTGCACCGTAAACAACAAGAGATATCTGTTCAATGAAAAAGGAAATCCGGTATACGGAATGCAGCTCGGCTGTACAGAAAACGACAGCACCACTCATTATTACTATTGCGGATCAAGCAAGTCTGACTGTTCTGTAAAGACCGGAAGATTCTCCATGACAGAGGCTGACGGCGACCGTATCACCTTCTATGCACAGACAAACGGAAGAGGCTATACAGGCTTAAAGGACGGTTACCTCTATTACAACGGTAAGCTTCAGTGTGCAGATTCAGACAGCAAGTATATGGTTTGTAACGTTGGAGGAAAAGATTATGTAATTTCCACCAGCGGTTCTGTTCAGAAGAACAAGAAGAACCTCAAGGATTCAGATGGCAACAAGGTTTCAACAAACTCTGACGGAACCCTGAAGGAGAACATCGAGGGAAGCTTCTCTGTACTTGAGGCAACTTCACCTGATATCGATGATATTGATTAACATGATGTTTATATAAGAAGAAACCCGGTTACCGATGCCGGGTTTCTTTTTTTGATCTCAGATCTGAGCCAACGGGGACGGTTCTCTCCGGTAGGGACGATTCTCGCCGGCGAGAACCGCCCCCGTTGGCATTTTTTGAAAAAAGTTGTTGCAATTAAAGAATACCGGTGTTAATATATGACACGCACGGCGGGGTGTGAACCTGCCGCGCGGTACATTAATAAAGATACGCACGGCTCAGTGGAAATGTATAAGATTTTATACATTTTTTCGAAATTACCGCTTGAAATATAAAAAAGCGTGTGTTATCTTAGTATTCGCTGTGACATGATAGCGAAGAAATGAAGATTACTTATATGGACGAAAGCCAAGATCCGTACAGCATTATCTGAAAAGATCCAGTGAACCTGCGGGTTCCGCCTGAGAGCTGATACGGCAACCAAGTATAAGGCATATAAGAGAACTTCATGGAGCGAATGTCTAGTTTAGAAACTGACGGCAGGTCACTGTACTACAATTTAATCCATTACACAGCAAATGGATTTTGATGCAGGGAAACTTTCATCTCACGATTGTTTCGCATGCAGTTAATGTACAGTCACCGACTTATCGTCAAATAACCGATAGGAGGCGACTTTTTTTATGGCAAGTCAAGTAATGAGAATCACACTCAAGGCTTACGACCACACACTTGTGGACGAATCAGCTGCAAAGATTGTGGAGAACTGCAAGAAGACAGGTTCACAGGTTTCCGGACCGGTACCACTTCCTACAAAGAAGGAAGTTGTTACTATCCTTCGTGCTGTACATAAGTACAAGGATTCACGTGAGCAGTTCGAGCAGAGAACTCACAAGAGACTTATCGACGTAATCAGTCCTAACCAGAAGACAATGGATGCTCTTCAGAGACTCGAGATGCCTGCAGGCGTTTACGTTGATATCAAAATGAAGAACAAGTAATGATTCTAGAATGAGTCTGAGATATCGGACTCCGCTGTAGAAAGGAGAAACAATGAAGAAAGCTATTTTAGCGACAAAAGTAGGAATGACACAGATCTGGAACGAAGATGGCGTGTTGATTCCAGTAACTGTACTTCAGGCTGGTCCTTGTGTTGTAACACAGGTTAAGACAGTAGAGAATGACGGTTACGCAGCAGTTCAGGTAGGATTCCAGGACAAGAGAGAGAAGCTTGTTAACAAGCCTCAGAAGGGTCAGTTCGACAAGGCTGGCGTTTCCTGCAAGAGATTCCTCAGAGAGTTCAGATTTGAGGATGCTGAGAACTACAATGTAAAAGATGAGATTAAGGCAGACATCTTTGCTGAGGGTGACAAGGTAGACGTTACCGCTATTTCAAAGGGTAAGGGATTCGAGTCAGCTATCAGAAAGTATGGCCAGCACAGAGGACCTATGGGTCACGGTTCCAAGTTCCACCGTCACCAGGGTTCTAACGGTACATCTGCAACACCTTCAAGAGTACTTCCTGGTAAGGCAATGCCTTCACACATGGGTGCTGTAAAGGTTACAACACAGAACCTTACAATCGTTAAGGTTGATGTAGAGAACAACCTGCTTCTTATCAAGGGAGCTGTACCGGGACCTAAGAAGGCACTTATTACTGTTAAAGAAGCAGTAAAGGCCTGAGACGAAAGAAAGGAGGAACATATAGATGGCTAACGTATCAGTATTTGATATGCAGGGTAAGGAAGTTGGCAAGATGGATCTCGCAGATTCCGTATTTGGAGTTGAGGTTAACGAGCACCTTCTTCACCTCGCAGTTGTTGCTCAGCTTGCTAACAAGCGTCAGGGCACACAGAAAGCATTAACTCGTTCTGAAGTTTCAGGAGGCGGAAGAAAGCCTTGGAGACAGAAGGGAACAGGACATGCAAGACAGGGCTCTATCAGAGCACCGCAGTGGAAGGGCGGCGGAGTTGTATTCGCACCTACACCACGTGATTACACAACAACAATGAACAAGAAGGAAAAGAGAGCAGCTCTTAAGTCTGCACTTTCCAATGCTGTATCTGAGAACAAGCTTATCGTAGTTGATGAGATCAAGTTCTCTGAGATCAAGACCAAGAACTTCCAGGCTATGCTTGATGCTCTTAAGGTTAATAAGGCATTCGTTCTTCTTGATTCTGCAGATAAGAACACTGTTCTTTCGGCAAGAAACATCGAAGATGTTAAGACAGCTGGTGTTAACGAAATCAATGTTTATGACGTACTTAAGTACCAGACAGTAGTTGCTACTAAGGCAGCTGTTGAGAAGATCCAGGAGGTATACGCATAATGGCAGATATCAAGTATTATGACGTTATTCTTCGTCCGGTTGTTACTGAGAAGTCTATGGGCGAGATGGCATCCAAGAAGTATACATTCCTTGTAAATCCTGAAGTAACAAAGTCTCAGGTTAAAGAGGCCGTTGAGAAGATGTTCGAGGGAACAAAGGTAAAGGCTGTTAACACAATGAACGCTGACGGTAAGACAAAGAGAAGAGGTCTCCGTTTCGGTAAGACAGCTAAGACAAAGAAGGCTATCGTTACATTAACAGAGGAGTCAAAGGACATCGAGATCTTCAAGGGTCTTTGATTCTGAGTTGACATAGCAGACACAGTCACGTGA
>JAILDF010000024.1 GCA_024689585.1 Oribacterium sp.
GGGCGAAAGCTGTGTCGGAGCCTATCGCAGCGGAACCATTTATTCCGGAACCGGCTGGGGGGAAAACTCTGTTGGAGAATATACAGGCGGCGACGATGGCGCAGCAGCGGCTGCATTATTGCTATTGTTCTGATTCATAGACCATATCGGTTAAAGCGTATTTTAGTAAGTCCTCAGGCACTGCCTGGGGACTTATCCAGTTATCGATCATTTCTTCCGGAAGGATCAGCGGCATGCGGTCGTGGAAGTGCGATAGTTCTTCGGAAGGCTCCCGGGTCAGTACCGCAAAGACCGGCAGAGAATTCTCCATGCGGTATATGCCACACAGCCAGGTGGTCGTGGCCCCCTTGGGCTGGAACATGAATTTCCGTCCGGTTTTCGTCTGATCTTCATTTATCTTGATATGTTCCCATTCAAAATAGTAGGAAGCGGGCACGATGCAGCGATGACTCTTCCAATCGTCCTTAAATAAAGGCTTTACAGCAGCTGTCTCACTGCGGGCATTGACGATGGGCTTATTACTGTTGGGCAGAGAATAGCCCCATTTCATGGGAAAGGCAGAGCGGTCTCCTTTCTGATTGGCAGCGATCACCGGCACCAGATCCGTAGGGCGTACTTCACCATCCATAAGGAAGGGCTTCCCGTACTTATTCATCCAGCGCTCCAGTAACACAGAGTGGCTGGCTTTTTCTATGACTTTGGCAATAGCCGGATTTTGTTTTTCCAGATAATAACGGGTACACATAAGTTTATTTTAGCACGTTTTCATGTATTCAACTTTGTCGTCAATGACAATTCGATCACAGGGAGGTACATTGATTTCACAAAGTGATTGAGATTTTCATGACAGGGAGGTACAAACATGGAACGTATGACTAGCGCATTTGCACATAAGATGATCCGTCAGCTGACGGAAGAAAAGCAGTACTGGCTCCTCAAGGAAGAGAACGGTTGCAGCTACTGTGCTTCCGCAGATGAGGAGCCGGTGATCCCGGATTACCATTACGATGAAGTGGCGGAGCGATTGGCCGAGATCGACAACAAGATCCTGAAAATCCGTCATGCAGTGAACGTCAGCAACTGCAGCAACACCATCGAGGTAATGGGAGAAACACTCACCATCGACATGGCGCTGATCCGCATGGCACAGCTCTCCAAATTAAAGGATAAGCTGGACCGGATGCGTCGTCAGGAGCCGAAGACCCGCACCATGCAACGGATCTCCGCCCGGATGGGCGTTCCGGAATATTTGTACATCAACTACGATCTGGGGCTAGTCAAGAAAGACTTCCAGGAAACAGACGAGCGCATCACTAAGCTGCAGCTGGCTCTGGACCGCTACAATCAGACCGTAGAGTTTGATGTTGATATCTAAATTTCCCGGGGGTTTTCCCCGGAGAAATCCGGGCACTGAGGTTTTTAAAAGTTGATCATTGAGTTATGGAAGGCCAATGGTTTAATGTTTGAGTTATTGCTTATTCCGTTATTTTTAATTTGACGAAGGTTCATTGTTTATTAAAATCAGGTAAAAAAATGCAGTAATATCATCTCAGTGCCGAAAACTTGATAGGCAACTATCCGGGACGCAGAAGTACGGTTTCATGCGTCCTTTTTCAATGCGAAGACAGATGAAAATGAAGATCCCTTTGAAAAGGGTCCGAAGGAGGTGCAAGCATGGATCACTATCTGGTGGATTATGAAAATGTACGTAACGATGGATTACGATTTGTGCTTAATTTTTCAAACATCCAATAGGAATAACATATACGCCATCTTCGCGCTTATAACCATATTTTGTGCTGGTTATTACTATCTTTAAATCAGGTTTTCGTAAAGGGCATTGCTGATCTTCTTTATTGTGCTCATCAATCAGTCTTTCGATTTCACATAAATGGTGTGCTCCGATATCTACTTCTGTTTGCCCAAGTTTAAATTCAATCAGAGCATAGCGTCCATCTTCGAGATGCAAGACTGCATCTGCTTCAAGATTAAACCTATCATGATAATATGAGATAGTGCCGCCGTCTGCTGCGGAATAAGCTTTTAGGTCACGGATACATAAAGACTCAAACAGAAAGCCAAGAGTCTTATAATCCTTTGAAAAATAATCCGGAGACAGTCCCATAGCAGCCACACCGATTGAAGGATCGATAAAATTTCGTTTCTTAGAGGATCTTATGGACGTTTTGGATCGGATCGCAGGACACCAAGCATCGATATCCTCTACTATCATTAACTTTTCAAACCCGGATAAATAATCATAATTTACCTATCACAAAATGTTAGTTATTCATAATTTAACTATATTGACAAATGGTATTATAAGCTGACAGATTTGCAATGTTTTAATGGACACATTTGGAGCCTTGCGATGGACAGAATTGTATGGTTCTAAAGGGGTACTTTCCAGATAGGAAAGTTTTTCTTTCTGTGGTGCGCCTAGCGGCGCACGTTTCTAACGGGTTAAAGTCCCGAATCCACCCGGTAGTGGGAAGGATATAGCCGAAGGCAAGGGTGTCAGCCGCGAGGTGGAATCTGAAGGAAGAAACGTGTGGTACCTAGGGAGGTCTGTGTGAAATGCTCTGAAAGGAGTAACCACCGTACAAGGAAACGAGGCGGTGCTGAACATGCAGAAGTCAGTAGAGGTCATAGTAGGGATATGGACATGGAAACATGGACATGCTAACCGAAGGGCCGAATCAATAGGAGTTTTAAGTATGACCGATAAAGGAGGAATGACCCTTAATGGCAGAAAACACGGAGAACTGTTGATATCAGTGATGGATATGCTATATTTAAAGGAGCTCGCTTTTGCATAAAGTGCAGTAATCCAATTTCTGAAGAGATTTGCGCTGTTGATAATATAGAAAACAAGATATAGTTGAGGGTAAGAACTAAAAAGAGTAAATGGGGGATAGTTCCATATGAGTATTGATGAACTGAGAATTGATATTGCAAAAGAACAGAAGAAAGGACTTCCGTTCATTATGGCATCGGTAGTTATATGGATACTGATACTGATAGTGTCTTGTCTTAATTTACCACTGCATACAAGGAATCTGCTTGTGTTTTGCTGTTCCTGTCCACTGATGCCACTGGCTATGTTGGCCAGCAAGCTTATAAAAGTGGATCTGTTTTCCAAAAAGAATCC
>JAILDF010000130.1 GCA_024689585.1 Oribacterium sp.
GGCCTGTGAGTATACAAACTCCTTCCTTTCCTTCTTCCCGACTATTGAGATCATTCTCAATGTTGAAGCAGACCACCTCGACTTCTTCAAGGACATAGATGATATCAGACACAGCTTCAGGCTCTTTGCCGAAAAGCTTCCCGAGGACGGACTTCTGGTCATAAACTCAGACATTAAGCATTTTGACTATTTCACCGAGGGTCTTAAGTGCAAATGCATCACCTACGGACATGACAAGAGTTCCGACTATACTGCAAACTTCATAAGCTATGACAAGCTTGCCCATCCTACCTATACCTTATTCTATAAGGGAGAAGAGATCGCAAAGGTAGAGCTTGGAGTTACCGGAGAGCACAATATCTATAACTCCATGGCAGCCATTGCAGTTTGTCGTGAGCTCGGTATCGGAATGGATGACATACTGAGAGGCCTTAAGCGTTTCACAGGTACAGACCGCCGCTTCCAGAAAAAGGGAACAGTCAACGGTTTCACAATAATCGATGACTATGCTCATCATCCTCAGGAGATAGCTGCAACCATAGAGGCAGCAAAGAAATATCCTCACAGAAAGCTCTGGATCGCCTTCCAGCCTCACACCTACAGCAGAACTGCGGCACTCCTTGATGATTTTGCAGGAGCCCTCAGCCAGGCGGATGAGATAGTGCTTGCTGACATTTACGCTGCAAGAGAGAAGAATACCATAGGTATAAGTTCTGATGATCTCAGAAAGCATATGCTTGAGCAGAACACAAATGTTTACTACATCCCTGAGTTTGAAGATATCGAGAAATTCCTCCTTGAAAGAGTTAAGGAGGGCGATGTTCTTATAACCATGGGTGCCGGCAATATCTATGAGGTTGGAGAAGACCTCCTGAAGCTGCCGGGTGCGGTTATAGAGAAGTGACAGTATATTAATGAAGACCTGCGCCGGTACCGGCGCGGGTCTTTTTCCATACCATGGTGGACGGTTCTCTCCGGCGAGAACCGTCCCTACCGGAGAGAACCGTCCCACTTGGTATCGCTGTTAGGTCGAAACACATCGGCGCTTATAAAATCCATTAAATTGATATAAAAATAACTTTCCGACAAAAGATAAAATCAATCGACCTATAAAAATAATAAATAATTCCACAAAATGTTCAAAATCGACTAAAAACTCATCAAAATCAGTTATAAAATAGTAAAAATGCTTAAAATTTAATATAAAAATGACCATTTAGAAGCCAAAATAAGCGATTTTCAAAATAAAAATAATTTTTATTCCACACAAAAACACGGAAATCCACCGCCAAATTGTGGATAACCCCTGATTGTATTTAATAAATACATCTTTTGGGGGGATTGACATTTGAAAATGCTCGAATTTTGCACATTGGAAAGAGGTTATAAACAAAATAAAAAATTAGTGGATACTTGACAATTCAGTAGTGCACATTATCCACACCAATGTGGATGATTTTGGTGGATAAAGTTGTGGACTAGGCTTATTGAAGCACAAATTTTAGTATGCTAATATCAGTTCACCGAAGGGGAGATACGTGAGATCGCAGCCGGGCAGTAGGGAAGATGGCTGCATTAACAGATCCATAATACTCTTCATTTACATTTGGGGGTTAATGAGATGGGCACGAGTATAGTAGATAATCTTGCAGTTCATGTAACATGCATATCAGATGATTTTCTGGATAAGTATCTTGGGACTGCAAACGGAGATTACATAAAAGTTTATTTGTTCATGCTTAGACACAGGGGGGAGCAGTTCTCAAAGGAGCAGGCTGCAGATGCTCTGAATCTCACCGATAAGGATATTGAGCGTGCGTTGAGATATTGGGAAAAGCAGGGCGTATTTGAAAGTTCTTCCGGATCCCTTCAGGATCAGGAAAGGGAGGACGAGGCAGAGCATAAAGTTGTCAGAAGAAAGAAAGCAAAAAAGGCTGCCATAACCGAGGAAGACTTTTTGGAAGCTGAAGAAAAGATGGAGACTCTTCAGGGCACGGTTGATGATGTAGAGACAGACGAGGAATTTAACAGCATCTTATATTTTGCGAGACAGATGCTTCCCACACTGCCGAGCGTTCGCCAGGTTGGAGCTCTGAAGTTTATGTACAAAGAGCTGAAGATGTCTTCAGATGTTATAGAATTTCTTATAGAGTACTGTGCAAGCGCCAAAAAGACCACATATCAGTATATGCAGGCTGTTGCCATAAACTGGCATGAGCAGGGAGTTGTTACGGTCGCACAGGCAACAGAACTTGTAAAATCCATAGAGGACGGCAAGAACAAGAAAAAGGTATCCGGAGCTGCATCAAAAGCTTCCGGAAAATCAAACAAATTTATCAATCTTGAGCAGCGTGAGATTGATTACGATAGCATAGTAAACTTAAGAACACTTAACAGGATGAAGAATGTCACTAACTAATGCACAGTACAACAAAATAATGCGGGTTTATGACGATCGGCGGATGGAAAACAACAGAAAGCTTGAAAACCGCCGTAGGACAGCGTACGAAAAACTTCCGGAGCTTAAGACTCTGGAAGATTTTGTACGTTCGGAGTCTATAAAGACTTTCCATCTTATGAGAGACGGTCAGAAAGAAAAAATCGCTGTTTTGAAATCTCTCATAAGCGATGCATCAAACCGGAAAAAGGAAGTGCTTGTAAAGAATGGTTACCCGGCAGACTATCTGGAAATGCAGTATGTTTGTCCCGACTGTAAGGATACAGGATTTATAAACGGTAAGAAATGTCACTGTTTTATAGAGATGCAGATGAAATATCTCTATCAGCAGTCCAATATAGATCAGATAGTTAAAACCCAGAATTTTGACTATTTCGATCTTAACAGATATGACGACAGAGTTCCTATCCTTGCTGACGGAAAAACCAACCGGGAATATATGGCTGAGAACAGAAAGCTTCTTCTTCAGTGGGTGGAGGATTTCGACAAAAACCATGGAAACCTGATGTTTACGGGAAATACCGGAACCGGAAAGACCTTCCTTATAAACTGTGTGGCAAAAGCCCTTATGGACAGCTTCCATTCAGTGATATATCTGACAAGTACGGATCTTTTCGACAGCTTTTCCAAAGCTATGAAGGGTGATGATGAGGAACAGCAGGATATGCAGGAAGCAATCCTCAATTGTGACCTTCTGGTCATAGATGATCTTGGTACAGAATTAAATAACAGCTATACTTCTTCAAAACTGTTTTATGTACTAAATCATCGCATGGTTTTCCATAAATCTGTCATCATTTCTACCAATCTTAGCCTCAATACCATAAGGGATTCGTACTCGGAAAGGGTATCTTCCCGCATAATATCCGACTATTTGATCATCCCGCTGTACGGTAATGACCAAAGACTGTATTGACAGCTTTCGATACATGAAGTAATTTATCTAATGTTTATGTGTGAGATTATGTATAAAAATCCATAATTTGCCGACATATATTAAAGACATGTGTTAACATGGATAGTGTTTGCATGTTTTTGAGGGTTTGTTAAGGGACAGTTCTCATTAGGAGGAGAAAAGAAATGCCAGATTCCAGAACTTCAGAGTTTATTGAGCGTATTCCTGTTGGACCGCTTGCACTTATGCCGCTTGATTCCATCATGCCTCTTGGGCAGGCTGTTGATGGCTACTTATCAAAATGGCGTGCACAGCGTGAGAGTGAGCATAAGGAAACCATTGCTTTCAGCGGATATCAGAAGGATAGTTACATTGTTAAGTCAAAGGTTTCGAGATTTGGCTCAGGTGAGGGAAAAGCCAATGTTTTGGAGACTGTCAGAGGTGTTGACCTTTACCTTATGGTAGATGTCATGAATTTTTCTCAGACCTACAGTCTTTTTGGTCAGGTAAATCATATGTCACCGGACGATCATTATGCAGATCTCAAGAGAGTGATAGCTGCCACCACAGGAAAGGCAAAGAGGATCAATGTTATCATGCCGTTTATGTATGAGTCACGTCAGCATAAGCGTAACGGACGTGAGTCCCTTGATTGTGCCATCATGCTTCAGGAGCTCCATGAGATGGGAGTTGAGAATTTCCTGACCTTTGATGCACATGATCCGAGAGTAATGAATGCTATCCCGAGAGACAGCTTCGACAATATTTCCTGCTCCTACCAGTTTATAAAGTCCATACTTCACAGCATAGACGATCTTGATATAGACAAGGATCATATGATGATCATTTCCCCGGATGAAGGCGGAATGAGCAGAGCCATCTACTATGCCAACGTTCTGGGAATCGACATGGGTATGTTCTATAAGCGCCGTGATTACGCGCAGGTAGTTAACGGACGTAATCCGATAGTTGCCCACGAGTTCCTTGGTACCAATGTTGAAGGCAAGGACGTATTCATCATAGATGATATGATCTCCTCCGGTGAATCATTGATCGATACAGCCAAGGAGCTTAAAGAGAGAAAGGCAAGGCGTGTATTTGCATGCTGTACCTTCGGACTCTTTACCTCAGGCTTCAATAAGTTTGATCAGGCCTATGCAAGCGGCACTTTAAACGGTGTTTATACTACAAACCTTATTTATCAGCAGCCTGAGCTTCTCACAAAGCCATGGTATCACAGCGTAGATATGGCAAAGTATATCGCGCTTATCATTGACAGCCTCAATCATGATATGTCCATATCAACGATTCTTGACACTTCAACAAGAATCAATCAGAAGGTTGCAGCATATAAAGAGCATCGTGCAGGTGTGAATAAGCAGATGGAGCTCCCCCTCTGATCTGATGGCTAATATTGATATTTCCTGCATCAGATGATTCGTTAGTTTACTTTAACGGTAGTAATGAAGGGTCGCCCATTCCCGGGCGGCCCTTTTTAGTACTATCAATGATCTTTGATCCCGGGGCCGTCGGCTTTAAATGGTTCGTAACAATTCACTGTGATGCTTTCTATAACGAGGAGCCGATTGGATCTGCATCTGTATGTCAGACATTAAAGCTCCCCAAAGCACGTTAATAGAGGAGAAATCTTGGAAAAAACCTACTTTTCTAATAAAGTTTACATATATACATTCATAATGGGTATCCTTGTAGTGCTTATCCATTCGGTAAATTTTGCTGACGATAACACTATACTCCTCACCATGATCCAGTCGGCAGATTATAACAACATTGATCTTTCGGGCCTGACGGGAATCCCGGCTCATGTTGAGAATTTTTTGTCCAATGCTGTCGGCCAGGCAGCAGTACCGGGATTTTTCCTGGTTTCCGGCTATCTGTTTTTCAGGGGACTCAAAGACCTTAAGGATATAGGAAATAAATGGAAA
>JAILDF010000133.1 GCA_024689585.1 Oribacterium sp.
GAAGCAAGTAAAGCCGGAATCCTCGCCACCATAGAACCTCTGGTTGCCACCCTCATCGGAATAGTGTTTTTCTCCGAACCTTTGACCCTCCTATCAGGAACCGGAATTCTGCTTATATTGGCAGCGGTAGTGCTTTTAAACATAAAGCAAATCAAATTTGATTAAAAACTTAATGGATTAAATAAGAAGGTTTGATGTATTCTTTGCATATCGATAGTTATCACAACAAGGAGAAAGAAATGTTTATGAATAACAAATTAAAGTGCTTGATCGCAACAACAGGAATCCTTTGTTCCATGGCAATGACTTCATTAGCCGCAGGCTGGGTTGGAGATTCAACAAACGGTTGGATATATATAAATGATGATGGAACAACAGGAAACTATCTGACACCTGCAAGTGTACCAAATGTTGATGGCGTATATACCTTCAGTTACGGATTACAAGAAGGTGTAGGAAACTATTACACCATTAATCCTGAATTACAAACCATCATTCTTATGAGAAAGGATCCTGATAACATAACCGTATTCATGGATAATCAGACTTTTAATTTCACATGTACTGAAGAAACCATGTATTTTGATGAATGGGGAAATGGACAGAGAGGTCTGGAAGTTTACGATAACGGAACATTGGATTTATATCTGGATAACCGTAATACTTATACCAAAGTTCAGTGAAAATTTTTTCAGCAGGCTTTAAAACAGATTTTTGAAATACCTGATCAAAACAGGATGTGACCAATCTTGGTTCACATCCTGTTCTTTTCTTTCTACACAATCAGTAAATACAGCTTCATCTATACATTTTTAAATATCACAACATTTATCGTCATAAATTACGCGTATCTTTCTGCTAAAGCATCCTGTAAAAATCCGGAAACATTTAGATGCTCCTGCTCAGCACGCCGGTTCATCCAGTTAGGAAGAGTTACATTACGTCTTACCATTTTGTTGTCATTCTTTCTGCGATACTCGTCAAAATCAATATCTACAAGAGTCTTGATTCCTTTACCAACATCAGCAAATGTTCCCTTCGAAACATCTATATCGTCAATATCAGACGGTTCAGGAACCGAGTCTCCATTATCTTGCATTGAAATCCCGGTAATGTCTGCTATAATCCTTTGATAGCATAATAAAATCAGGTGATAACCATGGAACAACTTGAATTTTCAAAAGAAATATTACCGGGAATTTACAGAGTCACCCTGACAGACAGAACCATTGAGCAGGGCGTCAGCGAAATACAGATCTTCATCATAAAAGGGAAGGAATCCGTGCATGACGGAAGAAGTATCATGATCGATACCGGATTTAACAATGATGCCTGCATGGAAAAGCTTACCTATGCACTTTTGGAGCTTGATATTTCCCCTGAAAAGCTCGATGTCTTTCTCACCCACAGACACCATGACCATTGCGGTCTGGCAGGCAGGTTCGCCAAGAATGGAGCACGCCTCTTTATGAACCGGATGGAAGAGCGCCATCCCTATGACTGTCTCGCCTACAAAGTAAGTGATGAGTCAGTGGAGGCTCAGAAAAAAGTTTTATATTCCTGCGGCATCACCCCTGACAAGACTCCGGAAGTATGGCAAGCTTTCAGCAATGTTTCCGACCGGGTACAGAAGCACGGCCAGTGGGTTCTTGCCATCTGGGGTTTTCCCTACAATGATGTGGAACCGGGAGATGTGTTCCGGTACGGAGACTACGAGTTCGAAGCCTTCCCGCTGAAGGGTCACACCTACGGACAGATGGGCCTTAAGGACTATAAGCATAAACTGTTCTTCACAGCGGATCAGCTGATTCATAAAGTTTCCCCCATCGTTGCCACCACCTATCCCGACGAACACCTTTTGCAGGGATTCTTTGATTCCCTAAAGCATATAAAAGAAGAATGTCACGACTGGACCATCATCCCTTCCCACGGCGAGATAATCGAGGATATAAGCGGAGACGTGGATAAGACTGTATTCAGCTATCTCAGCAAGACAACCGATGTGAGAGACCTTTTGAAAAGCATTAGCCAAACAGAAACGGGTTCCTCAAATGATGCAATGAATCATCGCCGGGACGAATCTGTTCATACAGCAAAAAATCACAGTCTAACCACCCATGAAATCTCGGAGAAGATATACAAATTCACCCGCCCTCCCGAGAACGACGACGAGTTCTTCCTATATAAAATGACTGTGACCAAAACCTACAGTCTGCTGGAATATCTATACGGAATCGGCTTTATAGAAAGAGAGCTGAAGGAAGGAATTTTTTATTGGAGTCTTAAATAACACATGGCACAAAACAACATCATCACTATAGAACATTTATCCAAAGTATATACAGAAAGAAAGATCTTTGAGGATACCGACTTTTCCATGCTGGAGGGTGAAAAGGTGGCCCTCATAGGCATTAACGGAACCGGAAAATCAACGCTTTTGAAGATTGCTGCGGGAATAGAGGAGCCTGACGAGGGTAATATAGCAAAGCGGAGAAACCTCTCTATCCGCTACCTTCCTCAAACTCCGGAATTCGATCCGGAGGACACCATACTTGAAGCCATCCTCCATGACAATGAGGGCAAGGAGCATGTCTGGAATCTGGAAACGGAAGCGAAAAAGTTCCTGTCAAAGCTCGGTGAAAATGATTATGACAAGAAGATAGGTACCCTCTCGGGAGGTCAGAAAAAGCGTGTCGCACTGGCAAGCACTCTTTTATCAACGGCGGATCTACTGATCCTTGACGAGCCCACAAACCACCTTGACGGAGCCATGTCCGAATGGCTGGAAGGATATCTCAAAAGCTTCCGTGGTTCCCTTCTTATGGTAACCCACGACAGATATTTCCTTGATGAGATATGCGACCGTATAGTAGAGCTTGATCAGGGAAAGCTATACAGCTACAAGGCCAATTATCAGGGCTATCTGGAGCTAAAGGCAGAGCGAATGGATATCGCCCGTGCTCAGGAACGTACCCGTCAGAACATTCTCCGAAACGAGCTTAAGTGGGTAATGCGCGGCGCCAAAGCAAGAACCACAAAGCAAAAAGGCCGCCTGCAGCGTTACGAAAAGCTGTCTCAGATGCACGGACCAACAGAAGAGGAAGAAATCAAGCTAAGCTCCATCAAGACCCGTCTCGGTAAATCAACCATCGAAATAGATGATGTAACAAAAGGCTTTGACGGTGAAACCTTAATCGATCATTTCACCTACAACTTCCTTCGTAATGACCGAATCGGCATAATCGGTCCAAACGGTGCCGGAAAATCAACACTTATAAAAATGATCACCGGCTGGGAGACTCCCGATTCAGGAGAGATCCGCGTCGGTCAGACTGTAAGGATAGGATATTTTTCCCAGGAAAATGAGGAGCTCGATGGCACTCAGCGGGTTATCGATGCCATGACCTCCATCGCGGAGTACGTTCATACCACCGATGGTCTCGTCAGCGCCGGCAACATGCTGGATAAATTCCTTTTCCCACCTTCACAGCAGTACATGAAGGTTGAAAAGCTGAGTGGTGGAGAGAAACGCCGCCTTTATCTTCTGAGGGTTTTAATGTCTGCACCGAATGTCCTGATCCTGGACGAGCCTACCAATGACCTTGACATCCGCACCATGACCATCCTGGAAGACTATCTCGACCACTTTGACGGAATAGTCATCACAGTATCACATGACAGATTTTTCCTTGACCGTGTTGTGAACCGGATATTCTCCTTTGAAGGAAACGGTCATATATCTCAATACGAAGGTGGCTATACCGATTATCAGGTAGAGTACCTCCGGAGAAATCCCGATGCTGAAAGCGTATTTGCAAGCGCCGGTTCTATTTCAGGTGTCGGTAAATCCGTAAAAAATTCCGGTGATGAATCAGATAACCCCGATACAGCTAAGGGCAATGGTAAACAGAAGCGTTTTGTCGGCG
>JAILDF010000148.1 GCA_024689585.1 Oribacterium sp.
TAGTATCTTCGGATGAAGCGACAGGGATTTCTGTTCCTGCACTGCACCCAACAACATTTGCAGCAAGCATAGATGCTGCCATAAGCATAAGTATTTTCTTCTTCATGGTAATATCCTCATTTCTTTTGAAAATGCAAATCAGTTTTGATTTTGCTGCATGAGCTCCAAAACCGTATCAATGGGATACATGTATATTTTGGAGCTGTTTCAGTTTTTACATGAGGAATCATAGCGTAGAAAACTTAAAAGAATCTGAAACATATGGATTCCGGTTTTGTGTTATCATTAATTAAGATACATAGTGTCTGAAAATAAAAATAAAAACCGGAAAGGGAAAATATAATATGGGAAAAAGTTTAGGTGCAAAAATCGTGAGGGATCTTCTTAAGTTCTGGCCAAAGCTTTCAGCGGAGGAAAGCGAACAGAAAATGGTTGAAGTTCTTAAGGCAGGAGAAAAAAAGTCTCCGGCTCCTAAAAATATAGGGACAAGATATGAGGATAATGAAAACGGCCGCATCTTTTATGTAAATGAAAAGGGCGTATCACGATATACAGTTTTCTATATTCATGGCGGAGCCTACAGATATGATTTCATTCCTATTCACTGGATGTTTATAGAAAAGCTTGTTAAGGAAACAAATGCTTACGTTATTGCGCCTGCATACAGACTGGCTCCTTTCGGAACCTATAAAGAGGCCTTCGACCTTATAGTGCCGGTATATAAAAAGTACTGTGAGGAACATCCGGAGAAGAAGATCATTATTATGGGAGATTCTGCCGGTGGCGGACTTTCGCTCGCCCTGACAGAACATTTTAAAGCAGAAGGTATCCGCATGCCGGACGAGCTGATCCTGCTTTCTCCATGGGTGGATATATCCATGGAAAACGAAGAGATCAAACAGTATCAGCCAAAGGATCCTTTGATCACGGCAGCTTCCGCTATATCTATCGCAAAACGCTGGGCAGGAGACCTGGACCTTCATGATCCGAAGGTCAGTCCTATTTACGGTGATCTGAAAGGAATTAAGAACGTAACGGTATTTATCGGTACTGATGAGGTTCTGTATCCGGATGTAACAAAGATGTTCAGTATGCTGGATCAGGATGTATCCAATGAACTCATAGTGGGAGAGGGAATGATACACATTTATCCGATCTATCCAATCATTGAATCCATACACGCATGCCATAAAATATTCCATACTGTGATGAGATAGGAATAGAAAACGGGATTTATAATATGATAAGTGAATAAGTCATATATAGACGGAAAAAATGTGTTTATGGGGATGGAATTATGAAAAAGAGAGAACTGACTGTTTTATTGGCCTGTGCCGTTTCAGGTTTTATATTTGCAGGCTGCGGTGGTGCTACTGTCACATGAAGGATATCATTAGTTTCCGATAAGCAACTGCTGAAAATCCGAATAACACTGAAATTTAAAAAGTGTCTTCAGGCTGAAAAAGCCTGAGGACACTTTTTATTTTAAACAAGACCGTGAATTTATTACAAATTTGTATGAGAGAGTATTCCCGGTAGCTCAACATAATGCTGAACCAAAATACTTTGTATATCAGGCGAATATTTCAGAACGTGGTACTCATTGCCTTTTTGACTGATCCTGTCTTCAACGATCACACCGAGATTTTTTCCTTTTTCTGTCGGTATTTTTGAATATGTGTCATCGGACTCGAAATCACCTGATATGATGCCTTCCTCCAGCAAAATCTCTGTGAGTCTGGTAGCAGGAAGCCGTTTGATATTTTCCCGCTCACATATCCGGTTCATCTCATCGCGAATTTCCGATACCGTTTTATATCCGTCATAATTGTAGTTTTCAGCTTCCTCAGGAAAAAGACTGAATTCCTGCTTGGTTTCCTTTTTTCTTACTTTGGTAACGGAAACCGTTGTTTCCTGTTCCGGTGAAACCCTGTCGGTGAGAAGATCGGGATATATGTCTGTATACTCTTTTATGACTTCAAGGAACCGTTCCCCGTATTTCATATATTTGTTGTCACCAACACCTGAAACTCCGAGCATTTCCCGCTGGTTGGCCGGTACCTTAACAGCCATTTCTATCAAGGTTTTATCATTAAAAATGATATACGGCGGCATGTTTTCTTCACGGGCAATCTCAAGCCTGAGCTCACGAAGCTTATCGAAAAGTTTAAAGCCGGAGGATGTAAGTGAACTGATTCCAACTGATCTTTTTTCAGCCTTGGTTTTTTCAGCCGGACGTTTATCTTCATCTGTGATCTTCACAAGAACCTTGGTCTCGGGATTTTTAAGCTTCCTTATATCCCCCATTTTAAGAACCTGATATGCACCGAGCTGAAGATAACCTTCGAGGATAAGCTGTTCCACCAGTCTCAGGAGAAGACTTTTGTTTGATGAAGAAAGAACTCCGTAGGACTTATAATTATCTGCACCTATCTGCTTTAATCTTGCGGTCTTTGCTCCCAATACGGCATCAACGATGATAGTTCTTCCGAATCTTTCCTTTGCCTCGTAAATACAATTGATGATCTTTTTTGCGGCCTCGGTCATATCGATGGTTTCAAATTCCCTAAGACAGTTTCCGCAATCACCGCAGGGCTCCTTTGGCTGCTCCCCGAAATACTTAAGTATATAATTTCGAAGGCACTCCGTGGTATAGCAGTACCTTTCCATGGACTGCAGTCTCTGATTATCCCGTTCTCTTATGTTTTCAAGATCCATGGGATCGATGTCGGCTGTTTCCTTTTTCTCCAGCAAAAATTTGTTAATGACTACATCCTGCGCCGAATACAAAAGAATACACTTTGACTCAAGTCCGTCTCTTCCTGCTCTTCCGGCCTCCTGATAGTAGTTCTCCATGCTTTGGGGCATATTGTAATGAATGACAAATCTTACATTGGACTTGTCTATGCCCATTCCGAAAGCATTGGTGGCAACAATGATACTTGTATAATCATAAACAAAATCATCCTGCATTTTCTTTCGGTCTGAGGGGTTCATACCGGCATGGTATTTGCCAACGGATATTCCTTTTTTGAACAGCATCTCAAAAATACTGTCTACATTCTTTCTGGTGGAACAGTAAATGATGCCGCTTTCACCGGGATGGTCTGCAATGAAATCCAAAAGGTATTTATCTCTGTCTTTGGGCTTCTCCACCTGGAAGAAAAGATTCTCTCTGTCAAATCCCAAAACCAGAGTATAGGGATTCCTGAGTCCCAGGATGCAGACTATATCTTCCCTGACATTCTTTGTGGCAGTTGCCGTAAACGCACTGATGATCGGTCTCTCATCAAGAAGCTTTACAAACTCTACGATCTTCATGTAGCTTGGACGGAAATCCTGGCCCCATTGGGAGATACAATGGGCTTCATCTACTGTAAGCATTGAAATCCGGATCGATCTTGCAAGATTCACAAATTCATCTGTCATGAGACGTTCCGGTGCCACATATATGATCTTGTAAGCACCTTCTCTTACACTGCGTAAGGTTTCATAAAAGTCACCTCTGGAAAGGGAACTGTTTATGAAAGCAGAAGGTATCCCGGCTTCGTTCAGGGACTTCACCTGATCCTGCATGAGAGAAATAAGCGGAGAGATGACCAGTGTTATTCCCGGCAGAAGCATTGCCGGAATCTGATAGCATACGGATTTACCGGCACCTGTGGGCATAACCGCAAATACATCCTGCCCCTTAAGAATGGAATCTATGATTCCCTTCTGACCCGGTCTGAAATCATCATAACCAAACAATGCTTTCAGTGCTTCTTCGGGAGTTTTGAACTCCTTTATGGCCGGAGGTTCAGTGATATTTGATGATGACTCGTAATAATCCTCATAGTCATCCTGTTCTTCATAATCTTTCGCCATTTCAAACAAACTATTCCATTGTGAATCATCTAGGTCTCTATCGTTCATCCGATCGGTTCTCCTCTATAAACCCATGTTTTTCGCCGTTTATCTCTGACATACAGATGCAGATCTATCCGGTTTCTATTATTGAATAAAGTCAGTACGACAAAACCAACAGGTAGTACCGGCTTAGCCTGGGATTCTAAGCTTTTAGAATCATAACACAGCCCAAAAGATTTTCATATTGTCTGTTTTCAGACCATATAATAAAAAGAGTCTTGCATCCCTCTGGCAAATCTGTATATTTTCGTCGATGTGTTATAACGTACAGTACCGGATATCAAATTCCATATGTACTGATATTCGTGTTTTATATATTTCTGATCTCGTGTAGAATAGTAGGCATTAGCAAAGGAGAAATCATATATGGAGTTTAGAGGAAAGAAATTAGAGGATATTGTTGTTACACTTTCATTTCAGGACGGAACATCGGCAGATTATGGTGTACATAAGTATTTTACTTTTAAAGGAAAAGAATACTTTGCCATGCTTCCGGTAAATGAGAAGAAGGAACTTGATCATTCAAAAAAATGTGTACTTTATGAAGTGCAGGAAGATGCTGAACATAATCCTGTTGTAGTTTATATTGAGGATGACAGGGAATACGAAGAAGCAGCGGAGTACTATTCAAGATTGGGATAAAAAAGCAGAGTTATACGGTACTTTGATATATAAGGATTCGAAGTGGGGATGGAGGAAATACGATGGAATTATTTGATGGAAGACCTGAGAATGTTGAGGGGCGTTTGCCAAGAGAGGTACGCACTTATGATTTTCTGGATTCTTTGGACATAAAATATAAAAGAATGGATCACGAGCATGCGGAAACAATGGAGGCTTGCGAGGAGATAGACAAAATCATGGATGTTGTGATGTGCAAGAATCTGTTTTTGTGCAATCGACAGAAGACAGCGTTTTATCTTTTGATGATGCCCGGAGATAAGAAGTTTAAGACAAAGGAATTGTCTTCTCAGATAAATTCTGCAAGACTTTCTTTCGCGGAATCGGAGGATATGCTGAAGTATCTTGATATAGAACCGGGGGCTGTCAGCGTTATGGGTCTGATGAATGATAAAGATCATGCGGTACAGCTTCTGATCGACGAGGATGTTCTGAGGGATGAGTATATAGGGTGTCATCCATGTGTGAATACAGCCAGCCTGAAGATGCGTACGGATGATGTGATAAATAAGTTCCTTCCTGCTGTAGAACATGACTACATGACTGTACATTTAGTGGGGGATTAAAAGGATAGAAAAAATTTGAGCGTATCTTAAAGGAATACATAAATTGATAATGAAAAATATTGAGATTAAAGAATTTATACCGTACTTAAGTACTGTTCTGTTAGTTGCTTTGATGACACTTTCTGCAGAGGTATTACATGAGAAGGAGATAATATTTCCTGAGATAACAGCATTAGCAGTTGGATACATGGTTGCAAAAAAGAGAAGCTGGAAGGTTAACGGAAAGCGTATGTTAGCTCTTATTACAGGCTGCGCGATAATGGGAGTTTGCATTGTTAGATTCGTTCCGTTTAGTACGTATATCGAAGTGATTCTGGCATTTACAATCGCCCAAGTGCTTTTTATGTTTTCGGGAACCACATTTGCACCATTTGTATCAGCAATAGTACTACCGGTGATGATGCAGACAACAAGTATAGTGTATCCGATAGCCGCATTTATTCTGACATTACTTGTAATATTGTTCCATAACTTTTTTCTGTTTCAGGGAATTCGGAAAGATGAGGAATATGTTCCTGTGATGCTGAGTTCCAGAGATGACATGATAGATACTGCTATCAGAATCTTTTGTGTGACAGTAATTGCCGGTGCTGCATTCAGAATAGGTTATAGATTTGTCGTGGCACCTCCGTTACTTGTGGCATTTACTGAGTTTTCCAGACCAGGAAACAAAACAAGAAATATACCGGTCAAAACGGTGGCAGTGATTACTCTTTGTGCCATAATTGGTGTGATATCAAGATATATCTTTGTTATCAGATTAGGGCTTCCTCTTACGATTGCAGCCATAGTTGCTACATGTGGAATGCTTACCGTTATTTATTTTTCTAAAATGTATATGCCGCCGGTAGGAGCCATTACTATGCTTAGCATGATAATATCTGAAAGCGTATTGTTTACTTATCCGATTCAGATTTTTGTAGGCAGTAGCCTGATTCTTATTCTGTCCCGAATTCTTTTCATGAGACGACAGGATAAGAGCCAACTGTTAAAGTTGCTTGTGATATTTCCTGCAGCTTCAGCGCTGGCAGCATGGATATGTACATTTTTCCAATAGGAGAAAAGCCACTCCCTGTGTTTGAGAATGCCGAAGATTACGCACCACAAAATACTAAGGAGGAAAAGAACAATGTATATCAATGAATACGGAAATCCGAATGATCCGAAAATGGATGAAGAGTAAATTGGTAGGAAAGATGATGGGCGGCAAGGATTTGAATAACCCCGGGGATATGGAAGCAGCAAAAATAAAGTTCCATGCTATGCAGGATTGGGCAGACACTCATCCTGAATATAAGGAAAAAACATGGGATTTTAATTTTGATGAGAATAAACATGCGGACGGAAGCTATTATCACTTTACAAGATGTCCGATCGAGTCGTTTGCGAGGAAGAATGGATTTCTTGAGGTGCTCCCGGTCTGCTGTGACATAGATTACCTGACTACGGAATTATCGCATGGAGTACTTCACAGAGAACAGACGCTTGCTACAGGTGGTGAGATGTGTGATTACTGGATTGTTCCGGACAGAATCAAAGATCCAATATGATGAATGAATAGGAAAGCAAGATAGGTGATGACATGATAAAACTGACAGGACTTAATAAAGAAGAAGTCGCAGCGATTTCAAAAACAGATAGCAGATGCCTTTTATGATTATGAGTACAACGAGGCCGATCTTGGACTTGTGAAGTATATCCGATCCAGCGATCTGTCATACTTGATACTGATGATAAGGACAAAGCAGCGCGGTACGAGCACCTTGGGATGGAGCTTGACCGAGTTAGAAATTGTGAGGAAAAGTTTCATATGTATGATCTCATAAGGGAGTGAAATGAAGAAGGGCATAGATGAAAAAACTTGTAGGACATGATAACGAGGTGAGATCAACTTGGATTATAAAAAACTGAATGCAATTATATATGCCATACTTGCCGCATTATTTTATGCAGTCAACATACCCTGTTCAAAGTTGTTGCTTAGTGATGTGCCGCCGACATTCATGGCGGCTTTCCTATACTTTGGAGCCGGATCCGGAGTGGGACTAATGTATATTTTCCATTTCAAAAAAGAACCTTCTGATGAACGCCTTAGTAAAAAAGACGTACCATACACCCTGGCAATGGTCGCTTTGGATATCATAGCACCTATCCTGTTGATGGCGGGAGTGAAACTTGGAACGGCTGCAAATGCATCACTTCTTGGCAATTTTGAGATTGTTGCTACGACATTGATAGCTTTTGGCATTTTCAAAGAAAAAATATCTTCCAGACTGTGGGGAGCCATATCCTTAGTAACGATCGCAAGCATAATTCTTTCATTCTCAGGAGAGGGAAGCTTTTCTTTTTCAATCGGTTCTGCTTTTGTAATAGGTGCGACCATCTGCTGGGGACTTGAGAATAATTGTACAAGGAAGATATCGGAAAAAAGTACATATGAGATAGTGACCATAAAAGGCCTTGGTTCAGGGATGGGTTCACTCATGGTAGCGATGATCCTTGGTGAGGCGATGCCGGGAGTTATGTATATAGCGGCTATAATGCTTCTGGGTTATATTGCGTATGGTCTCAGTATATTTACATATGTTCGGGCGCAGAAAACCCTGGGAGCTGCAAAAACGAGTGCTTACTATGCTGTAGCACCATTTATCGGAGTTGTGATTTCGGCGATTTTTTTAAAGGAAAGATTTACAGCGGTGTTTATCGTGGCTTTGGTAATAATGATCGCAGGAACTGTTCTGATCGTGAGGGATACGTTGATACATAGTCATAAACATGCACACGCTCATACGATAACGCATACGCATGATGGCTCTACGCATACACATGTCATAGAGCATACTCACGATCATGTTCATGTGATCAGTGAAGAAAAACATGGGCATACGCACGGCATTGAAGAACTGGAGTCAGCGTTAGGACATGGAAGTGCATCATAAGATGGATTTCCAATTTGTTGATGCCATAATTAACTCTGGGTGACATATTTCAAAAGAAATAGAAAAGAGGCGGGAATATGACTAAAAAGATATGGGACCTGTATGCACCGATTTATGAACGTGCAATGCAGATGGATGAGAAGATATACAGCTTCATGTACAATCGTATTCCAAAGGTCATAAAAGACAAGAACGTGCTGGAGATTGCGACCGGTCCGGGACTGTTAGCCAAGCATACGGCTGAATATGCAAGGAAGATGATCGCAACCGATTATTCGGATGGGATGATCAAAGAGGCAAAAAAAGGAGAGTATCCGGCTAATCTTACATTTGAGATTGCAGACGCCACGAATCTTCCGTATGGGGATGCGTCCTTTGACGCTGTTATCATCTCAAATGCCCTTCATATCATTCCGGATCCGGAGAAAGCACTATCGGAAATA
>JAILDF010000200.1 GCA_024689585.1 Oribacterium sp.
GTATTTCCTGAAGGAGGAAAATCTTATGTCTTATGTTGCAGAAGTATACGAAAATTTAAAAGCTAAACATCCTTATGAGCCGGAGTTCCTTGAGGCTGCAAAGAGAATTCTTGATTCTCTGGATCCTATCGTTCAGAAGAACGAAGAGGTTTACAGAAAGAATGCTCTCCTTGAGAGATTTGTGGAGCCTGAGAGAATCATCACATTCAGAGTACCCTGGACAGATGATAAGGGTGTAAACCATGTAAATCTTGGCTATAGAGTGCAGTTTAACTCTGCTATCGGACCATACAAGGGAGGTCTTCGTTTCCATCCTTCAGTTACACAGTCAATTCTCAAGTTCCTTGGCTTCGAGCAGATATTAAAGAATTCTCTTACAGGTCTTCCTATCGGCGGCGGCAAGGGTGGTTCTGATTTCGATCCTCACGGAAAGTCAGAGTCAGAGGTTATGCGTTTTTGCCAGAGCTTCATGACAGAGCTTTTCAAGTATATCGGTAAGGACACAGACGTTCCTGCAGGAGATATCGGTGTAGGCGGACGTGAGGTCGGATTCCTTTTCGGACAGTACAAGAGACTCACAAACCTCTACGAGGGTGTTCTCACAGGTAAGGGACTCAGCTTCGGTGGATCACTTGCAAGACCTGAGGCTACAGGATACGGACTTGTTTATATCACAGACGAGATGGTAAGGGCAGCAGGCAAGTCTCTTAACGGAGCAACAGTAGTTGTTTCCGGTTCGGGAAATGTTGCACAGTATGCTATCCAGAAGGCAACCGCACTTGGAGCAAAGGTTGTTACATGTTCTGATTCTAACGGATACGTTTATGATCCTAACGGAATCAACTTCGATGTTCTCTGCCAGATCAAGCAGGTAGAGAGAGCAAGAATCAGCGAGTATGCTAAGAGAGTTCCGGGTTCTGAGTACCATGAGGGTGAGAGACCTTGGGGCGTTAAGTGCGATATCGCTCTTCCTTGCGCAACACAGAATGAAATCAACGGTGAGGATGCCAAGAAGCTTCTTGCCAACGGTTGCTGGGCAGTTGCAGAGGGTGCTAACATGCCATCTGATTCAGATGCCATCGATGCTTACCTTGCAGCAAAGATCCTCTTCATGCCTGCTAAGGCAGCTAATGCCGGCGGCGTTGCAGTTTCAGCTCTTGAGATGTCTCAGAACTCTGAGAGACTCAGCTGGACCTTCGAAGAGGTTGACGGAAAGCTTAAGGACATCATGACAAATATCTACAAGAACGTTGCAGCTGCAGCTAAGAAATATGACAATGAAGGCAACTTCGTAGTTGGTGCCAATATCGCAGGTTTCGAGAAGGTTGCTGACGCAATGCTCGCTCAGGGACTGGTATAATCTTACTGTTTGCAGATGGATTTGTGTAATGCTGCCGATCCGGTAAACGGAGTATCAGCAGGTATTATGATAGCCTGATGCAGGGATTCTGAGATTGCTTGCAATTAAGAAACTGATATAGTAATATACGAAAGTCAGGTGTATTTAACACCTGGCTTTCCCTGTTTATTATCTTAAATCTAATTCGATTACGTTTCCGAATGAAAACGGCAATGTATTGGCCAGGTATATATTTACCCTATCGGAAAGCGTTAATGTTTATGGATAAAGATATCATTATTCGGATTGCAGTCTAAAGGGGTTATAGATGCATAATTTTCTGAAAACGATCGGATTTTCAAAAATACAAACGGACATGCAGCTTGAGCCGCTTTTGGAGCGTGCTGTAAATGAAAAGTACAGGACTCTTATCATCAATGGTAACGAGGGTTCCGTCATTGAGCAGTACCAGCTTCCGGTGGCGCCTTCCATGGGTATTGCGGTTGTGGGAGAGAGAACACCCGACGGTGTTTTCCACAGGAATTATTATTTTCCGTATATGAGATCCTATGACGGAACATTGACAGAAGCTGGATCTGTGGAGAGACATCTGGAAAAAGAAACCTATGCAGGGGTACTTGAAGACTTTAAATCGGGAATAACACTTATTTTTTATATTACCAATTCAGTACAGCTCAGAGAACTCCAGAAAATGGATATGCGCGTCAAAGCAAGACAAGCTTTTCTTACCGGTCTTGCCAGCGAGGGAAAGATCCTTTTGCCCATAGAGAAGAAAGAGGATCCGGAAGCTGTAAAAAGACAAAGCAATGAACGCAGAAGACTGTTTGAGGCTGCAAGGCAGGGAGATCAGGAAGCAATTGATACCCTTACGGAAACGGATATCAATATGTTTAACGAGCTCCATCAGCGTATAGTTACAGAGGATTTGTACAGTATAGTAGAAACAACCTTCATGCCTACGGGTGTGGAGTGTGATATATATTCGATCCTTGGAGAGATAGTTTCTCTCAGAGTAAAGGAAAATGTTTATACCCATGAAAATGTGGTGGATATGAAGATCAGCTGCAATGACTGTATCTTCCATGTTGCCATCAATGAGTCGGATCTGGTAGGTATACCGGCTGTGGGAAGAAGATTTAAAGGGAAAATATGGATGCAGGGCAATCTTGAATTCATTGATGACGAAACGGATTGTCAGGCTGATGACGATAACGCAGATGCAGTGGGATAAACCCACAGCATCTGCTTTTTGATTTATGATCAAAACCAGGGGGGACGGTTCTCGCCGGGGAGAACCGTCCCTACCGGAGAGAACCGTCCCTGCCGGTTGGCAGATATGCTGTTGGTTTAACGATTTATCATTGCATTGAGCTAAAGCGTTATGTATAATCAGACAGAAACGGATTATAGGAAATACTCTGGAGGAAAACATGGCTCTTTCACAGATAATAATAGAATTACTGGAAGGACTTGCCGTATCGGTAAGGATTTTTTTGATAACACTTCTTTTCAGTCTTCCGCTGGGACTTGTCATAGCCTTTGGAAGGATGTCGAAGAATAACATTATCAGCAGCATAACAAAGATATATATATCCATAATGAGGGGCACACCTCTTATGCTTCAGCTTTTTGTTGTGTATTACGGACCTTACTATCTCTTTAATATAAAGCTTAGTCCCACATACAGAAATTCTGCTGTTTATATTGGTTTTATAATCAATTACGCTGCCTACTTCGCGGAGATCTACAGATCAGGAATACAGTCAATGCCTGTCGGGCAGTACGAGGCTGCCACACTTCTCGGATACAGCAAATTCCAGACCTTTGTGAGGATCATACTTCCACAGGTTATCAAACGAATACTTCCGTCTGTAACCAACGAAGTTATAACACTTGTTAAGGATACCTCCCTGGCCTTCTCTATCTCCGTAATGGAAATGTTCACAAAGGCAAAGGCATTATCCTCCAGCCAGACCTCCATGACACCTCTTATAGTTGCGGGATTGTTTTACTATGTGTTCAATTTCGTAGTGGCCTTCCTCATGGATAAGGCGGAAAAGAAACTTGACTACTACAAATAAAGAGCTGGATTTTTTGTAAAAATCTGATAAGAAGCTTCGGCCCTTAAACAGACAAATAGTAGTCGATGAACTCAATAACGGAGAAAATAAAATGAATCTTTTGGAAATGAAGCATGTGAAAAAAAGCTTCGGTAATCTGCAGGTATTAAGAGATATAAGCCTTGAAGTAAAAGACGGTGAGATAGTATCCATCATCGGACCCTCCGGTTCCGGAAAGTCCACACTTTTAAGATGTGCGACACTTCTCGAAACAATGGATGCAGGTACACTTAAATATGAGGACACCGTAGTTGCCGAGAATGATCCCAACGGCAAGGCAGCATATGCTGATAAAAAAACCATAAGAAAAGTAAGTTCCGTATTCGGACTGGTTTTCCAGCAGTTCAATCTGTTCCCACACTGGAATGTAATGCAGAATGTTACTGACGCGGTGATAAATGTCCAGAAAAAATCAAAAGCCGAAGCCGAGAAGATCGGAATGGAACTTCTGGAAAAGATGGGATTAAGTGATAAAGCAAATTACTACCCGTTTCAGCTTTCCGGAGGGCAGCAGCAGAGAGTAGCCATCGCAAGAGCCCTTGCCCTTAATCCAAAGGTCCTCTTCTTCGATGAGCCCACCAGTGCCCTGGACCCTGAACTTACCGGCGAAGTCCTGAAGGTCATCAAGTCCCTTAAGGACCTGAAAATCGCCATGGTCATAGTAACCCATGAAATGTCCTTCGCCAGAGACATCTCCGACAAAGTCATCTTCATGGCCGACGGAGTAATCGTCGAACAAGGCTCCGCCGAAGAAGTCTTCAACTCCGAAAACGAACGCATGCAGGCCTTCCTCGGCCGTTACAAGGATATCCTGTAGTGAAAGAGCCGGAGGGCATCCATTTTTATACGTTGAACTAAGACGCATATAAATGGATGCCCTCCGGCTCTATCTGAAACATATCTAATGTGTTTGTATGCTTCTACGGAATAGCCTGTGCAATGTGGATAAATCAAAAATACAGGCTAAAAAAAGATGAAATACAGCAAAATTTGAGTTTTCTTCCACACAAAATGTGGAAGAACTTGCACAATTGTGGATAACAATGTGGACAAATAAAATGTGTGGATAAAATTTGTTAATATAATCAATTGCGAAAACGTGAAGAAAATGCAAGGGATGGGGGCTAGGGCTGCGAACTGAAAGAACATCCGGCGCCTCATGTACGAACCAGATGCACGTCAGTGCATATGGGGCGAACATAAGGCGCCGGATGTTCTTTCAACTTCGTGGCCCGTCACCCGTCCCTTGCATTTTCTGTACCATTTAACAATTTCCCGCATTTCCCTCAATACATAACTAAAAACTATGGCAAACTTTCAAATTTTATATATAATTGTTGTGTAATGTATTGCCACATTCAAAAACCTCGGATATACTTTCATAGGTTTTTGGACAGACAGCGGAAACGCTGTAAAAATTCATACGAAGCTAAACGCTTCAAGCCAGGAGGAGAAGAATGAGAAAATCTGTTTCTTTAGTTATGGCTGCTTTACTTGCGGCATCAGCACTTGTAGGTTGCGGATCAACAACAACTGCACCTGAAGCAACAAAGGCAGCAACAGAGGCAGCACAGGAGACAACCGCTGCAGCAGAGGGAGAGAAGAAGGAAGAAGCTGTAGAAGCACCTGCAGATGCAAAGGACATCGAGGTACTTAACGTTGCATTCGTTCCATCACGTGAGCCGGACGAGATCGTTACAGCTACAGAGCCTCTTAAGGAGATGATCAAGAAGGAGATGGCTCCTCTTGGTTACAACATCAAGGATGTTAACATCACAGTAGGAACAAGCTATGAGGCTGTTGGTGAGGGACTTGCTGCCGGAACAATCGATATCGGATTTATCCCGGGCGGTACATACGTTCTTTATGATCAGGACGCAGAGGTTCTTCTTACAGCTACAAGAGACGGACTTTCAATCGACAGTGACAGTGCTAAGGACTGGAACGATCAGAAGCCTACAGAGGCAGTTGATAAGCAGGTAACATTCTACCGCGCACTTATCATTGCAGGACCTTCAGACAACGGTAAGGCTGTTGCTGAGAAGGTAAACAACGGCGAAGAGCTTACATGGGAAGACCTTGACGGTCTTAACTGGGGTGTAATGGGACCTACATCTTCAGCAGGTTACATTTATCCGGCACTCTGGATCCAGAAGAACTTTGGAAAGAACATCACAGATCTCACACATGCTGTAGAGTGTGATTCATATGGTACAGCTTTTGCACGTCTTGCTCAGGGACAGATCGATGTACTTTGCACATATGCTGATGCACGTCGTGACTATGTTGAGAAGTGGAATGCTGAGTATGCAATGGAGAATTCCGTATGGGATGACACCAATGTTATCGGTGTTACAGAGGGAATCTACAATGACACAATCTCAGGTTCAAGAGTATCTGACGTTATGATGGATGAGGATTTCAAGGCTGCATTCAAGCAGGCTATGATCAACATCGGAAGCACAGAAGAGGGTAAGGAGATCATCTCTATCTACAGCCACAAGGGCTATGTAGAGGCTAATGATGCTGACTACAATTCTGCTCGTGATGCTCAGAATCTTATTAAGGAACTTCGTCTTGGTCAGAACTGATAGAAGCGGTACACGTTAACAATTCGGAAAGTCCGCAGAATGCTTGCATTCATGCGGACTTTCTTTCTATGTTAAATCAAGTATCGTGGGAATTTCCCATTGGCAGGACATAATGAAAAAATATATGCTCTACTAATTATTTATTATTTTTTATCCGATATTAGATGTGAGTGCTTAACGAGTTAAACATTCACATGGAACATTGGGTTAAATAAATCATTTATATAACAGGAAAAGGAAATAAGCATGATTAAGTTTGAGGATGTAGGAAAAAGATATCCAAATGGCTATGAAGGTCTGAAGCATATCAATCTCGATATAGAGCAGGGAGAATTTGTTGCCATCATCGGTCTGTCAGGTGCCGGAAAGTCAACATTGATCCGTACCATCAACCGTATGCATGACGTAACAAGCGGAAAGCTTACTGTGGACGGAACCGATGTTATGACTCTTTCGGGAAAGAGCCTTCGCCGTTTCAGAAGAAAAATCGGCATGATCTTCCAGTCATTCAATCTTATTACACGTACCACTGTTATCAATAATGTTCTTACAGCATTCGTTCCGGATATGCCCTGGTACCGTTCTGTTTTCGGAATTTATAACCAGGATGAGAAGATGAAGGCTCTCACGGCTCTTGATAAGGTTGGAATCCTTGACAAGGCATTTGTACGTGCAGACCAGCTTTCCGGAGGTCAGCAGCAGAGAGTTGCCCTCGCAAGAACCCTTGCACAGAATCCTGAGATAATCCTCGCGGATGAGCCGGTTGCAGCCCTTGATCCGGTAACCGCAAATCAGGTTATGGATGATTTCACACGTATCAATAAGGATATGAACATCAGTATCCTCATCAATATCCACCATGTGGACCTGGCTCTTAAGTACTGTTCAAGAGTTATAGGTATAAATGCCGGAGAGATCGTTTATGACGGACCTGCATCAGAGGTTGATAAGGAAGTCCTCGATAAGATCTACAAGGGAGGACGGGAGGATAACGAATGAGTATTTACGATAAGATATTCCCTCCTAAGAAATATACTCTGGATAACGGAAAAACTGTTGAACAGAAGCGTTCCAGGGCGCCTATTTATGTTATCCTCGTACTTCTTATGAGTTATGTTTCCATAAGAGTAACAGGCTTTGATCCGGCTACACTTGCAAAAAGAGGAAATCAGTTTTTTGTAATACTTAGTCGAATGTTTCCGCCTGAGTATGGATATTTCAGCAATATAGTTAATCCGATCCTGGATACAGTTAAGATGTCTCTTCTCGGTTCGGCCCTCGGATCTATAATTTGCTTACCGTTTGCAATGCTGGCCTCCACCAACATTTGTAAAAACCGTATAGTAGTTGCGGCAATGAGACTTATTTTCAGTATCGTACGTACACTGCCTACACTTGTCAGCGCCCTTATCGCAACATTTATCTTTGGTCTCGGAACCATAGCCGGAACCACAGCTATTGCTATATTCTCATTTTCCTATATCGGAAAGATCATGTATGAAGAGATAGAGACTGTGGATATGGGAGCATTTGAAGCCATGGAGGCTATGGGCTTTAACAGAACAGAAGCCTTTATTCATGCCATAGTTCCACAGGTAATGCCTGCATTCCTTTCAAACAGCCTTTACAATTTTGAGGGTAATGTCCGTTACGCTGCAGTACTCGGTTACGTTGGAGCCGGTGGTATCGGTCTCATTCTTAATGAGCAGCTTGGATGGAGAGAGTATCCCAATGTCGGAATGATCCTCCTGGTGCTTTTTGTGACTGTATTTATAATTGAGTCTGTAAGCCGCTATGCGCGTAAGAAGCTTGTTTAAGGAGGTGCTCGTATGGATGAAAGAATTGTAAAAGCATATGAGAGCCGCCCCAAGGACTGGATCTGGCAGCTTGCTATCGCAGTTATCGTTATAGGACTTCTTATATGGAGTCTCGGTGCCATGGAAACTTCAGGCGCCAGCGCAAATGGCGGAAAAATGGCCATTAACATCCTGAACGGTATAGTTCACCCGGATCAGGAGCTTTTGTTCAATCTTACAAAGGAAGGCGTTCCGTACCTCCTTGTGGAGACTATCTGTATCGCCTTTATGGGTACAGTTGTGGGTGCGATTTTTTCGATCCCCCTGGCATTTTTATCAGCCAGCAATCTGACACCAAAGCCGGTTGCATTTATCGGACGTATCCTCATCATGATCATACGTACAGTGCCTGCCTTCGTATATGGACTTATGTTTATCAGAGTTACAGGTCCCGGTCCCTTTGCGGGTCTTATGACAATGTCTGTGACCTCCATTGGTATGGTTTCCAAGATGTATATCGAAGCCATCGAGGATCTGGATACAAAGATCCTGGAGTCACTGGATGCCATGGGATGTTCAACCTGGCAGAAGATACTTCATGGTATCCTTCCGCAGCTTATGCCGAACTTTGCTTCAACTGCTATTTATCGTTTTGATATAAATCTCAGAGATGCAACCGTTCTTGGTCTTGTTGGAGCCGGTGGTATCGGTGCGCCGCTCATCTTTGCCATGAATGCATATCGCTGGAATGAAGCAGGTTCCATTCTGATCGGTCTTGTTGTGCTGGTTCTTATAGTAGAGTGGATCAGTACGAAGATCCGTGTAAAGTTAACAAGAGGTTAAAAAATAGGCGGAGGTCATTCTCCGCCTTTTTCTGATTTATGATGTAAACAGAATCTATAGGACATTGATGACCGGGAGATACTTTCATGTATCGAACAGGTTTAGGTTTTTGGAGAATTGTAAATGAAAAGCTTTGAGATTTATTTTACTTCCGATACCCATGGAAAGGTAATGCCGGTGGATTATGCCACAGGTAATAAAAAAGACTGCGGGCTTTTAAATGTTGCCCGGGATATACAGAAAAGAAATGCTGAAGTATCCATCGAAAATGGCAGTTTGGTGACTAATGCGCCTGAAACACACAGAACCGTAAGCATTGACGAAAACAAGCGGTTTTTTGCTGAAACGGAAGTGAAGGTTGAAAAAGAGATACTTGTTATGGACGGAGGCGACAGCCTCCAGGGTACTCCGCTTATAACAAACTATCTGGAGAATCCACAGAAGTTTGCCTGCCATCCTGTGGCTGAAGCCTTTAACGCCATGGGGCTTGATTTTTATACTCTGGGAAATCACGATTTTAATTTCGGCTACAATGTTATACGTGATTATGTTAATGCCATGAATGGCACACTTCTTATAGCCAATGTGGAGGATCTCCGCGGAGAGATAAGACATAAAAGATTTGTTATATGTACTCTTCCGAACGGTCTGAGACTTGGTATCTCAGGTGTTGTTACAGATTACGTAAATGTATGGGAGCAGCCGGAACATCTTACGGAGCTCAGGGTCACGGATTCATTTGAGGCCGCTTCAAAGGCTTATGAAGAGATGAAAGAGGCAGGCTGTGACATTACCATACTGATATATCATGGCGGATACGAGGAAGACCTTAAAACCGGAAAGAGTCTTACTGACAGCAGGGAGAATATAGCATGTGAGCTGTGTAAGAAGCTTGATTATGACCTGATACTTACAGGACACCAGCATATGTCTGTTCCGGGACTGGATCTTTACGGAACCTGGAGTGTTCAGCCTTCTGCCAATGCTGAGGAGTTTATATATCTTAAGGCTGAATATGATGAAGACGGAAAAACAGAGTTTTCTTCAAAACTTCTTAAGACAGGTTCAGAAACAGATGAGGCCGTTAAGGAAAAGTTAATGCCTCTGGAGGAAAGCACTGAAAAGTGGCTGAATCAGACAGTAGGAGAGTTTGACAAAGAGATAGAGCCTGAAAATAAACTTGAGATTGCTCTTCACGGAAGTAAGGTTGCGGCTCTTTTTAATCAGGTACAGCTGGAATCGGTTGAGTGTGATTTTTCCTGCACCAGCCTCGGAAACGGTGAAATAGGCTTTAAGAAGAGTGTAAGTATAAGGGATATTTACGCGGCATATACATTTGCCAACACCTCGGTGGTGAAGGAAGTTACAGTGGATATCCTTAAGGAAGCACTGGAAAGATGCGCACAGTATCTTGAGCTAGATGAAGAAGGAAAGCCATACATTTCGGATGTATTCATGAAGCCGAAGGTTGAACATTACAATTATGATTTTTATGCAGGACTGGACTATGCTTTTGACCTGAGAAAGCCTGTGGGCAGCAGGGTTGTACGTTTAAGGAAGCTGGACGGAACACCTCTCGAAGAAGGTAAAAAATACCGTCTCGTGACTTCGAACTACAGAGCCACAGGAACCGGAGGATATGAGATGATCGGTAACGCCAAGGCGGTGTATGAGGATGCCGATAATGTTCAGGATCTTCTGGTGGAGTATATAAGGAAACATCCGAAACTCACTGTTCCTGACAACTA
>JAILDF010000219.1 GCA_024689585.1 Oribacterium sp.
CTGGCTTGCCTGCGTAGGAACTGATTCCGTAACAAACCAGATGAGATTTACATTCAATAACTATAACCTTTTCGGCGGTATCAATGTTGTCTGCCTCCTCATGGGAACCTTCGCTCTTCAGCAGGTGGCTACAAGCTATGCTAAGGGCAACCAGGAGATGCCCAAGGTAGACGAGGGCGCTCTCGGCGGAATCGGACTTACACTTAAGGACTTTACAGATAACATTAAGGTAATTGTGGTTTCACTGTTCATCGGTCTCTGGATCGGATTCCTTCCGGGCATGGGTTCAGGTATTTCTAACATCCTTGCATACGGTCAGGCTAAGAAAATGTCAAAGCATCCGGAGCTTTTCGGAACCGGTGTGGATGAGGGTGTATGGGCCACAGAGGTATCAAACAATGCCGGTGTCGGCGGTGCCATCATTCCTATGATATCTCTTGGTATCCCGGGAGATGCTACAACCGTACTTCTCATGTCTGCTATGACCATTCACGGACTTCAGCCGGGACCTATGTTCATAAGAACAAATCCTGTGCTTGCAGATCTTATCTTCGCAACAGTACTTGTTTCGGCAATCCTTATTTTTGTGACAGAGCTCCTTACAAAGAAATATTTCCCTCTGCTCCTTAAGGCACCATATCACTACCTTTACAGCGCTATCCTTATGATCGCATTCATGGGAGCATTTTCATCAACAACCTCCATGTTCTCGGTTTATCTGGTTCTTTTCTTCGGACTGGTTGGTATCGTGATGGATTACTTTGGACTTCCCATGACACCGCTCATGCTTGCATTTATCCTGGGCGGAAAGATCGAGAGCTACTTCAGAATGGGTGTTTCATACGGAAAGGGAGACTATTCACTTTTCTTCACAAGACCTATTTCACTTATCTTTATTCTTATAACTGTTTACAGCTTGTTTGGACCTATGATCCAGAAAGCATTAAAAAAAACAACGCAAGCAAGCTAGCTAAGGCAGCGTAAAGGATAAAAGGATGTCAGATTAATCTGAATTTTATAATCGGAATGCCTCATGTAGCACTTGTAGCGCATTATACAGATATATGGACAAATGAATTTAAAGCACTTAAATCTGTCAAATCATTAATCAAGACCATTTAATTCTCGAATGATGAGTTGTAATACAGGCATGAAGCTTTCCGACATAGTGAAATCAAGGAGTAGATCAAATGATCAGTGAAGAAAGAAAAGCTGTGCTGCTTGAGGCATTGAGAGGCCACAGCGTTGCAAAAGAAAACATTACCGAAGAATATAAAAAGAATCTTCTCCTGTGCGACAGGGAAGAATTTACAATCGAAACCGCAGGCGGACCTCTGAAGCTTTATGTATTCAAAGCTAAGAACAGAACAGAAAACTGTCCGGTTCATATCAATATCCATGGCGGAGGATTTGTAAGACCACATGTAATAAGAGATGAAGTATGGTCCTGCAAGGTGGCAGATGCATTAAAGGGAATAGCTGTAGATCTTGACTACAGTCTGGCACCGGAATATCCATATCCCACTGCTGTTAATCAGTGCTATGATGCCACAAAATGGGTATTCTCAAAGGCAGAAGAGTGGAAGGCTGACAAAGAGCAGATTTCCATCGGAGGCTACAGTGCCGGAGCAAATCTGGCTGCGGTGGTTTCCATTAAGTCAAATGAAACAAAGGATTTCAAACTTTGTTACCAGGTACTTGGATATGGCTGTTTTGACATGGTGACAGACCCTGCTGACAAGCCGGATGCAGACAAAAACCTTATTCCTGTCGAAAGAGGAAGGATGTTCAACGAGTGCTACACGGAGAATGATCCTGAAAAGTTGGCATCACCTTATTGCAGTCCTGTTAAGGCCTCCTTTGAACAGATTAAAGGTGTTCCCGAGGCACTGGTAATAACTGCAGGATCGGATAACTTCAGATTTGAAGATGGTGACTATGCGGTTAAGCTTATGCTTTCCGGAGTAAAGGTAACCATGAAGTGCTTCCTTAACTCAAGTCATGGATTTATCATTCACTGTACGGGAGAGTGGGAAGAAGCACAGCAGCTCATAATTGACAGTTTGAAGGCAAAGGCCGGAATAAAATAAGAGAGAGTCTCTACAGATTTTTATGAACAGTAATAAAGTTCAAAAATTCCGCGGCTAAACCGCGGAATTACTTTTATCATCATCTATATAGGACTTATATCCTAAAATATAGATTATGAGTCAATTAGCTTATAAATTCTATATGACCTATATCTCTAAAATCGTAATATGAGTCAATAAATCAGCCTATTGTATATGACTAATTCCCTCAAAATCTGGTTATGAGTCAAGAAAAAACTATTTGATAGTTGAAGGAAAGGATATCGAAAATAATGAGAAATGTTATAGAACCGGGAAAGAAAAGAAAGAGTATCAATTTCCTGGATAGTATAGTTTATAGTGAAGTAAAGGATCTGAACGGAAATCCCATGAAGCTGGAGATGTCTGTAATGCTGCAGAACGGAAACAGTGAAATGAGATTTGCGGCAGGAATCGTAGACGAAGAGGATAAGACTCCAAAGCCCTGCATAGTTTGGGTTCCGGGCGGCGGCTACAGAGGCTGCGACAAAAATCTCATGGTAGCTGAGATGGCATTTCTCGCAGACAGGGGGTATGTGGTTGCGTCCATTTATTACCGAAGCTCTGCAGAAGGACATATGCCCGACCAGATTATCGATGTCAAAACCGCAATCAGATTTTTAAGAGCTCATGCTGATGAGTATGAGATTGACCCAAAACGTATAGGAATCATCGGTCGATCAGCCGGAGGACATCTTGCATCCCTGGCCGGAATGAACGTTGATGACTTCCATGGAAGTGAGTGGGCATCCGAATCCGATGAAGTACAGGCCTGTGTGGATCTGTTCGGACCGGTTGATTTACCATGGCTTCTCAGATTTGAGGAACAGCTGTATAATGCCGACCCCGCAAACTATCGTTGGAAAAATGTTGCAGCCTCCCATGGCGGAGCCGTAATGGGAGGAGAATATAACGAAGATATGATAAAAAGAGCCGAAAAAGTAAGTTCTCCGTATCTTATAAGCGATAAGATGTGTCCTATGATGATAATGCACGGAGACATCGATAAGCTGGTACCGGTTGATGTCAGCGAGGATTTTTATCAAAGAATCATTGATGCCGGTCAGGGAGACAAGGCAGATCTTTATATACTCCATAACGCCGGTCACGGTACAAAAGATTTCTTCCAGGATTCCGTTAAGGAATTGATCGCAGAGTTTTTCGATAGAAACCTGAAAAATATCTAAGGCGTACATCATTACTTCAGTGGGCTACCTACGGAACCTGGTCGACTTAAAGGTATCCGTAGGTAGCCCACTGAAGTAATGATTGTATTTAGAATGATTGAGCGATTGCAACCTATGTATGTGATTGATACAATAGTGAAAGTGAAACACTTTGAAACGAATTGAACCGGAGGAAATATGGCAAACATAACCCTGCTTGTACCAAATGACGAACTGTTCCGCCTTGCCCACGACGCCTTACAGGAAATGAAAAAGCGCCTTTTTATGATGAAGGTCATCGAAACCGAAAGCGCGGTTTCGGAAGCAAGACAGGCCATAAATCAGGGAACGGATATCATTATCGCCAGAGGTCTCCAGGCTACCATCATTAAACAGTACACGGATATCCCGGTTGTGGAGATCGTTATGACCCGGCAGGGACTCATCAATATGATCGAGAAGGCGAAGAGGGTACTTGGAAAAGAGAATCCCAATATCGCTTTAGTTATGTTCAAGAACATGACCTGTGATATG
>JAILDF010000043.1 GCA_024689585.1 Oribacterium sp.
TTTTTCTAAAGGAGAGATAGACCTGCTCACTTTCTTCATGTTCCTTATGCTGGTGTCAAGACTGTATGATCCCATGATGATATCTTTACAGAATTTTGCTGCAATAATTTCCACGGGAATACAGAGTGAACGACTGGATGAGGTGCTTTCTCATAAAATCCAGACAGGTTCGGAAGAACTGAAAAATGATGGCTATGACATCGTATTTGATCATGTCGGATTCAAGTATGACGACAATACAGACCTACTTAAGGATGTTAGTTTTACTGCAAAACAGGGACAGGTAACTGCCCTCATCGGCCCTTCCGGCGGAGGAAAGACTACCATATCAAGGCTGGCGGCGAGATTCTGGGATGTGAACGAGGGGAAGATCACTCTCGGAGGAGAAGATATAGCTAAAGTGGATCCGGAAACTTTACTTTCTAATTATTCAATAGTATTTCAGGATGTAACGCTGTTTAATAATTCGGTTATGGAGAATATCAGGATCGGCAAGAACGGGGCTACGGATGAAGAGGTCATGGAGGCCGCAAGACTTGCTAACTGTGATGAGTTCGTAAAGCTTCTTCCGGATCAGTACAACACAAATATAGGAGAGAACGGAAGTGAGCTGTCAGGCGGAGAAAGACAGAGGATATCAATAGCAAGAGCCTTTCTTAAGGATGCACCTGTGATACTCCTTGATGAAGCAACTGCTTCTCTTGATGCAGAAAATGAAACGGTGATACAGGAAGCGTTGTCCAGGCTGATAAAAAACAAGACGGTTATGATCATTGCTCATCGTATGAGAACCATCGCGAAAGCAGATCATATTGTTGTGCTTAAGGACGGGACGGTTGCCGAACAGGGCAGTCCAGAATTTCTGTCAGGATATGAAAGCATATATAAGCGTATGACTGCGCGGCAACTTATATCGCAAAACTGGAAAATGTAATTCAACAAAAAATTTCTTAAAAGGAAGCGGAGCGCTTACCATAGCCTGTGCAAAAATTGAGGTTTTGTTTAGAACAATTTTATATTAAAGTATTACGTTCTATAAATAGAATATCGAATCGTAACATTTATTAAGGATGCCCAAGCTAAATGCTAGGGTGTCTTTTTTTACTTCGTTTTTACGTAATAATGGTATTTGATTTTACTTAGTACTAGTAGCATACCTTCAAGGAGGTGGCTATATGAAGAAGTTGTGGAATGCGATAAACCGATTAGAGACCAAGAAACCAATGAAGAATAGATTATATTTAGTAACGTTAACATTTTTAAATATTGTAATTGGCGGGGCAATATGGATATTGATTGGAAGATTATTGCTTCTGGGAAAAGAATGGCTGATTTGCTTTATGGGATATCCTGCAGTTTTCATAGGCTTTTTCGGAGGAGTACTGTATCTGTATAATCATGAATTTGCGTGATTTTACTTAAAATTTACCTGGGACGGGTAACAGATTTTACATGTGACGATTATTCTGATCTTGTTGCAACAAATAATAAATTGACCAATAAAATGAAAGATGAGGATTTGTATTATGAAAAAGAGATTTTTAGCAGCTACAACCGCTATTTGTTTGTTGGCTGCAGTTGTTACCGGATGTGGTTTAAATGGGAAGGGAGAAAGCCTTAATGGAAATTTGACTCTTGCCGGGTCAACTTCTATGGAGAAACTTTGTGAAGCAATGTCAGAAAGCTTTATGGCCGATAATCCCGGAGTAACGGTGACGGTAGAATATACAGGCTCAGGTGCAGGTATTGAATCACTTTCAGCCAAATCGGTGGATATCGGTAATGCATCCAGAGCACTTAAGGATGAAGAAAAGGCAGGTGGATGTGTGGAAAATATTGTGGCTATTGATGGTATCGCCGTTATCACAGATAAAAATAACAGCGTATCCGATATTACATCTGAAAACCTTGCGAGAGTATACAGAGGAGAGATTACGAACTGGAGTGGGATTGGTGGAGAGGACCAGCCAATCGTCGTAATCGGAAGAGAAGCAGGATCCGGCACAAGAGATGCTTTTGAAGAATTGATGGAAGTAGAAGATGAATGTAGTTATGCCCAGGAGCTTGATTCTACGGGTGCAGTGCTTGCGAAGGTTGCATCAACACCCGGAGCAATAGGATATGTTTCGCTAGATGTAGTAGATGACACGGTTATCGGCGTAAAGATTGATGGAGTAGAGCCGACGGAAGAGCAGATCCTTGCCGGTAATTATTTGCTCCAAAGACCGTTTGTAATGGCTACGAATGGAGAAATCAGTTCACAGAGTGAGGTTGTTAAGGCCTGGTTTGATTATGTGCATTCTGATGCCGGTAAGGAAGTAATCAAAAAGGTTGGACTTATCATACCGGAG
>JAILDF010000262.1 GCA_024689585.1 Oribacterium sp.
TTTATCGTAAGTCCAGGTAATATTCCCACCGCAGGTTCCGGAATCTGCTTTGGCCTTTTCACCGCCTATGGCTCTCGTTCCACATCCGAATAATCCAAACAGCATAGCTAACCCCATTAAAATAATCCACACTCGCTTCATCCGACTTTGTTCCTTCCTTATGTATGAAACACCGCTCATCTTTATTAGTTATTTTAACATAATCTCAGTCTTCAACACATATCTTACCTATATTTATCTGACTGATACTATGAGCCGTTAAATATCTTTGTTTTTATAATTGTCCGCATATCGCCGATTAACTAAAATAGGAGGTATCAATTTATTTGTATATGATGGGAGGTATGTAATGATCAGAAAAGTTTTGAGAACCATTGCCGCAACAGCACTCGCGGCAGCTGCATTATCAGTAACATCCTTTGCAGGTCAGTGGCTGCAGTATGGCACAAACTGGTACTATCAGCAGGATGACGGATCCTATGCAAGAAACCAATGGGTAGGAAACTACTATGTCGGAAGCGACGGAATCATGTATACGAGTTCCTGGACCCCCGACGGATACTATGTTGATGCCAGCGGCAAATGGGACGGAAGCCCCTCTGCAAGCACAGGATACACACAGGAGCCTGTCAATGCCATAGGACAGTATATTTACAACAGTCCCCTGGTAGCTGATATGATCAACTATGACGAAATGACCTGGAGCTATGGCGGAACCCCGGTACAGATCATCCAAAGCAATGATACGGTCTTTTACGACATGGGTACCTACTACGAGATACCTAACTGCGATGTTTTGGGAGCTTTCTATGATGAGTATGGTGAGCATGGCTATTACACATTGGTTACAGGTCCGATGTATGTAAGAAAGAACGCCATAGTTTATAAATATGACTATAATACCGGCGCTACGATCCCCATGACAGCCCAGCAGATTGTGCAGCGGTACGGTTCACTTTATGAAGGGGGATATATTTCACTGTGCACCATCGGTTGTGCCACTTCTTTCGATTCCAATGGTTATATCACAGAGCTGTCGGTTCATGCATTTGAATAATCACAAAAAAAGAGAATCCGTATGGATTCTCTTTTTTATGCTGCAGGCGCCAGGGCTTCATCTACCCCGACTTTCTTTGTAACACTGTCGCCGTAAATGGTGGTCCAGTCATTCTTCATGGAAACCGGAATCCAGTTATATTCCGCACAGTTCTGATACATGGCATTGGCCTTATCAGTGTTTCCGTTTTCTCTTTCAAGATCGTCACAGCAGAGCATGAAAGCAAGGCTCTTGTATGGATTTTCGGTAATGGTATACATAGCCATGCTGGCATCGCTCATGGTGTTACCGAAAGAAAGTACCGGCTGCACTCCTATCTCCTGAATGATGGCAGTTGTCTTGTTCATGTTAACATTTCCTCTCAGGAACTGACCTCCAAGGATAATTTTGTCCTTACCGGTAAATGTATAGCTCAAACCATCCTCATCATCCTGTCCGGTGGCAACGACGCTTTCGTCGGAACCGATTATCTGCCGCATGGGAACATTAAGAGGAGAATTCTTCACGATGCTTCGAACTATAAATCTGTCAGATTCGCTTACGATATAAACGGTGAAATCATTGGCCTGAAGATAATCAACAATCTGCAGCATGGGAAGATACCAGCTGTCTCCTCTCAGAAGTCCGTTGTAACTCGGCATGGGTAATGTTTTGTAATTCTGAACATAAGCATCAAACTCCTCCGGTGTCATTCCTGCAAAGGAAGATGCTATGCTCTTGGCAATGTCCATAGGAAGGTTATTTGATTTTTTACCTTTTTCATTGAGTTCAACGATTTTTTTGGCAGTTGCTTTTTCAAACTTACTTGCCTTGTAACCCTCATCCTCAAGAACACGGTAAACCAGAAGGTTGTACCAAAAGTAATTTGGGTCTGTCTCGCAGAACAATGTTCCGTCAAAGTCAAAAACCGCTATACGGCGATCCACCGGTATGAAATTCGGACTGCTCTCGTCTGTAATATCAGACATATAGGCTATAAGCTGCTGTTTGGTCAGAGCTGAATCCGTCCAGTAACTAAGCATGTTGTTGCCTGTTTCGATGGCCATTTCCGCTGCAGAAAGCTCCACCGGTGCTTCTGTTTCCGGGACAGTCTCTGAAACAGTCTCCGGAACACTTTCCTGAATGGTCTCCGGCACTGCAGCTGTTGTTTCTTCTGCCACCGTACGGGATTTAAGCTTGCTGTTTGTAAGTGTGATCATGGCAACTGTCAGAGCTATCGTTACTGCGATGAGCACTATGGCTATATATTTCCATACTATAGATGTAGTGTTTTCCCGTTCCAAAATTAACCCCCTGATAAATCATGAACTAGAATGGTTGATTTTCTGTATTTAAAATCGACAACTGAATTATAGCATCAAAGAAGAGCTTATGCATCAAAGGATACTGAAATCCTTCGCTGCATAAGCTCCTCTTTTTATAAAAACAGAAATTGTCAGCAGTGCTTTAACAGCTCATCATACATACAATAGTTAAATGGATTAATAACTATTTCCTTTTTTCACCTCTAAAGATTTAAGCTATAAAACTTTCCGGAAAACGTATAAAAGGAAAGTATATATTTGAAAGGGTAGAAAAGAAACGTAATACTATGGAGGTTTTATCTCCCTGGCAGAGGAGATATGATCATGTACTTATTTCTATAGTGGTGAATCTATTTGTTTCGGAACGTATACTGGCAATACGGTATGCATGACAAATGAGCTCTTAAATCACATCCTGCTCACCGCCGGGGCAATGCCCGCGATGTCAAACAAATTGTCTGTAATAAGCAATAAATCTTTAATGTCTGATGGGGGATTATCTCTCCCATCTGTACTCATTAACAAAACGTACACAATCTGAAAGATCATTTAAAAAACGGAATAATGTCTTCATAACAAATCCTTTCTGATAACTAACTGTCTGTCGTCTCAAACGACCTGTAACGGTGTCGTATACTAACATCACGATTTTCTGCTGTCAATCGTGTTTTTAAATTTGCACAATTTTTGATTTTGTAATTGTGCAATATTCACAATTGGCTTTCTGCATACAATATCCTGTTGGTTAATTCATGGATTTCCCTCAAAATAACGCCTTACCACTATCTGTTGTGTTATAACCTCCAATTCTTTCTTTTTTCATACAAGATTTATACATATTTCATAAATGGCTTATATTCTTTTTATTATTGGCGATGAAGATAATATGAAAATTATATTTTTGCAGGGAGGATAATATGGAAAATTTATTTATGAATCTTATTCTGTTTTTTGCAATTGCATCCATAGGATACTATATTCTTGATGCAGTTCTTTCACTTTTTGTTTCCGAGTCCGATCCTGTTGAAAGGGTACGTCGTAAAAGAATGTCTTCAAAATCTTTTACGATGCTTAAAGGGTCAAAACAGAACCGCAGAGTTCAGAAGCCCATGAAACGTGTTGCTAACTATTAAATTATCTACTTAAATAGTGTCCCATCAAAAGAACACCTGAGTCCATCCCTACTGGACTCAGGTGTTCTTTTTTTATTTTTGATAATCAATCATGGTAGATATGATCAAAACCCCCGAACTGCTTCAGCTCGACAAGGCCTGTCCCAACATAATATCGTAATCATCATTTCTGTTCTTGTATTTATCCCTGTACATTGCCTCATCAGCAGCCTCAATAAAGCTGTCTATATCGCAATATTTCTTATCATATTTAACATAACCACAGGCAATTGACAAAGGTATCTTCTTTAATCCCGGTCCGAAACTTCCGACCTTCCTTTTTATTGCCTTTATCAGGTTTTTAATGTCTCCTTCCGAGTCCATATTGACGATCAGTATGAACTCATCTCCACCGTATCTTGCCAGAAATGCTTTTCGCGGAACCTTATCAAGAACAGCCCTTATTGAATCAGCCACGTAAACAATCATCTTATCGCCTTCAACATGACCATAGTGATCATTTATATCCTTAAAATGGTTTATATCCATCATAATGGCATAAAGACCATTCTTGCCTGTTTCCATCCGTTCTTCCAGATACCTTAGCAGTCTTGTCCTATTGTTTAGCTGCGTAAGCGGATCCTTGCAGACCATCATTTCCTGCTTATTGAAATATATGGTCAAAAGCATAAGCATTGACGCTGCAGGCACCAGACAGGAGGTGATGTAAAGCTCCGTAACAGACGCAATAAAAGGAAGAACCGGATATAACGCTATGCTTGCAACAAGTTTTCTTTTATCACTGTCATCACATTTTTTCGAATTGCTGAAACAGGTGGAAGATGCAAGCAAAGCCGTCATGTAAACTACCACTTTTTGGAATAAAGCAAGCTCTCCGTTATGAAGCATTCCACTGCCATCGATGTAAAAAAACATCCTTGTAAATGGGGAATATAGGGATAATGCTGTCAATCCCACAAAGGGCATCGCCCAGAAAAGCTCTCCCTTTTTATCTCTTTCATAGGAAGGTTTCTCAGTTTTTATAATAAATGATATCCAGCTGTAAACAGCCAGATAAACTGTTATATCGCATAAGGTTCTGGATATCAGGATCAGATTTCTGTAATCTTTACCAAGTCCTCCGAAACTGCTGAGCAGCTCTGTCACACATATAAAAACTGTCATAAAAATATGCGCTGTGAGAACCCTCGTAAATGAAACATTAACCCTGTCACTCCTTCTAAAACCTGAAACGACCTTTTTTAGGATCAAAGCCAATACGGTTACACACAGCACATTCAATTCTATAAATAATATATTTTCATTCATTCTTTCTATTCCTTAGCTTATTATCAGTTAATATGGATTGCCGGCGGAGAATCCTGCAAGGACCTGAACGCCTCTTCAGTAATAAAATAGCTGACAATCACAGCTTCCAAACTGTTGATAGTGATTATATCGTAGGGAATCGATAGTATATAACCAATGTCCGTAAAACTTAAAGTTTCCGTTGATTATCGAAAGAATTGCATCTTGTTTTGTCTCATATTGTGATAAACTTATTATGTTGAAACTGTTACATATCTTTTTGATCAGAGGGTAATTATCATGATGAAAAAATCTATTCTTTTGGCATCTGTTTTATGTCTTGTTCTGGCAGGCTGCGGCGCTAACGAAATTCCGACTGCAGGCACTACTGAAACTTCTGCCGCTGCGGAAACTACAGCTCAGGCAGAAGAAACCACAGCCGCTGCGGAGGAATCCACCGAAGCCGGAGAAGCTGCTGCAGAGACCACGGTCGCTGAAGAAACAACTGCCGAAAAATCAAATGTTCGCAGAGAGATTGTCGGCGCAGAGAAAGATGATGTTTCCGGCGCTAAACCGGACGCCAAGGCTAATGTTGAACTCCACGCAGATATTCAAAAGGAACAGCCATCTCCTGAATGGATAACAAATCTGGATGCTGCCAGGGACGAAAACACCAAGCAGCTTTTCGTTGTTGCCGGAATGGGCATGGATAAAACAACCGCTACTGTTTCAATGCACGAAAGAGATAAGAGCGGAAACTGGATACAGATTCTGTCAACTCCCGGATTTGTAGGACTTAACGGTCTCTGCCTTGATGAGGATCATAAAGAGGGCTGCGCACAGACTCCTATAGGCACCTACCACTTCAATAAAGCCTTCGGAATTGCCGATGACCCGGGATGTCAGATTCCTTATGTAAAGGTAGACGACGATACCTGGTGGTCAGGTGATGACCGCGAAGGTATGCATTATAACGAAATGGTGGATATAAAGGATTTTCCTGAGCTTGTAAAGGACAACAGCGAGCATATCACAGATTATGAGTATCAGTACCAGTACTGCCTCAACATCAGCTTCAATGAAGAGGGTGCTCCCGGAAGAGGCTCTGCTATATTCCTCCACTGCTTCGGACCGCTTAAGCCCTATACAGGCGGATGTGTTGCGCTTCCTGAGAACATCATGAAGCTTGTGATGCAGAAAGTAACCGGGGACTGTGTAGTCGTTATAGACACATTTGAAAATCTGGGCGGAAGCTTCTGATCTATCTGTTTTCCGGAATACTTATCATCCTTCCGATATCAGAGGATGCCATAGCGGCAAAGATCACTCTCATTGACCTGAGGGCATCGGCGCCGGTACATCTGCACTTCCTTTCACCCTTGATGGATCCGATGAATTCATCGATAACTCCTGAGTTCAGATTTTCACCGGTTCCGATGGTCTGATCCGCATTGGTCATCATTTTCTCGGTTGAAAGGAAGTTTTGTCTGCCGTCCTTTTTCTCCACTATGAGACTGTATTCCCTGTCATCGTAGCATCTTATCGACCCCTCTGTTCCATGTATAACAATTGAATTATATTCCTGACCGTAATCCGTCCAGCTTGCATGCATCGTTCCCGTTGCACCGTTTCCAAGCTTGTAAATGCACCAGGCATTATCCTCGACATCGATGAGGCTGCCATCCGGATATTTCTTATCAAGTGTCGCAGTATGGGCATAAACCTCCGTAATGTTCTCTCCCGTGATATAATGCACAAGATCCGTTTTATGGATGCCAAGGTCTGCAAGAGCACCCATTCCCGCATCCGTTTTCTTAAAGAACCATGTGTCATCGGAGCCGGTCCATCTTTCGGGTCCCGAATGACCGAACTTTGTCTCGAAGGATACTATCCTGCCTATCTCACCCGACTGTATCAGTTCCTTTGCCTTAACATGAGCAGAGGAAAAACGCTGGTTCTGTGCGATCATAAGAAGTTTTCCGGCCTTTTCCGCCTCTTCCACCATGGCTATACATTTATAGATCTGAACATCCATGGGCTTTTCACAGAGTACGTGCTTACCTGCCCGGAGAGCAAGTATGGCATCGTGAGCATGCAGCGCATTTGATGTGCAGACACTGACTGCATCAAGATCCATGTTCACAAGCTGCTCAACACTGTCACAGACCACACCGCCGTACTGTCTCTGAACCTCCTCTGCCTTGCTTTTGGTCCGGTTATAAATTGCGGCGATCTCAACATCCTCACGGGCAGCATACTCAGGCAGATGTCTTCGCACCGAGATCGCGCCGCAGCCTATGATACCAACTCTTACTTTATTCATTTTAATCCCCTTTATATTTAAAAATGCCGGCCATGGACAGTTCACCTCCAGGGAACCTTCCGACCGGCAAAAAGCCACACACCTACTACAGATTTACCATAAAGCCGCCTTTGATTATTTCTTTAATCTTTCCCTTATCTGCGGTGCCGCGATCTGAATAAGTATCACTACAATCAGTATTATGCCCTTTATTGCATTATTTATAAGTGAATCCATCTTCAGGGCGATGATTATCTTATCGATAACAGTATAGGAAAGAGATCCGAAAAGTACGCCCAGCATCCTGCCTCGTCCTCCGCTCATTGCAATGCCTCCGAGGACAACTGCCGCAATGGCATACATTTCGTAGCTGGAGCCGGTTGTTGCCGGGTCTGAGGAAGCATTCATACAGATCCAGAGGTATGCCGCAATGCCCACCATTGCACCCATGATTACGAAAACGGACATCTTGATGGCCCTTACATTGATACCTGTCATAAATGCACCCTTTTCACTTGAACCGGTAGCATAAATCTTCTTTCCGTACTTTGTATTTTCAAGAATATATACGAATATGGCTGTAAATACCACGAGCAGGATCCCCACGATAGGTATGGTTGCAAGCTTGTTATTTCCGAGGGCATACATAATGTCATAGCCGCTGAATTTATTGGACATTCTGTAAACAGAGGATCCGCCTCCGATAAGCTCCTTTGGAATGTGCTGGCAGAAGTACTGTGAAAAGGATCTGTAGATCAGCATTGTGGCGAGAGTGACGATAAATGAAGGCATCTTTACCACTCCCACAAGAAGTCCATTTACAAATCCGAGGGCCGCACCAAAAGTTACTGAGAAGATAGCCGTTAAAATCAGATTTCCGGATGTGGCATTAAAGATAACCACCGAAAATCCGCTTACAAGCGCCAGTGTGGAGCCCGCCGAAAGGTCGATCTCACCGGTCAGACATACCATGCCCATCCCAAGGGATATGATGCCTATGACCGCCGAATGCCTCAGAATATTCATGGTGGCGCTCCAGGTCATCACACTGCTGCTCACCGCATACACCATAAAAATTATAAAAAATACAAATATGAAACTGTAATTGTGCCAGATGCTCCCCAGCACATTCTTCTTTTTAGCATTGGTCTTTTCCATCATATGATCCGTCTCTTTGTTTTCCGATTTAAGGGCCAAACCTGCCCCTTTGTATAATCCTGCACTCATAGTAATCTCCTGTCCTTTACCCGGCATATATCAGCTTCAACATTATGCCTCTACAGAATTTGTGGAATACATCATAACTGTGTGCTCTTCTATCTCATCATGTGAAAGACTCTTTATGATCTCTCCGTTATAGAAGATCAGGACTCTGTCCGCTAACTTCTGAAGCTCCGGAATCTCAAGGGTATTTACGAATATGGTCTTTCCCGACTCCGAAAGCTTAAGTATCAGCTTATAAATCTCTTCCTTTGCGCCCACATCTATTCCCTGGGTTGGATTGTCAAAAAGAAGAATGTCTGCGCCGGTATTCAGCCATCTTGCGATGAATACCTTCTGCTGATTTCCCCCGCTCAGGGAAAGGATGCCGTCTTCTGCCGACTCTGCCTTTATATTTAACTGCTTTTTATACTCTGAATATTTTTCAGCTTCTTTTTTCTTATCTATGTTGAAATGCATTGCCGACAGGGTATGCTCGGCAAGATACATATTTTCTGCGATAGTCATATCCGGAATCACCGAATTTTCCTTACGGTTTGCAGGAAGCAGTCCGATTCCGGCTTTCATGGCCTTGTGAGTATTTATTTCAGAAAGCTTTTTTCCGAAAACCTCAACCTTACCGGAGCTTATGGGAGACGCCCCGAAAAGACTCCTGAGAAGCTCACTGCTTCCGGAACCCTGAAGTCCCGTCAGTCCCACTATTTCACCCTTTCTGACAGACATTGAGATATTGTCGAAGCCTTTTCCGCTTACCTTATCAAGCTTCAGCACTTCCTCACCGAGCTCTCTTTTTCTGTAAATGTCTCCATTGTCGGAAGTGTGCCCCACCATCAGCCTTGTTACCTCCTGAGGTGTAGTATCGGCGATCCTTCCGCTTCCCACATATTCGCCGTTTCTGAAAACCGTGTAGGAATCACAGTATTCAAATATTTCCGGCATTTTATGGGAAATAAATATAAAAGATATCCCCTTCTTCTTTAGCTCTTTAACTATCCCGAAAAGATGCTCAACCTCTTCATTGGTGAGTGAGGTTGTGGGTTCGTCAAGGATCAGGAGCTTTGCGTCAAAGAAAAGTGCCTTACTTATTTCGAGAAGCTGCTTCTCACCGGTTTTCAGGTTATCTACCAGCTCCTCCGGGTCAATGTTTACACCCAGTTCCCTAAAAAGCATTTCGGAATTCCTGATCATTTCTTTCTTTTTCAGCTTTCCGAAAGCATTGGTAAGCTCTTTATTGATGTATATATTTTCAAATACTCTAAGATAGTTAAAAAGATTCAGCTCCTGATGCACAAATGCAATCCCGGCTTCCTCACTCTTTTTTATGTTTATGTTTCTTAATTCCTGATCGTTGAAATAAATGGTTCCTCCGTCGGAATCTATGGTTCCCGTCAGGATATTCATCAGCGTAGACTTACCGGCACCGTTTTCACCAAGAAGGGCGTGGATTTCGCCCTTTTCCACGGTAAGCTCCACGCCTTTCAAAACCGGTACGCCGCTGAAGGATTTTCTTATATTTTTCATTTCCAAAAGCGACATGCCTTTTACTCCTCATCTGCTAAAATGTGTTTTTAGTTGAATCCTTTGAACTCTGAAACATTATCCGCTGTTACATTTTTGCACTCGATAACGTGATCCTGGGTAACTTCCTTGCCGTCAAGATAGTCAACCATATCTGCAATTGCTGTCTGGATCATGCTTGGGCTGTAGGTTACTGACATAAATCCGCCAAGCTGACCGTAAATATCTCCGTAGGACTCGCCTCTCAGTACACCATAGAACTCATCAAGTCCGCCGCAGCCGGTAATTACAGGCTTGTTTCCGAGGAATGCTGCCTTTGCAGAATCCTCGATTCCGCCGCCGTTTAATGCCTCAAGGATGCCCATAGCAAGCTCATCATCCTCTGCATAGATCCACTTTGTTGAAGTATTGGAGCTGTCACCCATAAGCGTCTCAAAGGAAGCCTTTGTATCCGAACGGCTCCAGTTCATTGCGCCTGAATATGTAATGCTGCTGTTTACCTGATCCTCTGTCCACTTTGCATCGTCTGCGATCTTCTCACCGTCAAATGAAAGCTCTCCGGTAAGATATTCTGTAAATCCTTTATTACGAAGAGTTGTTACAGATGAAGTATCTCCCTCGTAAACATAAACCTTGTCTCCCGGCTTAAGACCGAGTGATACGAAATATGCTGCTGAACCTGCACCGATTCCTTCATTATCGCCCTTAACATTGGCAACGGCACTGTCCTGAACACCATCGATTATTCTGTCAAATGCAACATATGGAACACCTGCATTTACAAGCTCCTGAATAGCAGACTGAACTGTGTCATCGATAGGCTGGATGACTACAGCGATGTCCTTCTCACCCTTGGCAATGATGTCCTCGATCTGGTTGATCTGATAGGATGCGTCATCACAGGTGATAACCTCTGCGCTGTACCTGCCATCATTGTTGACTTCCTCAACCTTCTCCTTGGCGAAGGTAGCAACCGAACCGGTCCAGCCGTGATCCTCAGGTGCTGTAAGAACGTAAATGTGTTTTGAGCCGGCTTCAGCTGACTCCGCTGCAGCGGCTGTTGTATCTTCCTTCTGATCGGCTGCACTTGCTGCGGCACCTGTGGTTGCCTCCGGACTGTTTGTATTGCTGCTGCAGGCCCCAAGTGAAAGTGTCATGGCTCCCATTAATAAAACTGATACTATTTTCTTTCTCATAATTTTCTTTCCTCCTGAATCGGGTGTTTTCTCTGTTGTTTGTATCCATATGATACCTCAATGCCTTTTTGGCCTCTTTTCATTGCAAATCAATTCAGCATCATATTTTGCTTTTGATTTTTGCTTGAAATATCTTTTGCAATAAATGTTGTTAATTTGTTGCATCGTTTTCGTTATACAGAAACAGTACAGCCGGGACATACGTACTACGCATGTCCCGGCTGTACTGTTATTTCATTTCTCTGTATCTACCAAAAACCAATTCGGGAATAGGTCATCTTATACGATCAACAGTCTTCTCTCATTTACATGGTGGCCAAACTCAGGCATGTAAACCATGGGCTCCTTATCGGGATCGAGACCGTTCTGAATGATCGGAGGCATATATGACGAAGTCCAGCAGAAGCCGTACTTAATATCATGAAATCCCCGGGAAAGACCGCCTTCCTTCTTTACCTTGAGTACTGCAGGCTTTGTTGTTGACCAGTGAGTCTGAAAATCAGATTTCATTTCTTCATTTGTGAAATCCTCACCGTTGATGTTCCAGGTGATCAGATCCTTATCAAATTTTTCACCGTCTACATAAAGTGTGCCCGGGCGGAGCTGTGAAAGAAAAATTCCTCTATAGTATGGGAGCTTCACCTTGAGCTGAAAGCCTGTGACATTACCCTTTTCATCCTTTATATTTCTAAATCCAACTGACTGGATAACCTGTTTTTCCATTTGTAATAAACCTCCATTTATGTAAAGATCCTTCCCCTGCCTCCGGTCCGGCCGGGCCGGCATTTCCATGAAGGCCGCAATGAAGGATCCTTTTAATCCTGTCTCTTAATCTCCAAGCAGATTCTTCAGAAGAATGTGATGCTTACGAAGGGTCTGTCCTACCTCATAGCCCTCATCATACTTATCAGCACCTTCATACTCACTTAACAGATAACCATCATACCCGTTATTCTGCATAACCTTAATGATTTCAGGATAAGGAATTGTTGTCTCTTTAAAATCATCGCTCATGTTAATGAATTTTGCATGGCAGCAATAAATGTAAGGAAGAAGCGGGATAATGTCTTCGGGCTTGTTTGGTGTGTAGTTAGGGTCAACCCATTCACCTTCCTTGAACTCTGTACGGAATACAGAGAAATCTATATTGAGGCCGAAGTTCTTTGTGCCTGTCTCCTTAATGAAATCAACAAAATCCGTAACAAGCTTACCCTTAAGATTTGAAGGTGTATGGATTTCCGGGCACATCTTTATGCCAAGCTCCTCCGCAAGAGGAAGGGCGCCCTTAATGATCTCTCTCCAGTTAAGCACCGGCTCAAGAAGATCATTGATAACCGGCATCTTTGTTCTCATAACTGTAAAACCAAGTCTGTGGGCAAGACGGATATCTCTCTTAAGCATCTCAACAGATTCCTCAGTTGTGAGATCTCTGTTCCCGAGAACATGTGAGTCGATCCAGTTGCCATACTCCACAGGAACGATCTCATATTTGTCGCAGAGTCTGTGCCAGTTCTCTACCCATTCATCTGTAGGATAGGGATAGTTTTCGATATGGGTGTTTGCAAGAATCTCTATACCGTGTGCACCCATATCGTGCAAATCCTCAAAACAGTCTTCCAGTGTCTTTGTAAGTCCGAACTCTGCTGAGTAGCTGTATAAAGCAACTCCTCTCTTTGGACCTTTTCTATCATACTTATACATTGTTTTTCTCCTTGTTGTTCTAAAATTACATTGCCTTTGCTGTCTCAACAAATTCTGCAGTTACTTCTTCATCACAGCTTTTTCCGCTGTGTCTTCCGGCAAGCTGCTCTCTGATTTCATCAGCCTGAGCGTCTGTCATATCCCAAAGCAGACATGCCGAAGCTGAAACCACAAACAATATTGCGGGAATAAGATTAACTGTTACATTGATTCCTCTAAGAGCCTCAGCAGTCTGCTGAGCATTTGCAACATATCCGAAGGCACTCATGATCATGATCCCGAATGCTCCGCCGATAGCATTTCCAAGCTTTGTTGCAAGACCGTAAGTTGCGTAAGCTGTTCCGTCTGTACGGACTCCGCTCTTAAGTTCCATATAGTCAACTGAGTCTGAAACCATTGAAAGACTCATAGGGAAACCTACATTAAAGAGACCGAAGATAATGTCTCCTGCAAGCACCATTTTTATGTTGTCAAAAGGTGCCAGATACATGATAAAAAGTCCGACTGCCTGGATCGCCATGGCAACCATGAGGACATTTCTCTTTCCATATTTCCTTGCAAAGAAAGGAACAAAGAATGAACCGATGATTCCTCCGATGGAAGGTATAGTCATGATAAGACCAATCATAGTAAAGGAACCGAGGCAGTAGATCACATAATAGGCTGTGACTGCGATACGGCCCATGAAGGCTGTCATCTGAAGTACCATGATAAGTGTGATGATCATAAGGTACTTATTGTTTACAAGGTTTGATATCGTTTCCTTAAAGGAAAATCCTCTTACCTCTTCATTTACAGGCTGTATGACTTCCTTTCCGGTAAGTGCAACGATCAGGAACATCGGAACAGCTATGATTCCGTAAATGATTGCAACCATCATATAACCGTGTCCGTCAGCAACCTGTGCGCCTTCGGCTGAGAACTTGAGAGCAAGACCTGCGGAAAATCCGTTTACGATGACCATACCGAGATTCATTCCGATATTTCTGAAGGTGTTGATGACATTTCTCTGATCGGCATCCTC
>JAILDF010000264.1 GCA_024689585.1 Oribacterium sp.
TGGGAATATAACCACAAGGGAGAATCTTCTGGATGGCTGTGATTTCTGCGGCACATTATTTACTGTTGAAGATATGGAAAATAAGGTCGACAGTTTCGGATTAAGGCGGGATTTCCATACCAATACCAGCAAGAAGGAAGCGGTTAGGGAACTGGCGTTTCCTTGGTCGACTCTGATAGTAATGCTGCCGCTGATCTATTTTGGACTGATCGGGGCATTTGTGTATATGCCGGATGAAAACATCTTTTTGAGACTGGCTACGGGGCTTCTGGCATCCGGCCTGTTTGGGCTTCTCGGCTGGAGTCTCAAGTCAATATTCCTGATACTTATGCTTCCTTCCATTCTACTCATCAGTGCATCTTCAAAGTCAATGGATCGAAAGATGATATACAGTCGCAGGCAGGAAGAAGAGCAGGAGAAAAGGATGGCGGACCAGGTCAGGAAGACAGACCCGCTCTTTTCACTTCAGAGCTTTTTCGGAGGTATCCAGAACAAGCTTTCAGCCATCCATTACGCAGAAAATCCGATGGAGATTAACGCCTTTTCAGAAAATAACCTGTCGTTTCTGATAAAAAAATATAAGAATGTAGTGGATATTGATATCCTGAAGATCACTATGGAATCCTACCGTGCAGACGAGAATCTGCAGAGCGCTGATGTAAGCGTAGAGCTTCGTCTTTTGGAACTGAATCACGGAAGAATCATTGAATGTAACGAAAAACTGAAGATTAAGCTTATAAAGGATGCCGACTGCAAGACTCAGGCAGTCTGCGGTGCCTCTGCATTGAAGTGTCAGGGTTGCGGCGCTAGCATTTCGCTAATGGACGGCAAGACCTGTAAACAATGCGGAAGGAATCTAGATCTAAAATCATACGACTGGGTTATCGATCAATACGATATAGTGTAGTATTTAAGTTCGCTTAACTGACTTTGAAAATACATATTTATTCCGGAGGAAAAATGAAAGATAATACCTCGTCATATAATTCATGTGTTTATGATGAAAAGATTTCTAATGTACTTCCATATTATGCAGAATTCCATAGCCAGGTTATAGACATGGCGAAAATGATTTCCAATGAGAAAGAGGAAAGCTTAAAATGGCTTGATACAGGCTGCGGCACCGGAACTCTTGCTTTAAGAGCACTGGGAGAACTTCCGAATACTGAATTTACACTTTGTGATACGTCCGAAGGTATGTTAGAGATAGCAAAGGAAAAGTTAAGGGGCAGGGATATCCGTTTCAACATTGTTGCTTCACATGAAATTCCATATGACAACGAGTTTGATATTGTAACCGCCATTCTAAGCCATCATTACTATGATCTTGAGACTCGAGAAATTGCTGTAAAAAAATGCTATAGGGCGCTGAAGGAAGATGGTATTTTTATGACCTTCGAAAACATAAGTATGTCAACTAAAGAAAGTGAAAACCTGGCATTGAATCGATGGGGGCAATATCTCTTAAACCATGGTTGGACACCGGAAGAAGTGAAAGCTCACCAGGCCAGACGGGGTGTTGAAATGTTTCCCATAACCATAGAGCAACATCTTGAAATGATAAAGAATGCCGGTTTTAAATCCGTAAACATTTTATGGGTATCATATATGCAGGCTGGTTTCTGGGCCATAAAATAAGATTTTAAATGATTATGTTGCGTCATAAGACGTTTCATATAAACAAAAAGACAAAGATAAAAACGCAACGTGCATTAGATGCACCAGAGCCGGTAGGTAGCCCGGCCGTCTCATTCTTAAGATGAGGTAAGTAACCTGCCCCTCCGGGTTGTCCATTCTTTGTCCATAAGAATTTTCAAGGAGGGAACATTATGGACAAAATGAGTGGAAAGCTCACGGTTTACTTTGAGGATCCGTTCTGGGTTGGAGTTTTCGAAAAGGTCTCTGATGAAAAGCTGTCGGTAAGCAAAATGACATTTGGATCGGAACCAAAGGATAATGAAGTCCGGGATTTCATTCTCAAACATTACAATGAGCTGAAATTCAGTCCGGCTGTGGAGGTTAAACTAAAGAAGACTGCTGACAATCCCAAGAGAAGACAGCGTAATGCTGCGAAGCAACTGCAAAATACCGGCATTGGAACCAAATCCCAACAGGCTTTGCAGAAGCAAAGGGAGGAAATGAAGGTTGAACGCAGACAAAACAAAAAAGAAATGCGGGAAGCTGATAGGCAGAAACAGTATGAACTGAAACAGCAAAAAAAGAAGGAGAAGCACAAGGGTC
>JAILDF010000268.1 GCA_024689585.1 Oribacterium sp.
GGGCATGCCTGAGGCAACCGGCTGGACATACTGATAAGATTCGGTAATTATCAGGATATGATGACATATTCAGATCTTCTATAGAAATCAATATACCTTTTTAACAGTTATACAAATCAGAACAGCTCCTTTCCGTTTTAGTTTAGGGGCTGTTTCGATTTTTTTATTTGAAAACTCATCGGAGAATACAAAAAAACAGGAGGGGAAAATCCCTCCTGTTCAAATATCTGTATGTATTACTGTGGCTCTCCACCTGTCTCTGTAGCAGCCTCTGCAGCAGCAGCCTCAGCTGCAGCCTTGGCAGCGGCGTCCTGAGCAGCTGTTACTACAGGATCTGTAGGATCGAAGGTCTGGTTTCTAGGGATAGCCTGCTGGATAGCATCCTTCTCGATAGGACCCTTGTCCCACTTGTCATTGTAAACTGTAACGGTTGTGCCGTTCGGGCAGTTGTTGTAGATCCAAGCGCAGTCTACAGCACGGAGACGGATACATCCGCCGGACATGGAGTCATCCATGTAGTTGTAGTAGATGGCATCCATTGTGTTGTAGTCGGGTCTTGAGTAAAGCAGTGAGTGAAGCAGGTAGTGACCCTTGAATCTTGAAAGGAACTGGCAGTAGCAGTCTGTGTGCATGAAGTGCCATCTGTACTTCTCGTAAATGCTGAAGGAACCGATAGGAGTATCATCACCTACTGTTACCATGAGTGTCTTGTAAGGGATTGTGAAGTTTCCTGAAGAATCCTGTGCAAGTACGTACATGGTTCTGGTTGCCTTATTGATTCTGATAGCATAAGCTCCCGGATTACCCATGATGCCTGAAAGATCACGAAGAGCTACACCGTTCTCATCAAAGTAAATGTTGTAGCCGTTGATCACATTCCATCCGGTTACTGCAGTACCGTTGTTGAAGTAGTACTGGTTTGACTCTCCGTCGAATCCCCAGCCTGTATAGGAACGGCCGTCAGCTGTTACGTAAACGGTACCTGATGAGGTATGGAAAACACCCTCGTTGGAAGCATTGGCCATAGGCTTCTCTGTTGCATCATAGAACTGAACGCCTTTCTTCCAGAGAGCAAGCTTGATGCCTACGATATAACGATCATCACCGATGGAACCTACTGCCTGACCTTCCTTAGCCCAGTCAGTTACAGTACCGTCGTTAAGAACTGCTCTGTAGTAAAGATCGCCGAGGTTGTGAGTATAACCCTTTACACGAACCTGAAGTGCTGAAACGATACCCTGGTTAGGTGTAGCCTCCTTTGAGGTTGCCCATGGACCCCAACCTGTGTCCTTTGAGAAGGTTCTGTAGTACCATCTTCCTACGTTTGCATGCTCAAGCATGAAGCTTGTGAAACCGATGGAAGAATATGCGAAGGAATCATTCTTTGAGGTTGTACCCCAGTCGATACGCTTTCCTGCTCCGTCATAGATGAAGTAGGAACCGAGCGGTACCAGGTTAAGGACCGGATCTGCATCCATGTTTCCCTCGTTAGGAGTTGTCATGTAATTGTAACGGATGCCCTCAACGTCTGTGGGATCAACTACAGGAAGTGTTTTTGAGCTTGAGCTTACGCCGCTTGCTGCAACTGCTCCTGTTGACTGAGTTGTTGTGGCAGCAGGAAGAGTATTATCTGTAACAGCTGCGGTAGTCTCAGAGGTTGTTCCCGGATCCACAGTAGTGATGGTGCCATCACCTGTAGGTCCTGTAACCACACCCGGTGTGATAGCTGCTGTAGTAGAATCCTGAACGACTGCTGCAGCCTGAGTCTCGGCTACAACTGTACCTGAGGTTAATGCAGGATCAGCTGATGTGATAACATTGCTTGTAATAGCAGATGAGCCTGTGTTATCCTCTGTGATCTCAAACAGAGGAGTGAGATTGTCGCCGGGAGTTGCAGCAAGTACTGACATGGGCTGAGCCATCATGGTAGCCGCTGCTGCAAGGATAGCGACAGTACGTTTCATACTAATCATTTTTTATCCTCCAATAATATGGAAACTATTTCCTAACTAGAAAATGCACGCCTACACTTTAACACAAGCTCTTGGAAAGTGCTAGACGGGATTTACTTTTTATAGGGCATATTATAAAATCGTAAAGTATTGGCAACAAACCTTATCTGTTTTTTATAAAATATTTCAATCAGAAGCATTATTATAAGGAAAAAATTTTGGAGATAAAATGTCAGATATAGATAAAAACATCATAAATGTAACTAAAGCCAGTCTTCCGCCTCTGGATGAATACACTCAGATGCTGAGGGATATATGGGATTCTGCATGGCTTACCAACATGGGTAAGTACCACGAAGAGCTGAAGGAAAAGCTTACAGACTACCTCAAGGTGGGCTCCCTGCAGCTGTTTGTCAACGGCCACAGCGCCCTTGAGTTCCTGATTCAGGCCATGGAGCTTTCCGGAGAGGTCATTACCACTCCGTTTTCTTTTGCGTCCACTACCCACGCCATCGTGAGAAACGGACTGAAGCCGGTTTTCTGTGACATTAATTTAAAGGATTACACCATCGATACGGACAAGCTTGAGTCCCTGATAACCGAAAAAACCACTGCCATAATTCCTGTGCATGTTTACGGTAATGTCTGCGACGTGGAAAAGATTCAGGAAATCGCAGATAAGCATCACCTCAGGGTTCTTTATGATGCTGCCCACACCTTTGGTGAAGAATATAAAGGAAAGGGAGTCGGTACCTTCGGAGATGCCTCCATGTTTTCCTTTCATGCCACCAAGGTTTTCAATTCCATTGAAGGCGGCGCTGTCACCACAGGAGAGAAGAACGAGAAGCTCATGGCTAAGCTTTATGAGCTTAAAAACTTCGGGATTCTCGGACAGGAGGAGGTGGCTTCCGTAGGCGGAAACGGCAAGATGAATGAATTCGCCGCCGCCATGGGGCTCTGCAATCTCCGCCACGTGGATGAGTATATCGCAAGACGTAAGACAGTATTTGAGAGATATATGGAGAATCTCAGCGGCGTTCCGGGAATCATCCTTCCCGAGGAAAATCCGGACCTTAAGTCGAATTATGCCTACATGCCGGTGCGTTTCCATGAGTTCGGAAAAACCAGAGATGAGGTCTGGACAGCACTTAAGGGCGGCAATGTTAATGCCCGTAAGTATTTCTATCCATGCATCAATGCCTATGGCTGCTACAGGGATCAGTATGATGTTAATGATACTCCCCGGGCGCTTCTCGCATCTCTTGAGATCCTTACACTTCCGATCTATCCGGATTTGAGCCTTGAGGATGTGGACCGTATCTGCATGATGATACTTAACTGATGATTTGATTTATAGGGATTTTTTCCTATAATCTGTCTGTTTGAGTTTCGGATGAGACCTGATTTATACATTGATATAAGGATCGACTCATCTGAGTTATGAGGTCAGAGCTACGAAAGAGTAGCTCGCAATGGAGAATGAAATGAACGAACAAAGAACAGCGCTGGTCACCGCCATCGGCTCCTTCTCCGCAGATGCGGTTATCAGAAGCCTTCACGAGATGGGCTACAAAGTAGTTGGCAGCGATATATATGATAAGGAATGGGTTGCCGCATCCCTTGATGTGGACGTGTTTTACAAGGCACCCTACGCAAGTGATGAAGAAACCTACATTTCCTTTATAAAAAAGGTATGTGAGGAGGAGCAGGTGGACCGTATCCTTCCTCTTATCGATGTGGAGATTGACGTACTTAACCGTCACAGAGAAGAGATTGAGAATGACAACGTGACCATCTGCATGTCCGGAAAAGAAGCCATCGAGGTTCTCAGGGACAAGTATCTCATGAGCCGTCTCGTGGAAGGTGTTCTTAATGAGATAGAGGAACCCGAGATAAAGGGCGCTGTAAGGATCATACCCACAAAGCTTGCAGAGGAAGTGGACTTTGAACAGGTCACTTATCCTCTGATCCTTAAGCCTGTGGACGGAAGAAGCTCCGGCGGACTCTACCGCATCTACCATGAGGATCAGCTGGGCTTTGCATTTTCAAACATCATCGATCCGGAAAAGCTGAACGACACAAATCTCACGAGATACATCGTCCAGCCTATGATCAAGGGTAATGTTATCACCGTGGACATCCTCCGTGACACTAAGGGGAACTGCAGGGCGGTACCGAGAGAGGAGCTTCTCCGTACGGCAAACGGTGCAGGACTCAGCGTAAGGATCATGGAGGATGAGGTGCTTCAGAATGTATGCTGCAGGATAGCGGAGCGCGCCGATATCACAGGCTGCGTTAACTTTGAGTTTATCCGCGGCGAGGGCTCGGGAGTTTATTATTTCATTGAATGTAATCCCCGCTTCTCAGGGGGGATTGCCTTTACAGAGCTTTCCGGTGTTCCCATGATAGAGAATCATATGCGGATTTTTGACGGGGAGAAGATGGAAGAACTTCCAAAGCAAAAATGCGGCTTTATGACCAGAAAATATCAGGAAATAAAGATGTAATGTAAAATAGCCGGTCAGATAGGCGTTGTGTCAGATATTACGGTTTGAAAAACAGCGTTAATGAGATTATATTATGTTGTTCATTCCGACTCAAAAGGGCGGAATGAAGGTCAATGTGAAAAAACTAAAATAAGGCGGAATGGAGACAGACATGGCAGATGCCTTAAAAGAAAAATCGAATAAGGACAGGGTGCTCCTGGTGATACCTGCCTACAATGAAGCGGAGAATCTTCCGAAGGTTGTGGCAGACATCAGGGCGCAGAAGTTTTCCATGGATTACATCATCATTTCCGACGGTTCAACTGACGGTACTGTGGAGCTTTGCGAGCGGGAGCATTATAACTATATATCTCTTCCGGCCAATCTCGGACTTGCGGGCTGCTTCCAGACAGGTATGAAATATGCCTACAGGAAGGGCTACAGCTACGCCGTTCAGTTTGACGGAGACGGACAGCATCGTGCTGAGGATATAGAATCCCTGTACGAGAAGATGAAGGATGGGGATTTTGACATAGTTCAGGGTTCCCGTTTTCTGGAAAAGAAAAAGGGCGGATCAATGAGGGAGATAGGCTCCAGGCTCATATCCATGGCCATAAAGATTACTACCGGAAAAACCATCACAGATCCCACCTGCGGATTAAGGATGTACAGCAGCCGCGTGATTGACAGCTTTGCCAACAGACTGAATTACGGTCCGGAACCGGATACCATTTCGTTTTTGATAAAAAAGGGTGCAAAGGTAACCGAGGCTCCCGTAACTATAGATGACAGACTGGCGGGAGAATCCTATCTGAAGCCCATGAATGCAATGAAATATATGGCAAGGATGCTCATATCCATACTGGTCATCCAGAGCAGCAGGTAAGATTCATGAAAAATATCATTACTGAATCCAACAGGGATTTTATATGGAATGCGCTGGGCAGTCTCATCTATGCAATGGCCTCCATCGTGCTTGCCTTTGCGGTGATACGAATCGCAGGCCCCTCGGAGGGAGGAATATTCGGCTTCGGCTTCTCCACCCTTGGACAGCAGATGTTCATCATTTCCTACTTCGGCATCAGACCGTTTCATATAACTGACATGAAAAGGCAGTTCAGCTTTTCTGATTATCTCCTTACGAGACGGATCACCTCGATGCTTGCTTTTTTGGGAAGCATTTTGTTTGTCAGTATACAGATTGTAGAAGGAAATTATGATATCCATAAGTCACTTATTCTTGTGCTGCTGTCTTTATATAAGATCATAGACGGTTATGCCGATGTTTATGAGTCAGAGCTTCAGAGGCAGGAAAAGCTGTATAGAACCGGACAGTCTCTTGCATTTCGAACAAGTCTTTCGGTTATGACATTGCTTCTTGTACTGCTTGTGTCGGGAAATCTTCTGATCGCGGTTGCGGCAGCAGATGTGATGCAGATAATGGGAACAAGACTTTTTGCGGTGAGAGTTCTCGGAAAGGGACTCGCGCCGACGGCTCATGAATTTAAAAAAGCCTATGAGCTCATTTCTTCGACAGCCCTTTTGTTCCTGAGTGTTTTTGTGGACTTTTACATTTTCTCGGCCTCAAAGTATGCCATTGACGCCGAGCTTTCGGATGCGGCTTCCGGGTACTTTAATGTACTTTTTATGCCCACATCCTTTATTTATCTCATCGCGAATTTTCTTATCAGGCCGATGCTTACAAAGCTTGCGACCTACTACAGCGAGAAAAACAAGAAGGCTTTTGATCATACATGCATTTACATGGTAAAGGCGGTTGCGGCATTAAGTGTTTTGATACTGGTTCTGACCTTTATCTTCGGACGTTTCGGCCTCGGAATATTTGAATTTCTTCTGGGACCTTCCGCTGACGGAAAGCTTCGGTCCGAATTTATGACCTTTGTACTTCTCATAGCCGGCGGCTCACTTTATGCCTTTGCCAATGTCATGTACTACATTCTTGTGACCGTTCGTAAACAGCTTCAGATTTTTATAGGTTATGTGATGACGGCTGCGGTGGCAGTATTAACCGCAGGCCCCATGGTCAGGACACAGGGTATGTTCGGAGGCGCCCTTAACTATGTTATGCTGATGTCACTCCTTACGATTATCTTTACGCTGTATACATTTGTTTCGGTGAGGAAAATCAATGAAAACAGTTGATGTTATCATCCCGACCTACAAACCGGGATCCAAGTTCATAAGGCAGCAAGAGATGCTCCGCAAGCAGACTTATCCTGTAAACCATGTGATCATCGTTAACACGGAAGAAAAATACCTGGACATAAGTCTCCTCCGGGATTATGACAGTGTTTCCGTGACGAACATTTCTGCTGAAGAATTTGATCATGGAGCCACCAGAAATCTCGGGGTTTCCAAATCCCGTGCGGATTATTTTCTTATGATGACGGACGATGCGGTGCCGAAGGATGAATATCTGATTGAAAATCTTGTCAGGATGATGGAGTCATCACAGGAAAAGGAAATCGGTGCAGTTTACGGAAGGCAGCTTGCGACGGGAGAGAGCTCGGAGGATGAGAAGTATTCGAGAAGCTTCAACTATCCCGGAAAGTCCTTTGTGAAAACCGTAGAGGATCTGCCGCGTCTTGGCATCAAGACCTATTTTGAGTCCAATGTCTGCTGCCTTTACAGAAGAGATGTTTTTGACAGGCTTGGTGGATTTATTGACCATACTATCTTTAATGAGGATATGATCTACTGCTGCAAGATGCTTAAAGCAGGTTATGCCAGTGCCTATTGTGCCGAAGCAGCGGTTTTTCATGCACATAATTACACCGGCATGCAGCAGCTGAGAAGAAACTTCGATCTCGGGGTTTCCCAGGCGGATCATCCGGAGGTATTCGGTGGTCTTAAGTCAGAAGGAGAAGGCATCAAACTTGTTAAGGGTAATGCGGCTGCACTTATGAAAAAGGGAAAACTTTTTTCTGTTGTGAGGCTTATATGGATTTCCGGCTGCAAGTATATAGGTTTCCGGCTTGGAAAAAATTATAAGAAGCTTTCAAAGAAAATCATAATGAGATTTACAATGAACAAAAATTATTGGGAAAAGTGAATTTATACCGTTCCCCCATTTTAAGATACAATAAAACCATATAATAACTGATGGGATATTTTGGAATAATTACTATTATTGGGGACCTATGGGCCGTTGACTGTATGACGAAAAAGCCCAAAAAAACTTTTGCTTAGGAGAGATAGTATTATGATGACGCCGCTTTTCAGAGCTGTGCTGGTGGTTGCATCTGTCGGAACCCTGACAGTGGTACTTAACCGTATACACAAGGCAAAACTGAATATTGAGGATTCTATCTTCTGGATACTTCTGGTGTTCATGTTTGTGGTGTTTGCGGTATTCCCTGTGGTGCCGGATACCCTGGCAGGACTTCTGGGAATCTACAGCACTGCCAACTTCCTGTTCCTCTTCATGATATTTATCCTCATCATGAGACTTTTTTCCATGAGCATGAGGGTGAGCTCTCTTGAGGACAAGCTCAGAAATCTGGTTCAGGAGCTGGCACTTAAGGAAAAGAATGAAGTGGATGAGAAGACATTGAAATCCACAGCTGATCGGGAAGTCTCTTCAGTGAGGGTTCAGGAAAGACCCGAGGATAAAAATCCGTCAGAAGAAATCCATACATCAGAACAGGGTGAGGGAAATGACATCAGTTAAGGGTGAGAAACAAAGATATCTTTTATGGGATATATTTAAGGGCTTCGGAATAGTGTTTATCGTTTTCGGGCACACCGGAAAGGTTGGCGGTGCCATAGTATATCTTTTCCATCTGGCTCTTTTCTTTTTTGTCACAGGATACTTTTTTAATGAAGAAAAGTATGGACGGGATCCCTTCAGATATCTCGGAAAACGTATAAAGGGCACCTGGCCAAGGTACATGCTGTACTGCATTTTCTTTGCTCTTACTCATAATTACTGTGTGGTCCACGGTCTCATGACACCGGATTCTGGAATATATGACGGGCCCGGGTATCTGAGATCCATCATGAGCAGTATGGTTTTCGAAAGGCCTGAGCTTTATTCCGGACCCATGTGGTTCGTGCCCTTGTGGCTTTTGGGATCGGTGCTTTTTGCGGGAGTTATATATCTTTCAAACAAGATTTCCGGAGTTTTTGCGGGAGCCTCTTCGGAAGAAGAGAAAAATCCGAATAAGGCTGCGGAAGCATCAAAGGTGACTTCCGCAGTGGATTATAAAACGGGACACAGAGACGTGAAAAAGCTTGTGAATCTCGCGAACATTCGAAAAAAATCTGTATCACAGGAATATCAGACCTCCAAGAATATCAGCATTGTGACGATGTCTCTTTTGTGCCTGATCATAGGATTATATGCAGTGGATAAAGGCATAAATGTCTCATACCATATGGAGCTTGCCTTTGTTATAGAGCCGTTTTTTGTTTTTGGATATTTCATGAAGAAATACCTTCCCGACTGGCAGGAAAAGCTTGGATGGCCCATAATGATCCCGGCAGTGGTATTGATTTTCTTTATCTTCAATAGATTCATAGATGCGGGGATATGGTTCGATCTTGCAAGCCAGTACATTTTTGGCGGCTGGTATTATGTTGGCGGAGTTCTGGGCATTATCTTCACCATCATGCTTTCAAAGCTTGTTGAGAGGGCAGAGGTTAACGCTAAGCTTCCGGGAGAGAGGGCAGAGGTTAATGCTAAGTTTCCGGAAGAGAGGGCAGAGGTTAGTGTTAAGCTTCCGGAAGAGAGTAAGCTTAAAGCGTGCCCGTTGTTTAGTAAGGGACCGAATCCTGCTGCAGTGCTTCTTGCGGCTGCAGGTAAATACAGCTTCGATATCATGGCGCTCCACATCTTTGTTTTCAAGATGCTGGATATGCTGCTTAGGAAATTCTACTACAGGGATCCGGGTATGGATCTGTCGCAGTATCCTTCACCTTTATCTCAGCAGTGGTGGGTGCTGTACCTGGTGGTGCCGGTGCTGGTACCGATGCTCGTGGGCATCATGATTGACAGGATAAAGAGCAAGATACGAGGGAAATAGTCCCATAGGACCTTTGAATTAGAACCGCTCTCGGTTTATCAGACTCTTTTGATTTAAAAATATTTGGGATATTTGACTCTTAAGAATATATCTGGAATTGAGGTCAACACTATTAAGCTCCCATATTGATTCATATCTAATGTTTGAAGATTTGTAGTCAATCTGGGAGCTTTATATATTTGCCTCAATAGCAAGATAATAATAATTGCGGTCATGAAAATACTTCACAATCGATGACTTGCTTTGGAATATTACATAATTTGAGTCAAAGAGGTATTTGGAGATTGTTGACCTCTTTCGGAAAATACATGATTTGAGTCACATAGACACATTCAAAGAGCCTCTTATGACTATTTATATCTTTGGATGAGTGGTTATCTAACTACAGCACTCTTGAAACTACAGTATGATAGCATCCGGCGAGGACTATTCCATCCATCACAATTTCTAAAAGAAGAAATAGTTTTGGGATTGCTGCTGTTAGGTTTTGGGAAAGCCCTTTTCCCGATATGGCATTAAGCTTTTCAATAAGACTTTTGATCCACTTTGATCGGAAGCAAAGGAGCAGCACCGGCAGATAGGGGAGGAAGTATCGTCCCTGGACGCCTAAGATGTAAAAGGTGTCTGCCGGGGTGTAGGAAAGCAGCATGCTGGTGAGCAGTATAAAGGTCAGGAAAACAACGGTTCCTGCCATGATAAGTCTTTTCCATATTTCCGGAACAGGTTCTTCATGGTCATATGCTCCGGTGAGGATTGCGCCTATCCAGAATACAAAAAGGAAAGGGGTTGGCGTTGAGAGTCCTCTGTCAAAGGCGCCCAGCCACATGCCGACTGTGGTGCCCAGATACTGGGTACCCAGGATCTGGAAGGTGTTTCTGATGATGCGGAATACTAAGGTCTTATCCCGGATGAGTTCCGAAAGGTCATGGAGTTTTACGGTATTTACCTCTCCCGAAGAAGTGAGTTCCGGTGCCTGAGTCACGCCGGAAGCATTGACATAACGGAGTACTTCGCGGAGATTCACAAGGACTATGGAGCCGATTATAAGTGCCCCGATAACAAGAACTGTCGTGCCCCATCTCATAAGGCTTGGTTTCTTCCACTTTTTAATCGGGATCATAAGACACAGGGCAAAAAGCGTTGCGTAGATCATCTTGCAGGGAGAAAGAAGTACCGCCAGAATTCCCATCTCTGCGATGTCCCTAAGGGTGATGGTCCGGTATTCACTTCCGATGGCGTGGTCAAGGATTACCGCCGTAAGGTAAAAGCTCAGCGCTATGATGTAGGAGTCATAGCTGTAGCTTCCTGTGATTTCAAGGGTCATGGGGAAAAGAGATACTGCAAAAAACACTTTCTTTCCGACGGGAGTCCTTTTTACGGAAAGCGCTCCGAGGACCGAGAAAAGCAATAGGTTCATAAACCTTCCCAGAAACAAAAGTCCGAAGGCGCTGAGGTGAAGGAGTCTTGCCAGAGTGATTCCCAGGGCAGGCATAAGATATGCAAGGGGCGTTGTTGCCACCGGCTGCTGCAGCGTAATGCTTTCTCCTTTCTCTCTTACGCCGAAGAAGCCATAACTCTGTATTTCTTTGTAAACCGAGGAGTCCAGTGTCTGGCCGAATACAGTTGCTTTGTTCCAGTCATTGTCGCCCGGCCAGTTTACGATGTACTCGTCTTCTTTTCGGATTATGACATTTCCGTCTGTGTCCCTTGAGGGCTTAAGCATTAGCTTATTTGAAAGCTCGTAGGCTCCGACAAAATGAAGTACTTCGTCCGGTGCCGAAAGCGGCGGGAGCACTGCTGTGAAGATCATGCCCATAAAAAGAACTGTCAGAAAATATATCTTATATAGTTTAAGCATCCGATATATGCCCCCTGAATTTCATAAAAATCTTTTCAATATCCAAAGCATATCATATAAGGGGTGGCAGTTAAACTTTTATATCCACCCATCCCTTGCATTTTCCTACGTTGCTGATAAAATGTAACAGTTCAATCGATGGGCCAGGGGGGGACGGGGTTGGTGGTCCATTTTCCTAAAATGAACCACCAACCCCGTCCCCCCCTGGCCCACCGATTGAACTGTTACGATAAAATAAACGGGCATTGTTACTTATATTACTTGTTTATTTTGGTTTTTGTATGGTATTAGTAAAGTTATCTATAAGGAAAGTATCAGGCGTGGCTTTCTGTGAAACGGATAGCATTTTTTAGAGGTTTTTATGTCAGAGAAATCAGCTTCAAAGAGGCTTTATTATCTTGATTCAGTTAAATATATTTTTTGTCTTATTATTTTCTGGGCTCATTTTACCGGTGTGTTCTGGACCATGTGTGAGGTTAAACCGGATCTGAAGCCGGGGTTTCAGGTGCTTTTTCAGCCACCGCTTTCGATTTTTGTGGATTCAAACCTGGCACTTTACGGGTTCTGTATGCTGGCAGGGTTTCTTGCGGCGCACAAAAAGATAAAGTCTTTTAAGGAACTGGTGATACAGCTTATTACCAGATATGTGCGTTTTGTAATCCCGTTTTTCTTCATAAACCTTATCGCATTTGTGATTTATTACACCATAGGTTTCCCTACTGTCATTTCCGGCCAGCTTCTTCATAACAGCTGGGTAGGTACATATTACAATCATGCGCCGACTCTGAAGGAACTCATTACCGCCTCACTCACCATGAGTGGAGAACTTAATGGTCCCTTATGGATGATGAAGTACATCTTCTTAGGAACATGCTTTATTTTTATATATAATTTCGTACGTGGACTTATAGAGAAGGGTGCTTCAAACGGATTAGGGGTGGCAGTGATGATTTATGATATCGTCTGTCTCCTGGTTTTGATTTACAGCTTTTTCCATCTTCCGGAGCCAAACTTCTTTCACTTTCATCTGGTGCTCATGGGTGTAGTGTTGATGAGAGTGCATGAACTTATTAAAAAGGATAATGAAATCCTATTCATGATTATGGCGCTGCTACCCATCTTCCTTGATGCTGGCGGACTTAACAGGATTGTATATCCGTTCATGTGTGTACACTTTCCGGTAATAAGCGAATACTTCAAGTGGAGCATGTACTGGGTAATTGGTTTCAGCTTTTTCCTGATACTTGGCATTATGCATTCACCTTTACTACAAAAAGCGTTGGAGACAAAATCCTTGAGAATTCTGGCATCCTCCAACTTCTCGATTTACCTTATTCATTTTCCACTTATTACATGCTTTTCGCTACACCTCTATGTCTTGATGGTAAATCGTATATCTTACAGCAAGGAATTTATAATATTAGTAGTTACTACATTCATGGCACTATTTGTTGCAGCTTGGGTTTATGAGAAAACAGTTGGGAAGATTCAAAACGAAGTGATCAAAAAGATAAATGATTTAATAAAGAAATACATTCGTTCATAAATCATAGGACAATTGACTTGCGAATGTATGTTTGGTATAATTTCGGAATTGCTACCAGTAAAAAACGGTAGGCGGTTAGCTCTCTGTCAGGAGGGCTTTGGAAGACCCTCCGGAAAGGAGGGCGCTATGGTGACTTACAGTGATTTATTCCAGCTTGGGATTTTAATTGTAGCTATTATTAGTCTTGTTTATAAGATAACAAAAAAGTAACCGCCCTCAGCCTCGCAAACTGAACGGTTACTTTTTTAACTAATCATTTGAGAGCTAACCGTCTGCCGGTAGCACTTCTTTTCAATTAGTATGATAACATCGTTGTTTACCTTAGTCAATACAGCCTCCGGGTTAGGACGTAGTAATAGATTACGAAGGGACTGTCTTATTTACATATTATATCTGAATGACGTGTTTTTATAAATATTCGATTAGAATAATGTGATATAATAAGTTATTAAGAATTTTTGAGGAGCAGATAGAAAGGCATTCGGAAAATGCCTTCGTGAATATATGAAATATTTAAAAGAACTGATAAAGGATATCATCGCGAGAAGGAGGATGATCCTGGATCTCGCAAAGTCGGATTTCCGGAAAAGATTTGTGGGATCTTATTTCGGGATCATCTGGATGTTTGTCCAGCCTCTCGTTACGGTAACTATCTATGCTTTTATTTTCGGACCCTACGGCTTCAAATCGGCGCCGCCGGTTCCCAACACAAGCTACGTGATCTGGCTCATCCCCGGTCTTGTTCCCTGGTTTTACTTCAGTGAAGCCATGAACACCATAACAGGAATACTTCATGAGTACAGCTATCTGGTGAAGAAGGTTGTATTCCCGGTGGAACTTTTGCCCCTTATAAAGCTTGCATCCTGCTTTTTTGTACACCTTTGCTTTATAGTTATCATGCTTATGGCATATCTCATCTCAGGAAAGATGCCGCAGCCAAGCTGGATACAGATCCTGTACTACAGCTTTGCGGCTTCCGTTCTGGCACTGGGACTCGGTTATCTTACAAGCGCCGTTAATGTCTTTTTCAAGGACATGCAGCAGATAGTTGGGATAATGCTTCAGTTCGGCATCTGGATGTGCCCCATCATGTATGATGAGACCTTGTTCACAAGCCGTGCACCCTGGGTCGGAACAGTACTTAAGATAAACCCGTTTTATTACATAGTCGCAGGGTACCGTGATTCAATGCTTACAGGGGATCCGTTCTGGATGAGACCGACACTGAGCATTTACTTTTGGGCAGTCACACTCATCATATTTTTCATGGGACTCGGATTTTTCAAACGGGTGCGCCCGCATTTTTCCGACGTTCTTTAATGATTGACAGAAACAGTTATGCTTCTCTGGATATCAGAATTCAGAGACATTAACGAATAAACTTATAAGGAAAGAATCTTTACGGATTCTTTTGAAGCGGTCAAAGTCGCTTGGCTCCTGCGATTGTGAAAATCGCGGTCAGTCAGTACGAAGAGTCAAGATTCAGGAGGAATTCATGATATACACAATATTTGCATTGGCACATTTGATCTTTTTCTTCACAATTGCTGATATGTTCAATGCTAAAAAAATAGAAAAAATAGAGGACAGAAGAGAAAGATCCCTTGCAACTCTCAATAAGGTGCAGGTGTTGTTCCGTAACATACTTGATTCCTGCAAGGTTACCTATGAGGTTGAAGGAATGGAGAACCTTACAAACATTCCAAAGGAAGAGGGAGTTATGTTTGTCGGCAATCACCGCTCCTATTTTGACGTGGTCATAGGCTACACACTTGTAGACAGACCGACAGGCTTTATTGCAAAGATCGAGATGCAGAAGATAAAGCCTATGGCCAGATGGATGGACTATGCAGGCTGCCTCATGATAGACAGAAACGACCTGAGACAGTCACTTAAGGTGATTCTTACAGCTATAAAGTACGTTAAGGCCGGTATTTCCATCTACATATATCCCGAAGGAACACGTTCTCATGGTGAGACGGAAGAGGAGATGCTGCCTTTCAAGGAAGGCTCCTTCAAGATCGCAGAGAAAACCGGCTGCAAGATAGTGCCGATTTCGATGATACACACAAGAGAGGTTCTGGAATCCCATTTTCCTTTTATTCACCCTCAGCATGTCAAGGTAAAGATCGGTAAACCGATACTTATGAGTGAGCTTACGGAAGATGAGAAGAATCATATCGGAAGCTATGCAAGGGACAAGGTTATAGAGGGCATAAAGGAATTAAAAGCAAAAGAAGCTTAAAGACAAAATAAGGAGACTGAAAGGGACCGACACATGGAGAACAAAGAGACACTTCTGGATATCAGGGATCAGCTTGACATCATAGACAGAGACATTACCATGCTTTACAAGAAACGCATGGATCTCTGCGCCAGGGTTGCCGAGATAAAGATCGGCAGCGGAAAGGCTGTATTTGACCCGGCAAGGGAACAGGAGAAGCTGGATTCAGTTGCGTCTTATCTAGACAGTGATTTTGACAGGAAGGCAATCAAGGAGCTTTACCGTCAGATGATGACCATATCCCGGAGACTCCAGTTCGGCATCATGTCTCAGCACGGAAAGAATTTTGATTCCGGCTTCATAAAGATAGGCGATATAGATAAAGCCGGAAAGAAGGCTGTATATCAGGGCGTTGAAGGTGCCTATGCCCAGCTTGCGGCATTCCAATGTTTCGGCACAGACTATGACATAGAAAGCGTTCATACCTGGAAGGACGCAGCGGACATGGTGATGGGAGGGAAAGCCGACTATGCGGTTATCCCTATTGAAAACTCAAGTCATGGCGTGGTATCGGATAATTTTGACCTGATGATAAAATATCCCGAACTTGCTATAATAGAGGAAGTAGATTTAAAGGTAGAACATGCACTTATGGGTGTAGAGGGAGCTTCCGTTTCGGGACTTAAGGAAGTATATTCCCACCCTCAGGCATTGGGACAGTGCAGCGACTTTTTTGATTCACATCCGGATATAAAGCCTGTGCCGGTCATCAATACAGCCGTTGCCGCAAAGTACGTGAAAGATAAGGGAGATGCAACGATAGCTGCATTAGCCTCAGAAAGAGCTGCTGAGCTTTACGGTCTTAAGATCCTTCAGAAATCCGTGAACCGGCAGAAAACCAACACCACAAGATTTCTCGTTATCGGAAAGGACAAGGTTTACACCGATAAGGCAAAGAGGATAAGTCTCTGCTTTGAGGCTCAGCACGAGCCGGGAGCTCTGTACAACATCCTCGGAAACTTTATTTTCAATGATGTCAATATGACTATGATCTCATCCCGTCCTATTCCGGAACACATCTTTGAGTATCGCTTTTTTGTTGATATCGAAGGAAGACTTGACATGCCAAATGTTATCAATGCTATTTCGGGCATGGGAGATCAGGTGTCAGAATTAAGGATACTCGGTAACTACTGATAAGGGAGTTTGTCATGGCATTTAATACTAAAAATGTTTTTGATCCGGGTAATTACACAAATCGTGAATTAAGCTGGCTTGATTTTGATGCACGCTGTCTTTATGAGGCAAGGAATCATGACGAGCCTTTGTTTGAGAGACTTAAATTTCTAAGCATTACCGCCTCCAATCTGGATGAGTTCTTCACCGTCAGAGTGGCTTCTCTCAAGGATCAGTTTAATGCAGGATATCTGAAGAAGGATATAGCCGGAATGACACCGCAGCAGCAGCTGGATGCCATATCCGAAAAGGTTCAGGGGTTCATGAGCCTGCAGTATTCAACCTACAACAGGTCCATACTGCCTGCCCTCAGGAATCAGGGACTTTATCTTATTTCAGAGCATGAAAAGCTTAATGATGATGAAGCCGGATTCATCGACAAGTATTTTAAGGAGCAGGTATATCCTGTCCTTACACCGGTTGCGGTGGATTCCTCAAGACCCTTCCCGCTGGTACTTAACAGGACTCTGAATATTGCGGCCCTGGTTAAACCCAAGAAGGTAAAGGGAAAGAGCATTACCGGCAAGAAACATAAAAAGGCTGCCGGGCTTGATATAACTCAGGATAACTTTGAGTTTGCAATGGTACAGGTGCCCAATACCCTGCCACGTCTTGTGGAGCTTCCGGAGGAAACCCTGGAAGACGGAAAGAAACAGAGAGTTTTCATACTGTTGGAAGAAATCATTGAGCGTAATATGGGACTGCTTTTTGCGAACTATGAGATAGTCTCTACCCATATGTTCAGGATCATGAGAAATGCCGACCTCAGTATCGACGAAGAGGAGGCAACGGATCTTCTTGAAGAGATAAAGAAACAGCTTAATCAGCGCCGCTGGGGTGAGGTAGTGCGTCTCGAGGTTGAGGATACCATAGATAAGCGGCTTCTCAAGGTACTCCGTAAGGAGCTTGGCATTGAAAACAAGAACGATGTCTACAGGATAAACGGTCCTCTGGATCTCACCTTCCTTATGAAGCTTTATAATGTGGAAGGCTTTGAGCATTTGAAGACCCCGCAGTATGTTCCGCAGCCGGTGCCTGCTCTTGAAAATGAAGGTTCCATATTCAAATGCATCAGGCAGAAGGACATCTTTGAGACCGTACCGTATGAAACCTTTGATTCGGTTGTAAGGCTTATCAAGGATGCCTCAAGGGATCCGGAAACCCTGGCCATAAAGATCACCCTTTACAGAGTGTCGGGTAATTCACCTATAGTAAAGGCTCTGGAGGAGGCAACCGCAAACGGCAAGGACGTTACCGCCCTCGTAGAGCTTAAGGCACGCTTTGACGAAGAGAACAATATCCAGTGGGCGGAACGCCTTGAAAAAGCGGGAGCTCACGTTATATACGGACTTGTGGGACTGAAAACTCATAGTAAGATAGCCCTTGTGGTCCGCAGGGAAAAAGAGGGAATCCGCAGGTATGTTCATCTTGCGACCGGAAACTACAATGACAGCACGGCCAAGCTTTATACCGATCTTGGTATCTTCACCTGCCGTCCCGAGTTCGGAGAGGATGCTTCCAATTTCTTCAACATGATCTCCGGATATTCGGAACCCGAGAACTGGAATGAGCTTATCCTGGCACCTTTATGGCTCAGAAAGTGGGTATTGAAAAAAATACGTAAGGAAATAGAGAACGCAAAGAAAGGGCTTCCTGCTAAAATAGCAGCAAAGATGAACTCACTCTGCGATCCTGAGGTTATAGGAACTCTTTATGAGGCCAGTCAGGCCGGTGTGGAGGTTGACCTTATCGTTCGTGGCATATGCTGTCTGAGAGCCGGCATACCAAAGTTAAGCGATCATATACATGTGAGATCCATAGTCGGATATTTCCTTGAGCATGCCCGCATATTCAGATTTGAAAACGGAGGCAATCCGGAGTATTATCTCGGAAGTGCAGACTGGATGCCCAGAAACCTTGACAGGCGTATAGAGATAGTGTTCCCTGTTCACGATAAAGACATTCAGAACAGACTTCAGCATATCCTGGATCTGGAACTTGCGGATAATGTCAAGGCCTCCATCATGGATGAGAAAGGGGAGTATCATCACCCTGACCTGAGAGGACGAAAGCAGATCAATTCTCAGGAAGTGCAGTGCAAAGAAGCCCTGGAGCAGACAAAAATGCTTAAGAGCCGCAAGAAGTCGGAAAAGAAGTTATTCAAACCTGTAGAACATAAGGACATAAAGAAGTAAAAGACAAAAGGAAAAGGAGTAGTTATGCCACAGATTAATATTCTTGTAGTAGATGATGAAAAGGAGATCGCCGAGCTTGTTGAGATCTATCTGGTGAGTGACGGATATAAGGTTTTCAAAGCCTATAACGCCGATGACGGACTAAGGATCCTGGATGAGCAGGAGATTCACCTGGTACTCCTTGATATCATGATGCCGGGTATGAACGGTCTCGAGATGTGTAAGAAGATACGTGAGAAGTCCAATATCCCCGTTATCATGCTTTCAGCAAAGTCTACAGATCTCGATAAGATCGTGGGACTTACCGGAGGAGCTGACGATTACGTTACAAAGCCCTTTAATCCTCTTGAGCTCACAGCCAGAGTCAAGTCACAGCTTCGCAGATATACACAGTTAAATCCGAACGCTGCCAACCAGTTTACAAACAATGAGATAACCATCCGCAATATGACTATCAATAAGGATAATCATAAGGTTATCATTGACGGAGAGGATATAAAGCTTACACCTATCGAGTTTGACATACTCTTCCTTCTGGCATCTCATCCGGGTAAGGTATTCTCTACAGATGAGATATTTGAGAAGGTATGGAACGAAAAGGTTTATGAGGCCAACAACACAGTTATGGTACATATCCGTCGTCTCCGCGGAAAGATGAAGGAAGACAGCAGAGAAAACAAGATCATTACCACCGTTTGGGGCGTTGGATATAAGATTGAAAAGTGATTTAAGCCGGACGGAGCACTGCGGATGCAGGAGTTCCTCCGGCTTTAGTTTTAGAACTTTGATTGTTATACCTGAGGAAAATGCAAGGGAGGGGTGTCAGGCTTACGCCCGCCATTACGTTTTCTGAATGGACAAATCATTGAAAGGTGAGACAAAGCCTTGGATAACGAAAAGAAACAAAGCAACGGCAGACTCAGTACAGGCCGCGGTTATATGATGCAGCTTATCGCCAATATAGGCGTTTCGGCAGTGATCACCGCAGTTCTTGAGGTCTTTCTGGTCACCAATATTACAGCCATCACAAGTTTTCTTTATCAGACGGGAAACGACTCGCAGACAGTGAAACGTTTTGCTTTCGGGTCTACGATAAGTGTCCTTCTTTTTGTGCTGTTCGGAATAGCTGTTTTTTCTTTTATCTTTCTGATGATGCAGAGGAAAACGGCAAGAGACATTGAGACCATCGCCAATGCGGTGCAGCAGATTTCGGAAGGGGATCTCACCACAAAGCTTGATGTCACCGGTGAGGGAGAGCTTACTGAAATTGCCGAAAACATCAGCCGTATGGAAAAGGATATCAGGGATCTCATCGAGAAGGAACGAAATTCAGAGCAGTCAAAAACGGATCTTATCACCAATGTTGCCCATGATCTGAGAACTCCGCTTACATCCATCATCGGATATCTGGAGCTTCTCAGAAAGAATAACAGCATTTCTCCGGAAATGAGACAAAAGTATCTGGATATAGCCTATAACAAATCAGAGAGACTTCAGAAGCTCATAGAGGAGCTTTTCGGTTTCACCAAACTATCCTACGGAAAAGTGAATCTGAACATCAAAGAGGTTGATATAGTGAAGCTCCTTGCACAGCTTCTAGAGGAAAGTTATCCGAATTTCGCCAAGAACGGGCTAAGCTACGATTATGTTTCCAATACCGGCTCCCAGATCATAGAAGCAGACGGAGATCTTCTGGCCAGGCTTTTTGACAATCTTATCAACAATGCCATCAAGTACGGTAAAGAGGGTAAGAGAGTTAAGGTCAACCTCCGTGCCGACAGAGAGATCGTCACCATAAAGATCGTCAATTACGGTTATGTGATCCCGGAAAAGGAACTGCCTCTTATTTTTGACAGATTTTACAGAACCGACCACAGCCGTACCACTCAGAACGGTCCCGGCGGAACGGGCCTGGGACTTGCCATCGTTAAAAACATTACCGACATGCATCATGGTGCGGTTTCGGTATCTTCCGATCTTTCGGGAACGGTTTTTACCGTTAAGCTGAAGATCCACTTTGAGGAAGGGAAAGAGAATTTTGAATCCAGAAATATTGAATCCCACAATCATGACTCAAGAGGTTATGACTACAGAAGATAAAGCAAGGCTTTCTTTACGCCTGCTTTCAAAGATAAAGATTATTTTTGCTGTGCTTTTCCTTGTGATGGTATTTCCTCTCATGGCGAAGGCGGACACCATTGATCTTTCCGTGACCTACGGGTATCAGAATACTGCCAAGGCCGGAAGATTTCTGCCCTTAAGTATTACCATAGAAAATACAGGCGAAAAGACTTTTTCAGGTTATATCCATGTGTACATGGTGGAGTCTGAGAACAGTGTTTATGAGTACAGATACAGGAAGACGGTGGAAGGAGAATCAGAGGACGTGCTGTCTGCCACTGTATCACTGAGCTCCGGTGTAAATCAGATCCTGGTGACTGCCGAGGATTCCAAGGGAGAGCTTTTAGGCTCAAGACGAGTCGGTCTTGACGTGGCGGGCTCTGACGCGGAGCTTATCATCGGACTCATTTCCCAGAGTCCGGAAACCCTTACCTATCTTGGAGGTGTCGGTATCAATAACGGTATCCTCCGCACAAGAACCGTAACTCTCGATACGGATAATCTTCCGAAGGACAAGAAAGAGCTTGATCAGCTGGATGTGCTTTTTATTTCTGACTACAACATTCAGAAGATGAAAGAAATCGAGGCTGAAACCATCATAGACTGGGTTAAAAAGGGCGGTGTCCTGGTTCTCGGAACAGGAGGAAAGGGGAATTTTGCTCTTGCTCCTTACTTTGACGGATATCTGAGAGAGCCCCTTATGCCGAGAGAAATGAAGCTCAATATGGGGGATCAGTATTCCGGAGGATCAGGCAAAAATATCCTTGATCTCAATGCTTCTGCCGTGACCCTTACACGTGGAAGAGATGTAATGTATTCCGACGGTGTTCCCATCATTTCAACGGTTACGGAGGGAACGGGAGCTATAGCAGTCTCAGGCTATGACTTTTGCGATATCCAAAGATTTGCAACGGACCAGATGTTCTATGTGGATGACCTCTTTAAGGCGATACTCGGTCAGAACCGTCTGGACAAGCTGTCTGTTGCGGCATCGGAGAGGAGTCTCAAGCGTTACTGGGATATCCAGGCTCTCATGAATATGAGTGATCTCAGCAAGATCCCTGAACCGCTGTTTTACGTGACGATTCTGTCTGCCTATGTGCTTCTGGTGGGTCCGGGACTTTATTTCTATCTCCGTACCCATGACATGATAAGGCTTTACAGACCGGGAGTCATAGTGGTAACAGCCCTTGCGGCCATGCTCATATGGGTTATGGGCGTGGGAACCAGGTTTTCAGGACCCTTCCTTACATATGCAAAATTGAATGAAGTGTCAAAAGACAGCATTAACGAGATCGATTATGTGAATTTAAGGTCTCCCTATAACAGCACCTATACCTTTGATGTTAAATCCGAGTACTATGTATATCCGGTGCTTAAGGGATCCGACTACAACGGAGATATTCAGGAGCTTTCTTTGGATACTGAGACCGGACACACCACCATCAATAATGATCGTGACAAAACGGAGATAATCATTTCCAATACCGATACGTTTACGGGAAGATATTTTGAGTTCAACACGAAAACACCCAATTCCGGAGGCTGCTTCACCACAGACATGGTGTACTCAAAGGGCAAGGTGCAGGGTGTACTCAAAAATGACTCGGATTATGAGCTCTCAGATGCAGCCATCCTTATCTATGGAAAGGTTATCCTTATAGGGAAACTCGGGGCAGGTGAGGAAGTTGATCTGTCGGGAAAGGACATCATCAATGTTCCCGTCGGGGATTATCAAAGGATTGCGGATACGGTTACGGACGGCGCCAATTTCAGCTTCCTGAAATACTATATTTCCGACAACATGGCGGGTTATTACGGGGATGCAAGACTTGTAGGCTTTGTCCGTGAGAGCGGTCTGGGAGAACGCTTGAGCTTTTCGGATCAGCTTAACTATGACAGCTACGGAGTCAGCATGGTGGTGGCGTCTCTTCCGCTTGACACAAGAGTCGGGGATGAGTACAGCTACAGCGTCATGTCTACGGATCCTGAGGTAAGAGCCGGAGATTATAACATCAGTGACAACACTATTTCCGGCGTGGTTCCTGCAGTTCTGGCTTACCACCTTGGAGAGGGCGATAACATTAGCAGTATCACCATAGAGAGCCTGAGCTCCGATGATTCCGGAAATCCGAACCACAGGATAGGAAATCTGAGACCGTTTAAGGGCTCCTTAAGCTTCTACAACAATCGTACCGGTGGTTTTGATCCCGTGGATATTGGGGACGGAGTTCTGACCGATAAGGAGCTTACCTACTACCTTGATGAGGATAATGTTCTCGTGGTGAAGTATACACCGGGCGAGCAGAATCTCGGCATCGACGAGAGAATGTATCTTCCCATGATCACTGTTACCGTGAAGGAAAATGTCACTGTCATAAATCAGATACTTGATAACGGAACCGGAGATGAGCAGCAGAAGGAGATGGGACCGCTTCCGCTGGATGCTGACGGAAGTGTAGTCGCCGACGAGATGGCTCCGGCGGTTCCTGCCACTGAAACACAGGAAGGAGAGTCTCAGGATGATCTCCCTTGAGAATGTTAAAAAGACATACGGACATATAAATGCTCTTGACGGCCTCACCATGCATATAGAAGATGGCGCCATGTACGGCTTTGTCGGCCCCAACGGAGCCGGCAAAACCACGGCGATCCAGATCATGTGCGGTCTTGATTTTCCCGATCAGGGTGTGGTTATGGTGGATGATATGGAAGCCGGTTCCAATGTCCGCAGACTTAAGCGAAGGATAGGATATGTTCCTGATTACACGGGAAGCTACCCGAATCTCCGCATCATCGAGTACATGGATTTTTTTGCGGAATGCTACGATATGAATGAGCCGAAGATCAAACGGCGCATTCAGAAGCTTCTCAATATGGTAGGGCTTGCCGACAGACAGAACCAGTACATGGATTCCCTGAGCCGCGGAGGGCAGCAGAAGCTGAGCCTTGCAAGAGCCCTTATCCATGACCCGAAGATACTTATATTGGATGAACCTACAGCGGGACTGGATCCCAATACAAGATTTGAGTTTCGTCAGATAATAGCGAATCTTGCGGATTCTGGAAAAACCATAGTCATTTCCTCCCATATACTTAACGAGATTTCTGAGCTCTGTACCGATATAGGAATCATAGATCAGGGAAAAATCGTTATGGAAGGAAAAATCGAGGATGTACTTGATCAGGTTAATGCTTCCAACCCCATCATCATCTCAGTCTCGGGTAATTTAAGTTCGGCACTTGCCACATTACGGGCTGACAAGATGGTGAAGTCTGTAAGTATCCGAAACAAGGATCTTCTAATCACCTATGGAGGTTCGGACAGGGATGAGGCGCAGCTTCTCAAAAGACTGGTAGAGGCAGGAGTTAATATCAAGGGCTTCCATCGTGAGAAAGGAAATCTGGAGTCATTATTCCTGCAGCTTACCGGAGCCAGGGAAGAAAGGAGGGTGACCTACTATGAAGCTGAGTCCGATTTTTAAAAAGGATGAGATAACAAGTGTGAGAAGATATTTTCTTCCCTTTCTTATCACGCTGGTAAATGGCTGCCTTGCCTTTCTGGTACTTGTAAATCTTTTCTATGTTTCGAAAAATGCAAGAGCAACGGGAGAAATATCCTATATTAATTTCCTGAGGATATACTATATCGCAGCAGCAGCTGAGCTGCTCCTTATCCTTCTCATAGCTCCGGCTCTCACCTCTTCGTCCATTTCCGGAGAAAGAGAGAGGAAGACCCTGGGTCTGCTTCTTACGACGCAGCTTGATCCCTGGGATATAGTGATCGGCAAGTTTCTGGGAGCGCTGAGTACACTGTTTCTTCTGGTGATCACCTCCATACCCATACTTTCAACCGTGTATATATACGGAGGCATCACACTTACGGAGGTCCTGCAGTATATAAGTGCCCTTACGGTAACGGCGGTTTTCTGCACCAGTGTAGGAATCATGGGAAGCTCTCTTGTGAATAGTACCGCGGCGTCCAATGCCATATCTTACGTTATCATTTTTGTCAGTTATGCATTGATCATAGTGTCCTATATATTTAAGGATGCCATGGGCATCAGTGAGGCTAGACTCATTTCGGAAGTGGTAGCCACTATGCTCCTGCTTTCGGCATTTATGCTTTATATCAGTAAGAGACAGATCACGCCGCGAAGGAGAAAGAAGAGTAAGGAAGGGTAAGGGCACGTCCCGGTGACAGAAAAAAGGAATGACTTTTTTGAGATGACTGGATTGACATCTGTGTGTCGGAAGGCATGGCCGAAAAAGCAATAATATATGAGGGATGAAGTGACATATGATCGGAAAGATTGGTAATGGCAGGAAACGGTGGGTGTTTCCGGTGCTGGCCCTGTTGTGGATGCTTGTGATATTTTTAATGTCTTCGCAGCCCGCAGATGACTCCACTGAAACGAGTCTGCGAGTGGGCGAAACCATAGGAAAGGTATTTGTGCCGGGATACGCTAAGTGGTCCCCTGAGGAACAGATAGAATTTGCCGAAAACATCGACCACCCTGTGAGAAAAGCAGCACATGCCACGGAGTATACGATACTTGGTATCCTTTTATTTATGACATGCCGTGAAAGCTTTGGCATGAATCTCAAAGCTTCGTTTAAGAATGCTTTTCTTGCGGGTACAGCCTATGCGGCCACGGATGAGTTTCACCAGCTG
>JAILDF010000056.1 GCA_024689585.1 Oribacterium sp.
GGATATCAATGAAAACTATGGTCACGATGTGGGTGACAACCTTCTTAAAGATATTGCAAAGTCTCTTCGTAAATTTGCCGAGAATAACGGTATGACCTTAGGAAGGTATGGCGGAGACGAGTTTATAATGTTTGCAAAGGACAAGATTCTGAATAAAGAATCTACTTTGGTCAAGGACATTACGGACATTTTTGCGAAACCCCTGTCGATAGGCAACGGCAAAGTGGTCATGTCAGCAAGTATCGGCATTTCCAATTCAGACGGAGAAACACCTCCGGAGCAGCATGTCATTAACGCGGAAATTGCGATGTATGAAGCAAAGAACCGTGGCAAGAACATGGTATTTGTTTATGAAGATGATATGAAGCAGAAGGTCATGGAAGAATCCAGGATCAAGGATTCCTTCCTTAAGGCCTTTGACAATGATGGATTCTATATGAAGTATCAGCCGAAGATTTCCGCTCATACAAAGGAAGTAATAGGCTACGAAGCACTTGTAAGGCTCAGGGATTCAAAGTATGGTCCGGGTCAGTTTATTCCGGTAATCGAGAAGAGCGGATGGACTTCAAGGCTCGGAAGACTTATCACAAAGCTTGTGGTAAAACAGCTAGGCGAGTGGAAAAGGATGGGGAAGGAGATCAAGCCCGTATCCATCAATTTCTCCAGCAGACAGATAAATGACACTGAATACTGTAAATATCTCGAAGCCGTCCTGAAAGAATATGATGTTGATCCAAAGTATGTGCAGATTGAGATAACAGAAAGCCTTTTGATGGAGGAAAATTCCATAACAAAGGAGTTGTTTGAAAGCTTCAAAAATCTTGGAGTCATACTTCTGCTTGATGACTTCGGAACCGGCTATTCATCACTTGCCTACCTTACATATGTTCCGGTAGAAGATGTAAAGCTGGATAAGTCACTTGTAGATACTTATCTTTGTGAAGGAAAAGATGATTTCATCAAGGACGTTATTCAGCTCGTACATGATATGGGAAAGAGCATAACCATAGAAGGCGTCGAGAAGGATTGGCAGTATAACAAGCTTCGTGAGTTTAATGCTGACACCATCCAGGGTTACTACTTCTCACCACCTCTGGATCCGGAAGAGGCTATTGATTTTAAAGCAGAGTAAAAAATTTATTGAAGTTAAAAAGAAATAATGTTTTATTAATATCAGAGGAATAAAAAATATTTCAAAGTGATAATAAAGCGATATAATAGGATGTGGATGTCATTTGACAGTCACATCCTGTTTTTTACTAAAAACAGTCTGAATTTATGAATCGTGTGTCGTCACGATATCAGACGAATAGATCCGTTTCCTGAGAAGGCCGGCACTATATTAATTTTTCACAAGATTTAAACTGTTAAAAATAATCCGAAAGGATTTTATAGAATGAAGGGAGATTCAACAATGAACAATTTCAAGTACTATGCACCGACTGAAGTGGTATTCGGAAAAGATGCAGAGAAGGAAACCGGTGTAACTGCAAAGAAATTCGGAAAGAAGGCATTGCTTGTTTTCGGAAAGAACAGTGTAAAGAAAAGCGGACTTCTGGACAGGGTTGAAAAATCCCTGACGGAAGCAGGATTAGAATATAAAGAATACGGCGGAGCAAAGCCAAATCCCACACTTGCTCATGCAGAGGAAGGCGTTAAGGAAGCATTAGCCTATGGTGCCGATATGGTTATCGCTGTAGGTGGCGGAAGTGCCATAGACACTGCAAAGGCCATTGCCCACGGTACCGCAAATCCCGAATACAAGCTTTGGGACATATGGACAAAGAAGGCTCCTCTTGAGAAGTCATTGCCTGTGGGTGCGGTGCTTACCATCGCTGCTGCAGGAAGTGAGATGAGTGATTCTGCGGTTCTTACCAATGAAGAGATAGGTAAAAAGGGAGGCATTAACACTGACTTCAACAGATGCCGTTTTGCCATCATGAATCCGGCTCTTGCTGCAACCCTTCCCAAAAACCAGATTGCGGCAGGTGTTGTGGATATAATGATGCATACCATGGAACGCTATTTTATTCCGGATATCAAGGCAGACCTTACAGATGAAATAGCAGAGGGTCTTATCCGTACAGTGGTCAGCAACGGTGCAAAGGTGATGGAAGATCCAAATGATTTTGATGCCATGGGTGAGGTATTCTGGGCTTCCAGTCTTTCACACAATAACCTTACGGAGTGCGGAAGAGGCAAGGATTTCTCGGTACATAAGATCGGTCATGCATTATCCGCAAAGTATGACGTTACACATGGTGCATCCCTTTCTGCGGTCTGGGGAACCTGGGCAAGGGAGCTCTATGAAGGAGCATTACCGAGATTCGCAAGATTCGCAAGAAAGGTCTGGGGCGTAACGGAGACTGATGACCTGAAGGCTGCGAAGATGGGTATCGAAAAGACAGAAGATTTCTTCAGATCCATAAACATGCCTGTAAGCCTCACAGAGCTTGGAGTTAAACCTACTGATCAGGATTTCAGAGACCTTGCCATGGATGCCACCATGAAGGACACCATGAAGCTTTCAAGGATTCGTCCGTTAGATGCTGAGGCCGTTGAAAAGATTTACAGGGCAGCAATGTGAGTGGAAGATCGCTGATTCTCAATGTGGTTGTCAGCTAAAACCTGAAAGGTTTTAAAAAGATAAGTCCTTTCATGAGCCGGATAGATGTGCATCTATGAGTCAGATATTAAGGCTCAAAAACAGCGTTAATAGATGAGGAGGAGAAAATATACCAGCCGAATACTAAGGTCTGCGAGGACCCCGGTATTCGGCTGATTTTTTGCGTTTATATAGGTGAGCATCGGACTGCAAAAGTCATCACAGACCTCTGAGCATGGCGTTAGGAACGAATTTTTTTATGATACCAAGATATCTTTCCATTTCTTCTCCTGATGGTGCAGTAAGTTTTTTATCAGGAACGGTGTCTCTTTCTGTATACTGCTGAAGGTAGTAGTGGGATGCACCTTTTATCATCTCGCCGATAGCTGTAAAGTCTTCGTCGGAATGCAGTTCATGTACAACTGTTGTTCTGAATTCATATGGGATGTCGGAAGTCATGATAATGGAGATGCTCTTAAGTATGCGTCCGGTGTCAAGGCTTTCTATGCCGGCAGTTAGGCCATATTTCTCTATCGAATTCTTGATGTCCATTGCGACATAGTCTAAAAGACCTTCCTGGCAAAGCTCCTGTAATCTTTCCGGGTGGTAGCCGTTTGTGTCAAGCTTAAC
>JAILDF010000060.1 GCA_024689585.1 Oribacterium sp.
GTATAGAGATCAATTATCTTTCCGAAATCGCTTCTCCAGAGATGGCCGTGGAGAGGGAGAATCATCCTGATATCAAGAGCTGCTGCCTTCTTAAGAAGTGCATTGGTCTGAACACCGTATTTTCCTACGATATTGACATAATATCTTCTGGCTTCAGATTTCCAGTCCTGATCCCAGTCCACTTCATCAGCAAAAATGTTTCCGCTCATAGCTCCGAAGGCTCCGAAAGCATCTGCCGAGAACAGTGTCCCTGTAGCAGCTTCGAAAGTCACGATAACCTCCGGCCAGTGAACCATAGGTGCCGTGAAGAAGTTAAGTGTATGATGACCAAGCTCAAGTGTATCCTTTTCCTTTACTGCGATACCGTCAACTTTGATGTGATAGAACTGGTCAATCATCTGTATGGCTTTCTGAGATGCCACGATCTTCATCTCAGGGTATCTCAAAAGGAGTTCCGGTATGCAGGAACAATGATCCGGCTCCATATGCTGAACTACCATGTAATCAAGGGTTCTGCCTGCGAGGACATGGTCGAGATTATCCATGAACTGACGTGAAACAGCATCATCTATTCCATCCATAAGACAGGTTTTGTCGTCAAGAATTACATAATTGTTATAGGACATGCCTGCCGGCACGGGATAAACATTTTCAAAAAGCTCCAGCCTTCTGTCAGAAGCCCCCAGCCACCATATATCCTTTTGCACTTCTCTCACGTTATACATAACGATTCCTCCTAAGTAAATTTTTTTCAGGGATGCATACTACCAAATTAAATTCTTGTAAGGCACCATCCCAACTGCCAATGTTTAGTCATATCTAACCACCATTATAAACCATCGAAAACTTATTGGACATTATTTTAATCAACTGTAATTCACTTTTTTTACAGTTTTTTTAACCTCCTGAGGTTATATGGTTCAGACAAATATAAACTATCCTTATTGTTTTTCCTTTATTCTTGCCAACAGTTCCTTATTGCGCTCCAGCATATTATAGATGCCGTCCTCCGAAAGAATCCCCCTTTTCAGTCTCTCGGGAAGCTTACCCTTTTCATCAATGGCGTAGTCATCCTTCCACTGCCGGCTTGTATAATACTTTTCCAGTACCTGAATATCAGTCTGAAATTCTTCATACTCTGCCATCTTCTTTTCAAGGGCGTCCATCCTCTGTATCGCCCTGTCAAGAATATCTTCCATCTCATAAAGGTGCTTTGGAATATTCTCGGCTGCAAAACGATCCCTGTACTGCTTTTTCTTTTCACTGTACTTCTTTTCTATCTCTGTGTAAGGAATCCGGATCTGTTCTGCTTCAATTTTACCAAAGACATATTGAAGAGCTTCATCATCGGATAGTTTCTCCTCTGACTGTTTCTTATATGCCTCATACATCCAGCTGCCTATCTTTTCTTTCTGTACGGTCTTTAACTGACTGTACGTTTTATCCACCTGTAAGATCTGTCCCTCAGCCATATTTTGTTTGTTCATAGCCTAATCCCCTCATTTCTTCATTCCTGACCGTATCAATTTTACCATAGAAATCTTCAATATTATCGTCTTACTGAATCTGATTTGTTAGAATAAATATACTATCTTCTGATATAGGACGTGTTCTGAAAAAGATCACAATGTAGTTAAAACGGGCACTCAGTATTCTCATACAGAAAGAGGAATCACCTAAACATGGGCACTTCACAGAAATGGTACATTGCCATCGATTTAAAGTCATTTTATGCAAGCTGCGAGCTTACGGAAAGAAAATACGATGCACTGACCACGAACCTTGTGGTAGCGGATGCATCAAGGACCGAGAAAACGATATGTCTGGCTGTCAGCCCATCCTTAAAAGCTTACGGAATCAGCGGCCGCGCCAGGCTCTTTGAGGTCATCCAACGCGTGAAGGAAGTCAATGAAGAACGTCTCAGAAACGCAATCCGGCTTGGTGTGGCAGTGAAAGATGCGAGCACAGGTAAATATGGTTTCTCCTCTGCGTCTTATGACAGAGAGGCACTTGAGGCTGACCCCTCTTTGGAACTATCCTATATCATAGCTCCTCCGAGAATGAAACTGTATGAGCAAATAAGTACAAGGGTCTTCTCCATATATCTCCGCTTCGTTTCCGCAGAGGACATCCACGTCTACAGCATCGATGAATGTTTTATCGACGTTACCGGTTACCTCAAAACCTACTCTCTCACTGCCCATGAACTGGCAATGAAGATGATCCGGGAGGTTTTGGATGAAACCGGGATAACCGCTACCGCCGGCATTGGCACCAATATGTATCTTGCAAAGATAGCCATGGATATAGTTGCGAAGCACGCTCCTGCTGACGAACAGGGTGTACGTATAGCAGAGCTTGATGAAATGAGATATCGGAAGCTCCTTTGGTGCCATACTCCTCTCACTGACTTCTGGCGGGTGGGACGAGGCATAGCCAAAAGACTTGAAAGCATGGGGATTTATACCATGGGTGATATAGCAAGACAGAGTGAAGTGAATGAGTCTTCACTGTACAAGGCCCTGGGTGTTAATGCTGAACTCCTGATAGACCATGCCTGGGGATGGGAACCTACAGAGATAGCAACCATCAAATCCTATAAGCCTGAAACGAACAGTTTGTCATCCGGACAGGTTCTGATGGAACCCTATGACAGCACAGATGCCCGTTTGATCGTACAGGAAATGACAGAGCTTCTGGTTCTTGATTTAGTGCGTAAGGGTCTGGTAACGAAAAGGATCGAACTGACCCTGGGCTATGACAGGACAAGCATTGAATATGAGCATAAAGGAAGATCTCCTCAGGATTCGACCTTTAGGAATACGAAGACAGGAAAAAGATATTCCGGGAAAGTGACTATGGATCCATACGGCCGCCCCCTTCCATATCATGCACATGGAACAGGTAATATAGACCGTTGGACGAGTTCCACAAAGCGGATCATGGAGGTGATGCTTGAACTGTATGATCGCATCGTTGATCAGGATCTTGTGATCCGTCGTGTTAATGTTGTGGCCTGTGATCTGATACCTGAAGATAAGATACCTGCCGGCGCACCTTTCCAGATGGATCTCTTCACGGACTATGAAACATTGGAGAAACAGAAAGCTGCAGAGGATGCAGAAGATAAACGGGAAAAAAACCTGCAAAAGGCAACGCTGCTTTTGCAGGAAAAATTCGGCAAGAATGCTGTTCTCAAGGGAATGAATCTGAAAAAAGGTGCCATGACGATTGCAAGGAACGGCCAGATCGGTGGTCACAAGGCAGAATGAGGTATATAGTGTAAATAATACTTTTCATTATTTTTTATGCACCCGACTCAAAGAGGAGGAATGGAGAATTATATGACAAAAGGAATAACAAATAAAGAACCGGATCCGGAGATTGTTTATGCGGACATATTCCACCACCCGCACTGGCAGAGTCCCACCAGACCTCACATGAGTCTCTATGACCGTGCCGCTCAGTTTGCTCCGTTCGCTGCACTGACGGGATATGAGGACATGGTGAACGAAGAAGCCAGGAGAATAGAAAAGGTAACAGATATTTCCGAAAAAAAGTCCTCCTTCAGTGACTTTTGATCCGGGGTCTGTCTAGTATCCACCGTGGACGGTTCCGACAATGAATCATCAAATATGGATTACAAACTAAAAGGCCCTACCGGACTATTCCGATAGGGTCTTCTATGTGCGTAGGATTTATCTATAAAGGAGAGGTTTTTCCGTTATATTCTTTTAATTAAATTCCGAATTCCTGTGCCCAGTATGTTCTGCCGTTCTGAGTTGTTGTTGAGATTGCGCAAGTTGTGAAGTCAGGCTTTAAGATGTTTGCTTTGTGTGTAGGTGATGCCATCCATGCGTTTACTACTTCGTCTGCTGTGTTGTAGCCTTCTGCAAGATTCTCGCCGTACTGAAGATCTGCATTTACTGTGTACCAGTCTGTTCCGTCCGGTCTTGTGTGTGAGAACTTAGTTGTGATCTCGTTTGCTCTTACTACTGATGTTGTCTCAAGTGATGCGCTGTACTGAACTGCTGAAAGTCCGTTTGCCATTCTTATCTCATTAACCTTTGCAAGTGTCTGAGCCTCAAGGTCAGTCTGTGCAAAAGATGTAAGTGTCATCATTACTGCGAAGAAGATTGCTGCGAATATTGTTCTAACAAGGTTTCTCATTTTCTTTTCCTTTCAAGTGCAGCTGGCTGACCTTTCGGTCCCTGTAGCTTTGCGTCGCCGGATTTCTCCGGGTTTGCTATTTAAGTGAATCGGGATAAAAAATTGGCACCGGGTTTTGTACCCTGTGCCAGTTAACCTAGAACCTTCTTGAATTAATTCTGATTCGAGAACTAACCTTCGGAGCTCTGCTCCATGAAGATTGCAACTGGCTGGCCTTTCGGCCCCTGTAGTTTTGCGTCGCCGGATTTCTCCGGGTTTGCCCAACTAAGATCTAGGTTGGATCTTAGTTTAAAGAGAAGCGAACCATTTTTTCGGTTCCTTTCTTTTCTCATCTCCTCTTTACAATTCTAATTATACTATAGATTTTTTAAATTGCAAGCCTTTTTCTTAAATTTAATCAATTAAATTTAGAATTTAATTTGTATTTATGCTATTAGTTTTTAATATTTTGCCGTTTTAGCCTTTTTCTTCTGATTATTATGAAATATGTAACCTCTAAAACACAGCAGGATACCCATCCTACAGGGTAACCAAGGGCTACTATCCGGGGAGTGTTGGCAATAAAATGAGTTACGACAAAAAGATATATCTGTCTGATAACCACAAAGGTTCCAAGCATGATCATCATGGGTCCCTTTGAATCTCCCCTTCCTCTCAGGGCACCGGCCAACACATGATTAACACAGTTAAACATCAGAAAGTAAACATTGGTCCTAAGGAACAGAACACCATAATCTATAACGCTTTTATCCGAAGTGAACATGCCTACAGCCTGTGATGCAAAAACAAAGATTCCTGTGGCTATAACTCCGGTAATCACAAAACTCATACTGACTGCTGTGTTGGTACCTTCGTCTGCTCTCTTCAGTTTTCCGGCTCCCACGTTCTGACTTACAAAGGTGGTGGAGGCCATGGCCATACTCTGCATGGGAAGCATTATAAACTGGTCGATTTTGTTATAGCAGCTCCATCCAGCCATGCAGCTTGCTCCGAAAAAGTTGATATAAGCCTGGACGAAAACATTGGAAAATGCAGTAATAACTGACTGTATACCTGCAGGAAGTCCCACAAGCATGATTTTCTTAAGTATATGTGTATCTACCTTAAGGTCATGCCAGGTGAGCTTATAGATATCATCTGTCTTTGTCAGTAATCTCAGGGTTAAAAATGCCGAAATGAACTGAGCTATGATGGTAGCAAGGGCAACTCCCATGATCCCCATTTTAAATACAATTACAAAAAGAAGATCCAGAATTGTATTTATAACACTGGTCAAAACAAGAAAATACAAAGGCCTTTTGGTATCTCCCACCGCTCTCAGGATACCGCTCCCTATATTATATATAAGAAGTCCGGATATTCCGGCAAAATAAACTCTCAGATAAAGTGTTGCTTCCCCCATTACATCTTCCGGGGTTGACATGAAATGAAGCATGGGAGTTACTCCCAGAACACCTATTATGGTAAAGACCACCGAGAGTATAAATGTTGTGGCTATGGTGGTTTCCACTGAGGAATGAAGTCTTTCCAGATTCCTTGCACCGAAATAGGTACCCATAACAACGCCGGCACCGGTTGCAAAACCGTTAAAGAAAAATACCAGCATATTTACTATCATGGTTGTGGCGCCGACTGCTGCCAATGCTTCGGTACCCACAAAATTTCCCACCACTATGGAATCCACGGTGTTATATAGCATCTGGAAGATGTTGCCAAGCATCAGGGGCATGGCAAAGAATATTATCTGCTTTATGATGTTGCCGCTGGTCATATCCTGGACCGTGCTTTTCTTTTCCATACCTGTCTCCTCCGTGATGCGATACAAAAAAAGTCATGTCTTTCAAGACACGACTTAAAATCAGGTAACAAAAAATGCACCTTCAGGGACTTGAACCCTGGACAAACGGATTAAGAGTCCGCTGCTCTACCAACTGAGCTAAAGGTGCA
>JAILDF010000004.1 GCA_024689585.1 Oribacterium sp.
AGATAACTGTCCGTCTGAATCTGACTGAAACTGTAGTTTCCATCCATAACGTCAGGATAAGCCAGTCCCGCCCAGTCCTGGGCCAATGTCGGATCCTCGTGGTCTGCATATCTTGCAGTGCACATCACAGAATTGTAGTCAGAAAATGTATCTGCAAGCTCCCCAAAGGATTCCGGAACCAGCGAACACAGATCCTTGTCGAGATAAGTCACTTCATCATAGAGCTTGGTGGTGATCTCTACATTTACGAGTCCATTGGTGTATTCACTGACACGATCGGCAAATCTCTCAGACATATCATTAAGCAGATACTCAGCCTCTTCATCGCTCATTTCCACATCCAAATGTACCTTTTTGCCATCAAAGCCTTTGCCGTCAACATTGACCCTTTTCACCACGATCCAAAGCATGGGCCAGTTGACCGAGTAAGCATTATCAACTGCCATGCTCATAAGCGCATCCCGGTCTTCTTCATCGATATCTTCAAGAAAATCGGAAATATTCGGGTTCAGTTCATCTTCTGTTATATCAAAAATACTGCCTTTTTCATTCTCTTCTTTGGAGGTTTCCGGTTCTCTGGATAACCTGGCTACATCCTGTTTAGCTGAAGACTTATTCTTCCCTTTTTCCTCCTGTGTGGCAGCTTCTGTTTCCTTCTGCACCTGTGTGACAGCTTCCGTTTCCTTCTGCGCCTTAGGGGCAGCGGCCGATGACTTACATGCCGACAACACACACATTGTCATCGAAAGCAGAACGGCCGAAAACATTATCCTTCTTTGTTTCTTCATGATTTTTACCCTAGTACAAACTATTGATATATTCCGTCAGGTTCTTACGGTCATAGAACCTATCCGCCTCGCCTATGAAGTAGTCGGGCTGCGCTCCCCTGTCCACATCATAGAAGGATCCGTTCTTCATAATGGAAAATCTTCTGAAGCCCGATACCTGGAACTGGCTTCCGCCTGCTGTGGAGAAGCAGTGTACGGAGCATGAACCGCCTCCGGATTCCTGCCCCAGTAAGGTCACCTTGTGAGAAGCTTTGAATGCATTCGGCACAAGGTTTCCGCATGAGAAGCTCACCGGTGATTCCAGGCAGAAAAGATGAAGTCCTTTTCCTGCCAATGCATCCTTCTCATCAAACTCACCGTCCAGATTGGTATCGATGGTATATACCGCATCAGTCATTGCCCCGGAAAGTGTATTTTTGGCACTGAGATCGGCCTGTCCCAAAAATACTGCCATAACATACTCAGCCGTGCAGGTATCGCCGCCGCCGTTGATGGAAAGATCCATAACAACATTTTCAACAGGACTGTTTTCCCTCAGTATCTGCTGGCAGGCATACTGCATTAACCTGATGGTATCCGCATCGCTGTTATCCTCATCTGTCGGCTCGGCAAAATAGTCGATTTCCGGCTTTCTGTCCGTAAAGTGATCAAAAGTTATATATGCGGTATTCCAGATTTCCTCATATGCCGGAATTCCCTCAGGATAATGTTTATCCCGTGCGGCGATAAACTCATCCTTGTCATTTACCCAGGCATTAAATGCAAGTCCCAACCCTATGGGGCTCACCATCTCGGTTAATTTGGCTCTGTCTGTCATATAGGAAACTCCGTTAAACTGACTGTGGAGGTCTCCAAGATAAAGATATATAAGCTTATACAGTGCAGCTTCCGCCACGGTCTGATCTGAGCTTAAAAATTCACTCTTTAAACCGGTTTCAGTGAGAAGCTTATCGAAGCTTTCGATATCATGGATCTCCTTTAACCCATACTGGTAGTCCAGGGCAAAACAGATCTCATTATATGAAAACTCCGCCAGCTCTTCACTCCATTTTTCGCTTCCGGAATTGAATATCTCCTTGAGATCATCATCCATGTATGGTGCTATGATAACGCTGTCCCCGTTATATAGCGCCATATTCTCATAATAGCTGAATATCACATCACTTACTGTCTGCAGCGGCGCGTAATATCCCTCTTTATCCCTGACAAGGTCTATGCCGTAGGGCTTAAGGTCAAATGTTACCACCTTACCGTATCTGTCCGTAGACAGGCTGCTCTGCCGGAACAGCTTTGCGGTATTCGCCGTAAGGCACACCATATCTACCAACAGACTGTTGTCCATCCTGAAAAAGGCGTCATAATCATTAAACTCTATGGTGTCATTTTCGAAATCAAAATCCAGCTTGTAGGCACCTCTTGCATATACTGCATGATCCCCTTCAGTCTCAAACTTAAGCTCATAGAAAGGTTCCGCCGGGTTATCACTTTCGTAAATCTGCTGAAGAATTGAAGAAATATCTGAAACGGAAATGTATGGTATAACTCCGCCATTTATAAAGTAAAGGTCGATATCCTGTTTGTTATCTTTGGATGTCACATATGCAGGAAGAGTTTTCTTTTCAATGCTTACAGCCTTATCCGTCGCGAACTCCTGCGACTTTGCTTCATCTTTTGACTCACCCTGAGCAGCTTCAGATGTTTCGTTTTCTGCAACAGTTGACTCTCCATCCGAAGCACTCACAGTTGTATCTGTACCGGTATTAGCATTAACACTTGTGTTCGATGTCTGACAGGCCGAAAGATTCATAACCATCAATCCCGCAACAGCCATGACCGCAATACTCTTTCTCATAACATCTCGCTCCCTCTATTTAATATCAGTTATTTAAATATACGGCTGAAAGTATGATAATATAATGACAGAGCCATTGGGGACAAAATGTCATCAGTTGAGAATGACTGCCAAGGATGAAAAAAAACCAGCCAGCGTAGGTAGTTTTTAAACTACTTACACCGGCTGGTTATTTTTATACTGTCCGTCCTTTGATTCCTGACTCTTTCAATGCCTTCAGGAATGACTCTTTGTTCAGTCCCGCGATGAGTTCCTCCGGGAAATGCACTTCCTCAAGAAGGAGCTTTGTCTTTTCGAAATGGCCGATGAGGTTTGATATATGTGCATCGGTTGCGATGGAAACCTTGCAGCCCTTCTCGGCACAGATTTCAAGAAGCTCTTTGCAGCGGCTTCTGGTTATGCTGTCCTCCGCCTCGCTTCCAAACTCAAAGCTGTGTTCATTAACCTCCAAAAGCTTATGGAGACTCTTAGCAGCGTCAACGATAGCCCTGAAATCCACATCCAGACCGCTTCTTCCGATATGTCCCAGGATAAATACCTTCTCATTCTGGAGTGCCTTTATATACATGTCAGTAAGACGGGTTCTGCTTGCCCCTTTTGTAAATGCCTTTCCGTGTATGCTTGCGATCACATAATCCATTTTTCTGGTAACCAGCTCATACAGATTTGTGGGCCTTATGGGGTCTCCGACGATATTTTTGTCGACGCTGATGTCCTGTCCGAAGAGTCCTCCATCAAGATTCACTATATCTACCTCGCAGCCTGAGAGAAGTGTCACGCCCATCCATTCCTTTGGCCAGATGCCGGACGCTGTGGCAAGATACTGATAGTTTTTGAGATTCGTAAAATCCGGCCAGAGCATTTCTGAAAAATGGTCTGTGGATGCCAGAAGCTCAATTCCGTTTTCTTTAGCCTCGATAACATTTTCCTTTATGGATGAGTAGGCATGCCTGCTGTATAAGGTATGTGTATGTGTGTCACATTTTATATCGTACATAGATTACCCCCCTGAATCAAAAGATATAACAAACATATAACACGGACCGGCAAAACAGCCCGATTTTATGTTACTATTCTGACTTTGTGGCAAAAGCCGCTTATTACTGGTAGAATATGCTTGAAATCATAACACAGATATAATATTTTTTTAAGGCACATAATGACCAAAAACATTCGCTTATAGAGGAGATCAATATGTCAGAATCTTTGGTTTCAAACGGAAAAATAGTTTTAAAAAAGGGTGAAGGTCGCACCATCAAAGCGGGCGGGGCCTGGATCTTTGATAATGAAATCGACCGGTATGAAGGTGAATATGAAAACGGAGATATCATCACCGTTTCCGACTTTGACGGCTTCTTCATGGGCTACGGTTTTATAAATCACAATTCCAAAATAAGAGTTCGAATGCTTTCAAGATGGAGAAAGGAACCCATCGACAGAGAGTTTCTCCGGGAGAGGGTGAAGAATGCCTGGGACTACAGAAAGACCGTGGTTGATACAAGTTCCTGCAGAGTCATCTTCGGTGAGGCTGACTGGCTTCCGGGACTCACAGTTGATAAATACGAAGATGTGCTGGTGGTTGAGTCATTGGCACTTGGAATCGACAGACTTAAGGAGATGATACTTGAGGATCTGATTGAGATTTTGAAGGAGGACGGCATTAGCATAAGAGGAATCTATGAGAGGTCAGATGCCCCGGTCAGAAAGAAAGAGGGCATGGAGCCGCACAAGGGGTTCATCGGGCCTGAGTTCGATACTGATGTTCTCATCACAGAGAATGGCGTTAAGTATATGGTGGACGTTGTAAACGGTCAGAAAACCGGATTTTTCCTTGACCAGAAGTACAACCGTCTCGCTATCCACAAGCTATGCAAGGGCAAGAAGGTGCTGGACTGCTTCACCCACATGGGAACCTTCGCGCTCAACGCCGGAATCGCAGGAGCAGCTTCTGTCGAGGGTCTGGATATATCTGAGCTTGCGGTGCAGCAGGCTACCGCCAATGCTGAGAGAAACGGTCTTTCCGATACGGTTCACTTCCGCGTGGCTGACGTGCTGGATGAACTTCCGAAGCTTAACAAAGCCGGGGAGAAGTACGACGTGGTGATCCTCGACCCGCCGGCATTTACAAAATCAAGAGAAGCTACAAAGGCAGCTATCCGCGGCTACCGCGAGATAAACATGCAGGGAATCAAGCTTGTCAAAGACGGTGGTTACCTCGCAACCTGCAGCTGCAGCCACTTCATGACTCCGGAGCTTTTCACAAAAACCATTGCCGAAGCTGCCAACTCTGTTCACCGCCGCCTCCGTCAGGTGGAGTACCGCACCCAGTGCTCAGACCACCCGATCCTCTGGGCAAAGGATGAGAACAGCTACTACCTTAAGTTCTATATTTTCCAGGTTTGTGATGAGAAGTAATTTAAAAAGGTTACACAGAAACCAGTGGGTACGGTTCTCTCCGGAGAGATCAGTCCCCTCTGGTTTACCCAAGAAATCGCCCAAGAAATATTAAAACCAGCTCACGTAAATGGATTAAAATCCACTCACGCGGGCTGGTTTATTCTTTCGGATAAGGCTTCCGGATATTACTGATACCTGAAATGTAGTCCATGGAAACATCATAAAATTGGGCGAGCAGAATCAATCGCTCGACCGGAATTCTGGAACGATAGTCTTTTTCATATTCATTGTAAGTTTGCTGGCTGATGCCAAGCTCGTGGGCAATAGCCTTCATTGGGAGATTTTTTTCCTCCCTGAGTTCTCTGATTCGCTCGTAATATTTCATAAATGTTTCATGGAATTCTCCTCGGAACATCATATAAACATTTTAAAACCGCGGTTGATTTTACTGGAATATCCAGTAAAATATATATCATATTCGTTTATTATCGTGTTTGTTTTACCGTATTTTAGGAAGTCGAACTTGTGGCATGTGAATGTCTGAGTTAAATGGCAAAAGCAAGAGTATACAGTAGGAGCCGATCAGATCTGCATCTGTATGTCTTAGATAAATGACGAAAGTAAAAGTGTATAATAGGAGAATAGGATAATGGGGATAAATGACAACGATGAGGTTGTGATCGATCTGCTGGATATGCTGGCATATTTTTTCCAAAAATGGAAATATCTGTTGGCAGGTCTTGTTTTGGGTGTCCTTTTGATAGGATGTCCGCTTGCATACAGGCAGTACAGGCAGATTCAGAACAAATATGCTGATACAACGCTGGATGCCATACAGGAAAATATGACCAAAGGAGAAATCGAAACAGTCAACCAGCTATATAATAGGTATAAGACCTTTAGGAAAAGAATAATTAATAATCAGTATTATATGGATCATTCCATTCTGATGAAGATGGATCCAAATAATGTCTCAAACTATTCTGTGAAGTATGTATTTGAAGCGGATCAGCGGACAGCGGTAGATTATTTTAATTCTTTTTCGCTTAACCTGGATGAATATAATGAGATTGCCCGCATACTTGGTAATGATGCCGATCCGAGATTTGCTTACGAAGTATTGGGAATTCAGTGTACTGCAGCAGCTGATGACAAGATCATCGATGCGGATATGCCTGATAAGATAATTGTCAATGGAGATATCACTTATAAATACCGTGGACTTGTAACACTCAGTATCAAGGCAAGCAACAGGGATAAGTGTGAAAAAATAGCTGAGATTGTTGACAATGCATTCTCAAAGGCTGTGACAGAGTTAACGGATATCGGTGTTACAGTAAAGCTGACCCAGTCAGGCGTGAACTATACAGAGAGTGTAGATACGGGACTTGTGGAGCAGCAACAATCAAGGATGGCAATGGGAAGTGAACTTGTTGCCAGTTATAATGCATTTGAAAAAGATAATAAGTCCTCTCTTAACAACCAGGAGCAGAAACTGTTTGAATACATGATCCATCATGATGATTTCGTTACAGAGAGACCCAGCTGGAAGAAATATGTTGTTATCGGTGGATTTGCCGGAGCATTTGCTGTAGCCGTAGTTTTATGTCTCATGTATTTGTTTGCAGGCGATTTTAAGACGGTTGAAGATGTTTCAAGATTCACCGGAATAAAGCTGGTCGGATGCATTTACAGGAAAGAAAAACCTTTTAAAGGATTAGATAAACTGTTTCTCGGAATTGCCAAAAGCATCAAATTACGAGGACATGCTGAGCAGCAGGATGAAGAGGCTGCGGCGGTAACTGTAACAAGGATAACAGAGTACTGTAAGCAAAAGAACATTGATCACATTTTTATTGCAAGAGATGATTCATCCGATTATGCAAAAACCATAACTGATCAGATGGTTAATGATTTAAAATCCCAGATTTCAGATGTTGAAGCAGGTGACCCTTTAAAATCACCTGAAGATCTGAAGAAATTACATTCTTCTGATATGGTTGTGAGAATGATCACATTAGATAAGGCACGTAAGCTTGCACTGAAAGAACTTCAGGAAATGTGCGGAGAAGTAAGCATTCCTATATTTGGAGATGTAGTGATCATCAATTCATAAAATCAAAAAGCTCGTGTAGGCAGATTATGACCTACACGGGCTTTTTTACTTCGGCAAAATAAACACTTCTCCAATTGCACATTTCTCCGACTGAAACCCTCACATTTCTCCGATTCAAACTCTCATATTTCTCCGACCGAAACCTTTACATTTCTCCGATTCATAACCTAATAGTTCTCCTATTTGACACTGGATTCTATCCTACAGCCTTGCTTCTTCTCCATCCTGCTTCGGCAGCCTGAAGTACACTGTCATAAGCATCGTTGTGAATGCAGCGGTTCCGCCGATTATGTTTGAAATCGGCTCAGCGGCGAAGACACCGTCGACACCCATGTAAAGCGGAAGAATCAGAGTCAGCGGCAGGATAATGATGATCTTCCTGAGAGTTGAGAAGAAGATAGCCTTCTTCGACTGTCCAAGGGCTGAGAAAACCGACTGTCCACAGAACTGTCCCATCTGGAAGATGAAGGCCAGAAGGTAAAGCCTGAGACAATGAGTTCCTACTGTGATGGTCTCAATATCCGGCGTGAAAATGCGGATAAAGAAGGTCGGGAAGATAAGTATGAGTATCCAGACAAGTCCGCCGTAACTGCTTGCGGCAGCAGACGCAAAGACGATGCCCTGCTTTAAACGCTTGTATTTTCTCGCTCCGAAATTGTAGCCAAGCACAGGCTGTGAGGCGTGAGTGATGGCAGTTCCCGGAAGGGAGATAAAGTCTCTTATGGAATTAATGATTGCAAAGATGCCAATGTATAAATCTCCGCCGTAGTCACGAAGCATGATGTTGCAGGCTGCCTGAGTTACTGTATTGGTGGATTTCATCAAAAAATTGGCCAGACCCAGTGTGGCGATCTCACGGGCTATCCCGCTGTTGAAACGTATCTCTGAAAGCTTAAGTCTGAACAAAGCCTTATCTGAAAGCAGGAATCTTATAACCCAGACAGCACTTACTATCTGGGAAATGACAGTGGCTATGGCGGCTCCAACCACACCCCAGTTTAAAACAAACATTAAAATCGGATCCAGAATGATGTTCAGTATGGCGCCGATGGCAGTGGTTATCATACCGATTCTCGGGAAGCCCTGAGCACTGATGTAGTAATTAAGACCGGAGCCCGTCATGAAAAATACTGTTCCCAAAATGTAAATCGTGAAATAACTTTTGGCATAGGTATAGGTGGCATCACTGGCACCCAGGGCATAAAGCATTGGTCTCATGAAAATAAGTGTAATCACAGTCATGATTATGGAAGTCACTATAAGCAGAAATGCACTTTCACTCATGATGCTGTGAGCTCTTTTTTCATTGCCCTCACCTCTCGCTATGGAAAAAAGCGGAGTTCCGCCGATGCCGAACCAGTCGGTGAAGGCGGTGATCAGCGTTATGATCGGGAAGCAGACACCGACTCCCGTCAGGGCAAGGCCGTTTGATCCCGGAAGGTGCCCGATGTATATACGATCGACTATGTTGTAAAGGAGCTGTATGATCTGCGCCACCAGTAGCGGAATGGACTGAGCCATGATGGCTTTTATGACAGACCCTTTTGAAAAATCCGTAGCGGTTGATGCCAAGGTGAAACCTCCTGAAGATGTGGTAAATATTAGGCAGCAAATATCATCCGCAAATGCGTGTGCTTTGCGTCATATATGGTGGACCATGGGGACGGGGTTAGTGGTTCATTTTGTCAAAATGAACCACTAACCCCGTCCCCATGGTCCACTGGCTGAATTTTTGCGATTTATTAGTAAAAAATATATAGTATCTGTTTTTCAGTGTATCACCGTATTTTGATATGGTAAAATAGCTATTATTGATGCCCGGTATAGTATTGTCTGCAGCATGGTGTGAATGCGTAACATTAAATCGGGTATAAGTGAATAATGTTTAAAATATGAATATACACGTCCGCAATTCACTGCGGAGGAAACGGAGAATATGTCATGAAAAAAATGATTTCCTGGAATGTTAACGGTCTTCGTGCCGTTATGGGCAAGAACTTTATGGAAGACTTTCAAAAACTTGATGCCGATATCTTCTGCCTTCAGGAGACGAAGCTTCAGGCCGGACAGATAGATTTGGACCTCCCGGGATATCACCAGTACTGGAACTATGCAGAGAAGAAAGGCTATTCAGGCACAGCTCTTTTCACTAAAGAGGAGCCACTGAATGTGACCTATGGCATGGGAATTCCCGAGCATGATATGGAAGGCCGTGTCATAACAGCAGAGTTCCCGGACTATTATGTTCTCACTGTTTACGTTCCAAATTCCCAGGGCGAACTCAAGAGGCTTCCCTACAGAATGGAGTGGGAGGATGCCTGGAGGAATTATATAAGTGAGCTTGATAAAAAGAAACCGGTCATCTATTGCGGAGATCTCAATGTTGCCCACGAGGAGATAGACATTAAAAACCCGTCAACAAATCATCATAATGCAGGCTTCACGGATGAAGAACGTGCCAAGTTCTCGAGGCTCCTTGCATCAGGCTTTGTTGACAGCTTCCGTATGCTTCATCCGGACGCCGTAGACGAGTACAGCTGGTGGTCCTACCGCATGAAGGCAAGGGAGAGAAATGTGGGCTGGCGTATAGACTACTTTGTTGTATCCGAAAAGCTGAAGGACAGAATCAAGGACGCTGGCATTCACCAGGAGATTATGGGTTCAGACCACTGTCCGATAGAGCTCTGCATTGAATGATATTTCCATGTACTACATTTCCGGATACAGTTATGTTCGGAATTCTTATCCGAAAGAATAAACCAGCCTGCACAGGATGTAATTCCTGTGCAGGCTGGTTTTATAATTGTAATTAAGTTCAACAGTGCCACTTACATGAGTTGAAGCCAAAATTGACAAAATAATGACTCAAAATTGAGAAAAACCAATGGCGGTCAAATAAAATAAGCAGAGACTGTGACTCAAAATAGAAAATAGCCAATAGCGGTCAAACATAATGAGCAGAGACTGTGACTCAAATTGGAAAAATAGTTAAAAGCGGTCAAACAAAAGAAGCTGCGACTATGACTCAAATTGGAAAAATAGCCAAAAGCAGTCAAACAAAAGAACCTACAGCTATGACTCAAATTGAAAAATACCCAATTGCAGTCAAGCAAAGCATGAAGGTGGTATGACTCATATCGAAAAACCCCGAAATAAGGTCAAGCAAGTTTATCCGTTTATAAGCCTCTCGTATTGGTGTGAATAGAAAAACCGTGAACTGTAACGATTTTTGGAAAAAATCTCCTAAACACATACATTCTATGATATACTTATTCCAACTATACATAAAAGTATTATTCTGCCCCATATATGCACCATCGGGAAATAAAAGAAGGAAAAAATGTTTGGGTTAAGAAAAGAAAATAACATATATATATTTGAGGCAGTGGTCCATACCGACCAACTGTATCTCAATCTATATGACGGTAACAGAAAGGTTCGACAGATAGCCTTTGATCCGTACCGGCGCATAGGTGATGTGTGGAAGCTTGAGATTTCGGAAGATATCTCAGGTTACAGCTATTGCTATGAGGCGGACGGAAATGTTTTTACCGATCCCAACGGAACGGTATTTGAAGGAAGGAAAAGATTCGGTTACCTGAAGGATGGCACCAGGATACTTAAAACTCCTGTGAGGGAGGCTGTGGCCATGCCGGAGCTCAGCGAGGAGTGGATAAAGGACAGGCCTTTGGAAACCTCCTATGACGAAACTATCGTCTACCGCCTACACGTAAGAGGCTTTACGGAGCACAGCTCCTCCGGACTTAAAAATGATGTCCGGGGCACCTTCCAGGGCATCATAGAAAAAATCCCATATCTTAAGTCACTGGGGATAACCGCAGTGGAGCTGATGCCCGCCTATGAGTTTAACGAGGTCATGCTTCCGGACTACGGCAGTAAGAATCCCTATCAGACAGAGGTTAAGCCCACGGGGCGCATAAACTACTGGGGCTTTACAAAAGATGCCATGCAACTGGCTCCCAAATCAAGCTTCACATCAGATCACAAAAACCCAAGAAATGAATTCAGAAATATGGTGTATGAACTGCACCGTAACAATATAGAAGTGATCGTAGACCTGTACTTTACCTACGAGACATTACCGGACTATATCACCACAGTCATGCGGTACTGGCGCATCAGCTACCACGTGGACGGTATCCATATGATCGGCTCCGCCCCCTACAGCGTTATCGCCCGGGATCCCTATCTCAGCAGGTTCAAGATCTGGGCTGACAGCTGGGAGGATCCGAACCGGGGAAACGATAGGTACGGAGTGTACAGGCATGGGTCAACGAAGTATCTTGCGGATTACAACGACGGCTTCCAGAACGATATGCGCCGCATCCTTAAGGGTGACGAAAGCATGCTGCAGGCTCTTATGGGCAGGATCAGGTACAATCCTGAAGAGCGGGCGAACATCCAGTATATGGCCAATGTTTCCGGCATGAGTCTCTATGATGTCCTGAGCTACGACAGAAAGCATAATGAAGGAAATCATGAGGACAACCGGGACGGAACCAACATGAATTTCTCATGGAACTGCGGAGAGGAAGGTCAGACCCGGAAGAAATCCATAAAGAAGCTCCGGAGGAAGATGTGGAGGAATGCTTACCTCCTTCTCATGCTCAGCCAGGGAACTCCCCTTATAAACTCGGGTGATGAGTGTGGGCAGACGAGGCTCGGCAATAACAATGCCTACTGCCAGGACAATAACATTAACTGGCTTGACTGGCGGCTCCTTGAGAAGAACAAAGAGCTTTACGAATTCGCGAAATACATGATCGCCTTCAGGAAAAAGCACAAGGTATTCCATCAGAGCCAGGCACTCAGGATGCTGGACTACCGTTCCGTAGGTATCCCGGATTTGAGCTTCCACGGGGAGAATGCCTGGAGACCGGAGATGGAGAATTTCAGACGTCAGCTTGGTGCAATGTATTCCGGAGAGTATGCTTCGGATGATACCTTCCTGGTGCTTTACAATTTCCACTGGGAAAAGCATGACTTCATGCCGCCCCACGCTCCGGTAGGAAAAAAGTGGGCGGTGGCCATAGATACCTCAAAGGATGACATTAACGGCATCTACCCTGAGGGG
>JAILDF010000023.1 GCA_024689585.1 Oribacterium sp.
ATCGAAGGTAACCAGTTCGGTTCCGTCATCTCCCACAAACTTGTCTCCTTTTGCAGTGTAGACATTTCTTTGTTTGATTCCGTTGGTCCCCACATAATATGTTTTACCGGTATCCGGATCCTTTTCCCATTTATCCGTAGACATGAGACCTTGTGAACCGATATAGTATTCATTTCCGCCATAGGTTATCCACTGCTTTTCCACAGGTTCATCATAGGTATAATAATAGTACCATTTTCCCTTTTCATAAACCCAGCTTTCGGCTGATGCCCTATGGGAGTACACAGATATCATCAAAAGAACCAATATGATGATGAGCATCCCATTCTCCAAAGTTATCCTGTTCTGTTTCATAGTCCTCCCCCTATTAGTCCGGCAAGAACCGTCCCCGGTGGTACAACGTCTGCGTGACAGCCTTATCGCGAAAAAAGGGCAGGTTCCTGACCAGACCTGCCCCAACAAATATAGACGATTATACGCCCTTAAAATCATTCTTTCTCTGCTCTTCATATCTACTGATAAGAGTATCCATGATATGAACCAGATGTCCGATCTCAGGCTTTGAAAGCTGCTCATCGGCGCCGAGCTCTTTACCCTTTGCACGCATTTGCTCATCGATGAGGGACGAGAAGATAACAATCGGAAGATGGCGGAGATGTGGATCTGACTTAATAAGCTTAGTAAGTCTGTGCCCATCCATCATAGGCATCTCAAGATCTGTGATAACTATGCTGACCTGTTCATAAACATCGGGATCATCCTTGATACCATCAAGATAATTCCAGCATTCCTGGCCGTTATTGAACATACGGACATCCGTAAAGCCTGCTCTCTGGAGAGAATCAAGGATCATCTTCTGAAGAAGAACAGAGTCTTCTGCGATAACAACCGGTGCCTGGTTGATAGGACGGTCTCCCATCTCATCGATTTCTGAAACCTGGATCGTTGTTTCAGGAGAAATCTCAGCTACGATCTTCTCGAAGTCGAGAACTGTTACAAGCTGATCGTCACACTGTGCGATACCTGTAGCTACAGACTCGTCACCTGATCCCAGAGTCTTATCCGGCTTCTGGATACTCTTCCAGGAAATACGGCTTATGCCTTCAATGCTGTCAACACGGAAAGCTACCATCATCTTATTGAAACCTGTAATGATAAACAGGTCTCTGTCACCATATTCTTTACGTTCGCCTGTGAGATACTGTCCCAGGTTGATAACTGTGATGAGAACATCTCTCGGTTTAAAGAAGCCTTCTACTGACGGATGTGAATGAGGCATAGGCTTAACCTTCTCCGTCATCATGATCTCAACAACCTTGGCAACGTTGATGCCATAGTACTCGTTCATGACCTTGAACTTCATGATCTCAATTTCGTTCGTACCGGACTCAAGCAAGATTCCGTCTTTTTTGTTCTTCTTCAATTCAGGTTTCCTCCTAACGGATAAATTTATAAATGTTTCTCCGGACGTCCCGAAGACTTTATCACCACATCCCCCGTAGCCACGTCCAGGCTCATTGTTCTTGCATAATTCGCTCCGCAATCCTCTGCAGCGATACGAAAGCCTTCCTTTTTCAGTATCTCACGGACTGCTGCCGCGTTCCTTTCACCGATATTACCGAAACTTGCATTGCCGCTGATTTCGAACATCTTCGCTCCCCCGGCGATCTTAACGATCACTCTGGACTTTAACATCCCAAAAGCCGTCATTTTACGGATAGTCTCAGTAAGACCTGTATCTGCATATTTCATTAAATTGGGATCATCCTTGTTCTGCCTCACGGGGAGCATGATGTGAAGCAGTGCCCCTAACTTCAGAAAAGGATCATAAAATACGATTCCGATACATGAACCAAGGGCATAGGTTATTATCTCTCCCTGTCCACGGGTCAGCTTCATATCTCCGATCCCGACCTTTAGTTGTCTGTCCATATATTAATCAACCCCAAGTTTTTTCAGTATGTTATTCAGGGATGCGATATCCGGCAGCATCAAAAGCCAGTCTCTGTAGGTTTTACCATCTATCACAAAGTCAGCGGTACAATACATAAGCTTATCAGTCTCATATCCATATTCAGCTATGGGTACCTCAAGTATAGCTCCGAGCATGCTGACACAGGAGCTGGGAACCGAAAGACTGATATTCAGATCTACAAATTCCGTAAAAGCATTGACATAAGAGCATATGATGATGTTTCCGATTTCAGTCATGGCAGAATATGCCATCTCATCAAACTGCTCAAAGCTCGGATATGTCATGCCCATCATTTTCTCAAAAACGGTATTGGCAAGTTCAAGATTAAAAAGGAATAACATTATACCGTTGATGTCATCATCCATCTTAACAAGAGTCGCACCAACAATCTCTTCCACGTTTCCGCCGATGGATTCGACAGCTTCATCATATCCAAGTATCTTGATCTGCGGGAAAGTAATGCGGACCTCCTTTTGGAGCATCTGTGACAGCGACGTCGCCGCATGTCCGGTACCTATGCTTCCGATCTCCCTCATGACATCCAGGTCGTGAAGGTTCATTTCCCCATAATCGTGTATCCTCATTACCCATTCCCCACTAAATTAATCATCCTCTTAACTGATTGATGGTACCTTCTATCTCATCAGAAGTTGTCACCATTTTTAAGGCATAGGTAAATGCTCTCTGACTCTCTATGATCTTTGTCATTTCCAATGCCATGTCCGTACCGGAACTTTCCAGAACTCCGCTCTCCAGATGTGGATAGCTCACAAGAGCCGGAGTATTCTGATTGTCACCTTCCCGGACTGCAAGTTCATTGTCCCCTTGACTTATTAATCGGCTGGGATGCGGAAAAGTATAAACGCCAATTCTCGGTTTTTCTTCATTTTCTTGTGTTTCTTCGGTTTCTGTGGTTTCAGCGTTGGTTTCACCATTCTCTTCTCCACTTTTTCCATAAAGTGTTTTGAAATCGATGACATCCGCCTTCAGCCTTTCTCCGTTCTGATCAAGAACATACTTCCCGGATTCTGTCATGAGATAAAACTCGCCATCCGGCATCAGGCCCCTGTGAAAATGTCCGTTTCTTGTATAGGTTATGGAATTGTCGTTCGGATCCTGAATCATGAAAAATGTATTGTCATCCATAAGGCAGAAATCCGTTTCCGAATTTGTCACATTCATACTGCTGAATTTAAAGTTAGTCGGAGTCTCATTAATGATGGCCCCTGCTCCTGCCTGAAGCTCTGTGACTGCTTCTCTCGAATCATTAATGTTATAATTAATAAGCTCTCTGAAATGAGAGTTTTTAGGTTTATAGCCTACTGTATTGATATTGGCAAGGTTATTGGAAACCACGTCAAGACTGTTTTTGAAATGATCCGCCCCAACCGCGCCGGTCCAAAATGACATATTCATATTCTATACTCCTCATCTATTAACGCTGTTTTTGGAGCCTTAATATCTGACACACAGAGGCACAGCTAACCGGCTCTGTTAATGCACGTCTCCAAATGTTTATTTATGACATGCGAATGCGGATCTTAATGTCTCCTTATCGATCAGTAATTCTTTAGAGTCTTCCAACATCCGAGGAAGATTTTGCCATAACCGAATCGTACATCTTGAGCATCTGTGCCGCACTCTGAAGCGCTCTCTGTGATGAAATCATGATAGTCATCTCATCCACCATATCAACATTGGCCCTTTCAAGCATGCCCCACTGGAGAGCGGTACCATCCTGTCCGTTAACAACATTGGCTGCCTGATTTGTGGAATACAAACCGTTATCCTCCTTATGGAGCTGTCCGTAGTCCTGAAAATCCACCAGCTTGATCTGTCCGTAGGATTCACGCTGTTCCGGTTCCTGAGCTTCAGGAGCTTCATTGGATGGAACTTCGGGTTTTCCTGTGGTTAATGCTGCCTGAGTGTTGTCAACCCAGATAGTTCCGTCTTCAGAAACCGTAAAATTCTCTGTGGGAATCCGAATAGGCTGATCATTGGAACCAAGCACACGTCCTAGACCGCTGAGCTCCAGATAACCTTCCTGATCTACGGAAAACGCTCCGTCTCTTGTATAACGTACTCCCTGGTCCGTTTGTATGGAAAACCATCCGTTTCCGCCTACGGCAAAATCATAAATACCGTCTGTCGGATTGAATGCGCCCTGTTCAAAGTTCGTATAGGTCTGCTGTGCAGTAACAATCTTCGAAGTTGTTGCAAGATCGGTAGGATTATCCTTATTATATCTTCCGGTCCGAACCAGCATTTCTTCCTGAAACGTAGTGGAAGTCATAGTATCCTTTTTATAACCTGCCGTCTCTATATTGACCATATTGTTACTGACAACATTGAGTCTTCTCTGTTGTGTAAGCATTCCGGATGTCAGATTGTAAAATCCCTGATACATTCTCGCTCCTTTTAGGGTCCCACCCTTTAAATGACTCACTAAATTTTTTAAATAGCGAATCCAAAAAAATACTGCGAAGCTTAGTTATGACATCTTTGACATATAGCCTTTAAGCTTCTCTATAGCTATGGAATGAAGCTGGGAAACTCTCGGCTGGCTGATATTCATAACCTCAGCAATCTGATTCATATTTAATTCGTCAACATAGTAAAGAGAAATAACCTTTTTCTCACTATCTTTTAATGAATCAATGGCTTTTGCCAATGTTGCTACTGTTTCGTTCTGCAAGAAACTACCCTCCGGTTGTGTGTTTATGTCCTCTGAAGCCACCTGGAACAGAGTCTCATCATTGTCATCATAGGTCATGTCCAGGGACAGAACATTCACCATAGTGCGCATTCTGTCCACCTTTTTGATCTTCTTGACATCCATCTTGTAATACTTGGATATCTCTTCGTCACTGGGCGCGTGTCCCAGCTTCCGCTGAAGTTCATCTCTGGCATCCTCGATATTCTTCCGGTCTCTGTGATAGTTTCTCGGCATCCAGTCATTCTTACGTATCAGGTCGATAACCATACCCCTGATACGTCTGGATATGAAGGTTTCGAACTTATTGTCCTTTTCTATATCATATCTGTCGATAGCCTTCATGATTTCAATCACGCCTTCGTTAATGATATCCTCAGGCTGCATGGAATCACTGTAAACATCCCTCATCTGATACGCTACGCTTTTTACTATATAAACGTAGCGCATGGTGAGCTCCTGTTTGATACGGTTATCATGCCGTTTCTGATACAGCCCGAAAAGCTCTTCATTGGTCATCGCTTCGAGATCATCAACTGCTCCCCTGTAAATAGTGTCGATCATATCTCATCCCCTCTAACTTTCGTATATCTATTTCTGTTTCCCTACTTTTCCTCCAGCTTCAGGCTCCCTATCGCCTGGATCTGGACATTGTTTGCAACTTCGTTGAAGGAAAGAACTCTTACCTGAGGATAGAACTGTTCTATAAGGTGATAGAAATGTGCTCTCATAACCTCTGAAGTCAGTATGATTGGAGTCTGTGAGAGTTCTTTGAATTTCTTGACCTCTTCGGATACCTGTCTTACAAGGCTCTGTAAAACATCAGGGCTTAATGCAAGATAATATCCGTTTTCACCTTTAGACAGTGAACCCACCATGGATCTTTCCAGATCCGCATCAAGAGTCACTACCTTCATGCTTCCGTCTTCACAATACATTCTTGTGATAGTACGTTTTAATGATATTCTGACCTGTTCCACCAGTGCGTCGATATCCTTTACCGGTAGTCCCGTCTCTGTGATAACGTCCACCATAGTCTCCACTATGGTCTCAAGATCCTTTATGGATACTCCTTCCTTAAGAAGCATCGTAAGAACCTTTTGTAAGAGATTGTAGGATACCAGTGTCGGGAATGCTTCATTAACAAGCTCCGGCGCTGATTTCTTCAGATTTTCCACAAGACGGAAAACCTCCTGCCTTGTGATAAGTTCGTAACTATGCTGCCTGATAACCTCACTCATGTGGGAAACAAGTACCGATAACGGGTCAATGACGGTATATCCGTACATTTCCGCTCTTTCCCTTTGTTCAGGCTTTATCCATTTACTCGGGATACCATAGGCCGGTTCGATGGTATCGATACCATCGATCTCCTTTTCAAGATGATCAGGCTCCAGTGCAAGGTAGAAATCCGTAAGAACCTCTCCCACTGCGACTGACTCGCCCTTGATCTTGACCGTATACTCATTAGTTCCAAGCTTGGCACTGTCTCTGAGTCTTACCGATGGAATTACAAATCCCATCTCCTGGGCGTATTGTCTTCTGAATACTACAATACGGCTTATAAGTCTTCCTCCCACGGATTCGTCCGCAAGAGGTATGAGACTGTATCCAAAATTCAGTTCGATAGGCTCGACCTGAAGCAAATGATATACGTTGTTAACATCTTTAAAAAATTCTTCCTGTGTTTGCTGAGGTGGTTTCTGTGTCTGCTCTTCCTCCGCAGCTTCAGGCTCCTCGATTCCGACATTTCCGATTCTCTGTCTCGCTCCCTGACTAGCTGACCTGTAGGCCTCTGCCCTGACTGCTTCAGGTGCCTCAAGTATCCTCTGCTGCATTACATATCCCGCTGCGATGAATCCGATACCTACCATAAGGATCTGGATCAGGGGCATGCCGGGAATAATGCAGAGAACACAAATAACACCGCCTGCGATCATAAATGATCTTGGCTGTGCCAAAAACTCCTTTGATATGTCCTCGTTAAGTGATCCCTCTGCCACGGCACGGGTTACGATCATGCCGGTTGCGGTAGAAATAAGAAGTGATGGGATTTGTCCCACAAGACCATCACCAACGGTTGCAATTGTGTATGTGTTTAATACGGTACCTATGTCCTGTCCGGACTGAACGATACCAATGATACTGCCTCCCACTAAGTTTATCGCAGTGGTTATCAGCGACATGACTCCGTCACCTTTAACAATTTTCGTAGCACCGTCCATGGAGCCGTAAAAATCGGATTCTCTTTGAACATTCATTCTACGACGTGCAGCTTCCTGCTCATCGATGAGACCTGCGTTAAGGTCTGAGTCAATGGCCATCTGTTTACCGGGCATAGCATCGAGGTTGAATCTTGCAGAAACCTCTGCTACACGCTCAGCACCCTTTGTGATAACCGTGAAGTTCATGAGAACAATGACGATATAGATTACAAGACCGACAACAACATTTCCCTGCAGAACGAAGTCACCAAAAGCTGCGATGACCTGTCCGGAGGAACCGCCGTTAGACAGGATGTTTCTGGTTGTTGAAACATTGATGCCAAGACGGAACAGTGTAGTCAACAGAAGCAATGAAGGATAAATCGAAAATTCCAACGGACTGTGGATCGTCATCGTGATTACGAGGATCATCATAGATATAGCCATGTTGAGGACTATACAAAGATCCGCCATAAATGGAGGAAGTGGGATGATCAGCAACAGGATGATTACCAGAGCCATAACAACTATGGAATTATCCGCTACAAATTTAGTCCATTTCATAGTCTGTGATCTGTTTCTTTTCTTCTCGTTATTCTATTCTCTATACCTTACGAACAAAACTAAGATATAGTTTCATTATAATAGTTTTTTAATAACTTGTCTCGAAAAAGTTATAAAATCTCTTAATTTTTTTGAAAAAATGTTTAATTTGAGTCAAAAAATGTTCAAAATTAATATTTTTAACCAAGAATTACTTTTACATCTTGCACAAAACAAAATGTGTACCCCTCTAAAAACGGTAAAAACCCCGGTATCTCAGCATGATCAGGCAGATACTTCACCGTTGTTCTTCTGTTTATAGATGTAAACCAGAAGCTCCGCCACAGCACTATAGTAGTCAATGGGAATCTCCTGCCCTATCTCGCAGGTTGCATAAAGTGCTCTTGCCAAAGGTTTGTTCTCTATCCAGGGAACATCATTATGCTCCCCCACATCCACGATGCGAAGGGCAATAAGGTCAAGTCCCTTTGCAACTACATAGGGTGCGCCACGCTTATCGGGATCGTACTTGAGGGCCACTGCCACGTGCGTCGGGTTACGGACGATAACATCCGCTGTGGGAACCTCCTGCATCATACGGCGATTAGACATTTCCCTGTGCTTCTGTTTCATCTTATTTTTCATCTCGGGATTACCCTCGATCATCTTCATCTCATCCTTGACCTCCTGTTTAGTCATCATGAGATCTTTATGATACTTATATCTTTGGTACAGATAATCCAGAAATGCTATGACAGAAAAAGCAACCACAACCCGGAGTATGAGATCCCAGATGAAGTTTAAAAGTATCAACGCAGAATTGAATGGAGTCATATCCAGCATCCTGGCTATGGGAAGAAGCTTATCCTTTATGATCACATACAGCAGGATCAAAAGAATCGAAATCTTTAATATGCTTTTTATAGTCTCTACAACCTGGCTTAAAGAAAACAGCTTTTTCATCCCCGCGATGGGATTTAATTTACTGAATTTAATCTTGGTTGCTTTTTTCGAATAATTAAATCTTGTCTGTACTCCGTGTGCCAGTATAGCCAGTATCACTGAAACAAGCAGTATGGGCATACTGCACACCAGAGCATAGAGTATAAATCTGTAATACAGCGACGGTCCTAAGGGATCATACTTCGTATACCCTATACACTCTATAACAAATCTGAACATACTGCTTGTGAACCTGTAGATAGTTGGCAGCATGATACGGATCATCACAAAGACTCCCAGCAGCATAGCCACTGTCGCAACATCCTTGCTCTGACAGACATTACCTTCTTTTCTTGCCTCACTTATCTTATGCGAGGTAGGCTCCTCGGTTTTGTCAGCGCCATCATCTCCCATGTATTGTCCTCCTAATCTATAAATGAATTTTTTCCGCCGTTTATTTCTGACACACAGATGTCGATCTAACCGGCTCTTTATTTCTTTCCTGCATACATTTTAAACCTTCAACGCAGGAACCTGAAGTTACTGATATATATGATTCCGGCCTTCTATCCGGCAAGGACTCTTACTATTTCATCAAGATGTGTAAACATATCTTCCAGTATCCGGATGATCATTTCCGACATCGGAGTGAAAAGTACAAAAAGCATTACCATACCGGCAATGATCTTTAACTGAAAGTTGACCGAGAAAATATTCAGCTGAGGAATGATCCTCATAAGTACTCCAAGGGATATCTCAGACAGAAGCTCTATTGCAATTATAGGAAAAGCTATCTGAAGTCCCAGCAGCATGCAGTCAAAAAACAATTCAAACATGTATCTTGCGATACCAAAATTCAGCTGGACCTGTCCGAAGGGAATGAATTTTACGGAATTAAACAATATACGTATATATCTTATATGTCCTCCGGAAGTGAAGAACACCATGCTCATAAACATAGCAAGAAGATTGGAGGTAGGTGTAGTCTGCTGATTGGAACCGGGATCAAATACCTGAGCCATGTTGAGACCCATTACAAAGTCAATAACCGTACCGCCGAAACGCACAACAGCAAAGGTGATATCCATTCCGAATCCTATACAGGCACCAACAGCAAGCTCCTTAACCAGCAGTACCCCGTATTCAAGAAGTGTTTCCGGCTCCGTATAAAGAAGTCCCTCATTCCATATAAACATCATGGCAGAAAGCATGAATACAAACATACCCTTTATGGAGGGTGAAAACTCATTTCTGGAAATTACGTTGTTGAAGGTGATCACTCCCGTAACACGCATAACTATATAGCTGAAAAGAATTATCATATCAGCCTCCGGCAGCAATCATATCGAGAATCTTCACAAAAAATTCCTGGATCTTTACAAGTATGGTACTGCCTAGAAGCGCCAGCACTATAAGGATAGACAAAAGCTTCGGCACAAAGGTGAGAGTCTGTTCGTTTATGGAGGTGGCAGCACTGAATATTGCCAATACTACACCCACTATCATACTTATAAGTAAAAGCGGCAAAGCTATCTCCAGAGCCAGCATAAATGTCTCTCTTAATGTGTCAAGTGCAAGTCCGGTGGTCATAATATATCTCCTGTATTTGTGTAACAGTTCGACCTCCGTCCCCATGGTCCACAGGCTGAACTGTTGCCTTATCACCTATCTGAAGCTCCTGATGATGGTGGAAAACATCAATTCCCATCCATTAACAGATATAAACAGTAAAAGCTTGAAGGGCATGGAAACCATGGCGGGCGGCAGCATTACCATACCCATGGCCATAAGGGTTGTGGAAACGACGATATCTATCAGAAGAAACGGAAGATAGATCAGAAAACCGGCTGTGAAGCCTCTTTTAAGCTCCGAGGTCATAAAAGCAGGGGTTATGATGGTAATGGGATAATCCCTCACATCGTCCTGAACCGCTACTTCAGCCATCTCCACAAATCTGTCGAGGGTTTCCTTTTCCGTATTTCTGAGCATGAATTCCTTAGCGGGAACCACCATACGTCTGATGCACTCTTCCTGGTTGATCCTTCCAGCTCTGTAAGGCTGATATGCCTGTTCGTTTATCTGGGCAATGGTGGGACTCATTATAAAGAGCGTAAGAAACAGGGCCATACCTGCTATGACCATGTTAGGCGGTGTCTGCTGAACACCCATTGCTGTTCTTGTAAAAGACAGGATAATGATCGTTCGAGTGAACGAAGTCATCATGACGACAATGGATGGCACCAGAGCCACCATCGTCAGCATAAATATCAAATCCAAGGTCGGAACGTTTCCGCCATTTAATCCGGTCAGTAAATCCCCCATTATTTACTGCTATCCTTTCCGTCTCTGAACTGCTTCCAATATCTGTTCAGATACTGAGAAAAATCGCCGGTCATATGAGGACCCGTACTCTCTTCCGACGAGAAATCGCCATCGAGCTCCGCGAGGATAGAAACCCCTTGAGAAGAGGAGCTCATAAGATAATTTTTATCATTTATCTTAACGATCAGAAGCAGGCGATCCTGTCCAACTGCAAGCTGATCTATGACTTCCATATATTTTGCGGTTCCGTGGAACTGCCAGGTCTTACCTAAATATCTGCTGCAGACGTAAGCCAGCAGCAGAATAATAACAAATACCAAAAAGCCGGATAAGAGTGAAATAGTACTATACATAATTATCACAAACTTTCCGGACTTATTTCTTTATTGATGATCTCGGTGATACGGATACCAAAGTTATCTTCAACAACAACTATGTCTCCCCGGGCTATACATTCACCGTTTACATAAAGATCTGCCTGCTCACCGGCCATCTTATCAAGAACCACCAGGGAACCCTGGGTGAATTCAAGTATATCCTTGACAAGCTTCTTGGTTCTTCCGATCTCTACAGAGATATCCAGAGGAACCTTCATAAGCATCTCTCTGTTCTCTTCCTGCTCTTCGCCTTCAACAGAATCGGCATATTCAGGTGAGTTGAGAGACTGAACCTTGACTCCGGGTCTCGGTTCTTTTCTTGCATTCTTTCTGTCTTCCTCTAT
>JAILDF010000079.1 GCA_024689585.1 Oribacterium sp.
TCTCTTGCGAATCTCCTGCTGAATGCCTGCCTTAGCGCAGTTTCTCTTGAATCTACGTAATGCGCTGTCCAGAGACTCGTTCTCTTTTACGATAACATTTGACATGCTGAAACCCAAACCTCCCTTCGGGTACAAACTCTGGATAATTATAACACATGATCTCAATTCGTCAAGCAAAACCTTAATGAAATTAAAGTTTATTATCGGAATGCCGATCAGCACTATTCATTATACCTTAAAATCCTTACGGATTTCAATCTTTATTTAATCTGCTCCCTGATAACTTCACCGGCCTTCTTAACAGCCTCATCGATCCCGGAAGCATCCTTACCACCGGCCTGAGCCATATTGGGACGTCCGCCACCGCCGCCTCCTACTATAGGAGCAACAGCCTTGATAAGGTTTCCGGCATGAGCGCCTGCCTTGACAGCTGCATCCGTGGCCATGGCAACCATGGATACCTTGCCATCCTTATCAGAGATAAGAAGTACTACTCCTTCACCAAGCTTAGCCTTAAGGTCATCTCCAAGGTTACGGAGCTCATTCATATCTACTCCGGCAACATGAGCCGCAAGGAACTTAACGCCGTTTACTTCTGTAACATTGTCCATTACATTGCCGAGCGCATTCTTTGCTTCCCTGCTCTTAAGGGCTTCGTTCTCGCTCTTAAGATCCTTAAGTTCCTTCTGAAGGGACTTGATATGATCCGCAAGAGTTGCAGGTGTAGCCTTAACCAGCTCTGCTGCAGCATTGATCTCCTTCTCAAGGTTCTCGTAATACTTACGTACATTCTCGCCTGTAAGAGCCTCGATACGTCTTACACCGGCAGCAACACCGGCTTCACTTACGATCTTGAACTGACCGATCTGAAGTGTGTTCTCAACATGAGTACCGCCGCAAAGCTCTACAGAGAAGTCGCCCATACGTACAACTCTTACCTCTGCGCCGTACTTCTCACCGAAAAGCGCCATAGCTCCTGACTTTTTAGCCTCTTCCAGAGTCATGACATCTGTTCTTACAGAAAGTCCCTCACGGATCTTCTCATTAACGATATCCTCAACCTTCCTGAGCTCTTCTTTGGTCATAGCCTGGAAGTGTGAGAAGTCAAATCTGGTTCTGCCTGCATCCTGGAAAGAACCGGCCTGCTCTACATGAGTTCCGAGAACTTCACGGAGAGCCTTCTGAAGAAGGTGTGTTGCAGAGTGGTTTCTGCAGGTATCCATACGATTCGAAGCATCAACCTTAAGTGTAACTGTATCATTAAGCTTGATCATACCGCTCTTCATCACACCGATATGTGCGATCTTGTTTCCGCCGATATGCTCTGTCTTTTTAACTTCAAATACTGCTGCGCCCTTACCAAGCTTAGCTTCTTCCTTATCGGAGGTCTCACCGAGAACGATAACACCGGTATCACCTACCTGACCGCCCATGGTTCCATAGAAAGGAGTTGACTCAGTAATGATGGCACCCTCTTCACCGTCTGAAAGAGCCTCAACAACAGCTTCCTCTTCGCCGAGAGAAACCATTGAAACCACCTTGCTATCCATCTCAAGTTTGTTGTAGCCATCAAAAGAGCAGCTGATCTCCGGATTAAGCTCGTCATATACTGTTGCAGCATGTCCGCTGTACTCTGACATCTTACCGGACTCGAGTCTGTCCTTACGTCCCTGCTTCTTCTGCTTCTCCATGGCAGCCCTGAAGCCCTCTTCATCTACTGTGAAGCCCTTCTCCTCAAGGATCTCCTTGGTATTGTCAACAGGGAATCCGTATGTATCATAAAGCTTGAATGCGTCCTCACCTGAAAGCATCTTCTCGCCTGATGCAGACAGAGCCGCTTCCATCTCTTCAAGGATCTCCATACCCTGCTCATAGGTCTTCTCAAACTTCTCTTCCTCAGCCTTAACTACGCTGAGAATGAAGTCCTTCTTCTCATCCAGCTCAGGATAACCGTCCTTTGAGGTCTCGATAACTCTCTCAACAAGTGCAGGAAGGAATGAGCCCTTGATGCCAAGCTTTCTTCCGTGACGTACTGCACGACGGATGATACGGCGGAGCACATAGCCTCTTCCGTTGTTCGAAGGCATGATACCGTCTGAGATCATGAAGGTCATGGAACGTGAATGATCTGTGATGATACGAACAGAAATGTCAGATTCATGCGTCTCAGGCTTGTCATATTCGATTCCACCTGCGATTTCGCAGATAAGGTCTCTAAGGCTCTTAAGTGTATCAACATCAAAAATAGATGCAACATCCTGAACAGCTACCGCAAGTCTCTCAAGACCCATACCTGTATCGATGTTCTTCTGTGCAAGATCTGTGTAATGGTTCTCGCCATCGTTGTTGAACTGGCTGAATACGATGTTCCATACTTCCATGAAACGGTCGCCTTCTCCACCCATTACATCCTCGGGACCATTGCCATACTTCTCTCCACGGTCATAGTAGATCTCTGAACATGGACCGCAGGGACCTGAACCATGCTCCCAGAAGTTATCTTCCTTTCCGAACTTATAAATGCGCTCGGCAGGAATGTGCATATCGTTAAGCCATATATCATAAGCTTCCTGGTCATCCACATAAACTGAAGGATAAAGTCTCTCGGGATCAAGACCGACTCTCTCCGTAAGGAACTCCCAGGCCCATGGAATAGCTTCTTTCTTAAAGTAATCACCAAACGAGAAGTTTCCGAGCATCTCGAAATATGTGCCATGACGGGCAGTCTTACCAACATTCTCAAGATCACCTGTACGGATACACTTCTGACAGGTTGTCACTCTGCGTCTCGGCGGAATCTCCTGTCCGGTAAACCATGGCTTCATAGGCGCCATGCCCGAATTTATAATAAGCAATGAATTGTCATTGTGTGGCACCAGCGAGAAACTGTTTAAGCGTAAGCATCCCTTCTCCTCAAAGAAGCTAAGGAACAGTTCACGTAATTCATTTACGCCTCTGTACTGCATTCTTGTTATCTCCTCGTTATTTCTAAACTATATTGCCGATTAGGCTGTTTTTCCGTATAAGTCCTTATCTTTGGGCAGACTTACACAATTCGTTAACCCGTAAAATATACCACAGCGCATTTTAAGTTGCAAGATAGGACGTATATTCTTTGATAAGGTCTTTACAATGCTCCCGTGTCACCGTGATATACCTGTCAAGATAATCTATTCTTTCCTGAATGCTCACCTTATTATGCCCCACAGCCTTCATACACTCATGATTTCTGGATACCAGAAAGGTGTTTTCACCGTCAAAGAATGTTTTTTTCTCCCCCTCCGGCATCTTGGCCATTATATCGTTCCCAAGAGCCTTCAGTTCATGGTCCCAGAGATCTGCCATCCTCTGGTAATTGTCTTTAAGGGATTCATCCTGTTCCAGCGTGGATATCCTTTCATAAAGAGTATCCAGCTCATCAAAATGGGAATTATATTTTTCCAAAATCTCTTCTTCAGGCTCACTGATTTCTTCAATAGCCGTGAATATGAGCTGTTCTTCTTTTTCATGCGGAAGGGTCTCCGCTACAGATTCCATCTCGAAAGAATCGAGTCTGTCCTTAAGATATATTCTTAATCCCAAAGTAATAATGGTGCACACCAAAGTGAGCACCATTATCCCCCAAAGTGTTTTTTTAGAAATTCTATTGTGCATGTTTTATCATCTCATCCATTTGTCATAGAGATTCAGTATCTGGTCGGTGAACTTTGCAAGATCCTTGTTGGTTCCGCCGTAATTTGCCCTGACAGCCGTAAGAAGCTTATTGTAAGCAGACATAAGTCTGTCATACGCCGCGTCAGATATCTTTCTCCTTCCGGGTATGCCGCTGGAAGAATACTCCGCTTCCTTAACCACACGAACAGGCTGTCCCTCAAATTCCCACTTGCCGTTTGCAAGGTTGAAAACAGATCCGGAATACGGACAGTCAACTTTATAACCAAGCTTTTCAAATATAAGTGAAGCCAATGTCTTCATAGCGTCATCATCACCGTGAACGAGGAAAACTCTGTCCGGCCTGTTGAGATCATACGCAGATATCCAGTCTATAAGACCGTCCTGATCAGCGTGTGAAGACATCGCCGCCATCTGGGCGATCTCTGCCTTGACCACAATCTCCTCTCCAAATATCCTGACAGTCTTTGCCCCGTCTACAAGCACGCGCCCCAGGGTTCCCTCAGCCTGATATCCCGCAAAAACTATTGTGGACTCAGGTCTCCAGAGGTTGTACTTGATATGGTGCCTGATACGACCGGCATCACACATTCCGGATGCGGAGATAATAACCTTTGGTGTCTCGTCATAATTGATGTATCTGGATTCCTCGGAAGTGATCAGGAGATTAAGTCCTTTAAAGGATATAGGATTTATACCCTTCATGACAAGCTCTCTTGTGGCATCATCATAGCAGTCCGAAAGATTCTGAGTAAACACATGAGTTGCTTCAACTGCCAGAGGGCTGTCTACATAAACAGGAAAATCCCCATGTCCCGTTACAAGCTTATCCTGCTTTATCTGCCTGAACAGGTACAGAAGCTCCTGTGTACGTCCAACCGCAAATGCAGGCATCACCACATTACCGCCCCTGTCCAGGGTTCTCTGGGTTATCTTTACAAGATCATCAATGTGATTAACGCTCTTATCATGGAACCTGTCTCCATAAGTGGATTCCATTACCACATAATCCGCATCATGAATGTATTGCGGGTCTCTGATAAGCGGTTTATCAAAATTACCCAGATCTCCGGAAAACACTATCTTCTTCGAAATTCCGTTTTCATTTATCAAAACCTCAATGGACGCAGATCCCAACAGATGTCCGGCATCTATAAACCGGATCTTAACACCGTCCCCAAGCTCCACAACTTCATTGTAGTCAACACCGCGAAAATGTTCCAGTACTCCATTTACATCATTGAGATCATAGATCGGAGCCACTCTGTCAGCCCCTGCTCTCTGACCCTTACGATTTTTATACTCAGTCTCCTGCATCTGTATATGTGCCGAATCCCTGAGCATTATGTTAACCAGGTCTTCCGTTGCCCTTGTGGTAACTACCGTTCCGTTAAAGCCGTTCTTGTAAGCATATGGAATCATACCGGAATGGTCGATATGGGCATGTGTCAAAAGTATGTAATCAATATCAGAATATTTCACTGGCAGGGGAGCATTCTCATAATGCTTGATCCCCTGCTGCATGCCGCAGTCAATCATGATCTTTAATCCTGCTGCATGAAGATAATGTAATGAACCGGTTACTTCATGATCTGCTCCGATAAAGTAAAGTTTCATAGTCACCTCCGGTCAAATCTGGAACGTCAACCAATTTAAAAGCGCTTTGTGAAGGGTTGACGATGCCGACATGTTTTCACAAAAAACCTGATACAACAAATAAAAAAGTCCTGTCGATATAACATTATTATACCAACAGAACTTTTTGAATTCCATGCTTCTATATTTGATTGTCGATAATTATTCCGAAAGATAAGCAGCCTTGACCTTGGGGTCATTCGCAAGCTCCTGAGCATTACCCTCGATGGTGATATTTCCGGTCTCAAGCACGTAAGCACGGTTAGCAATGGACAGGGCCTTGTTGGCATTCTGCTCTACCAGAAGCACCGTAACGCCTGAGTCGTGGATCTTCTCAATGATGTTGAAGATCTCATTTACATAGATAGGTGAAAGTCCCATGGAGGGCTCGTCCAGAACCATCATTTCAGGCTTACTCATAAGGGCTCTTCCCATGGCAAGCATCTGCTGCTCACCTCCGGAAAGCGTTCCGGCCATCTGGTTTCTGCGCTCCTCCAGTCTGGGGAAATGCTCATATACCGTTCTGAGAGTGGTTTCAATGCCCTCTTTATCCTTACGGGTGTAGGCTCCGAGCATCAGGTTCTGGTAAACCGAAAGAGTCGCAAAAACTCTTCTCCCCTCAGGAACATGGGCAAGCCCGTTAGCCACCAGCTGGTGTCCCGGTGTATGGATGATCTCTTTCCCGTTATACATAACGCTTCCGGAACGGGCCGGTATAAGGCCTGTTATAGTTTGAAGTGTGGTGGTTTTTCCGGCTCCGTTTGCACCGATAAGAGTTACTATCTCACCTTTGTCAACATGGAAGGAAATGCCTTTAAGCGCATGGATCACACCGTAATATACGTTCAGATCCTTAACATCTAACATTATACTCATCAGTTTCCCTCCTTAATCACCAAGATATGCTTTTATAACTTCAGGATCATGCAGAACATCCTGAGTCAGTCCCTGCTTAAGTACCTGTCCGAAATTAAGAACTGTTAATCTGTCGCAGATACCGGAAACAAGCTTCATATCATGCTCTATCAGAAGGATCGTCATGTCGAATTTATCTCTTACGAGACGGATGGTATTCATAAGCTCTTCGGTTTCATTGGGATTCATGCCGGCTGCCGGCTCATCAAGGAGAAGCAGCTTCGGTTCTGTTGCAAGGGCTCTGGCGATTTCAAGCTTTCTCTGCTGACCATAAGGAAGATTCGAAGCCTTATAATCACAATATCCTTCCAGCTCGAAAACCTTCAGAAGCTCCAGAGCTCTCTCATCCATCTGTTTTTCCACTTTGCGGAACTTAGGTGTACGAAAAATTCCGTCAAGGGTTGAATAAGCATGGTTGTTATGAAGTCCCACCTTAACATTATCCAAAACGGATAGCTGAGAAAAAAGACGTATATTCTGGAAGGTTCTGGCTATGCCCTTCTTATTTATAGCCTCACAGTCAAGTCCGGTAATGTTGTCTCCATCCAGGGTTATCTGCCCGTTTGTAGGTTTATATACTCCGGTCAACAGGTTGAATACAGTGGTTTTTCCGGCACCGTTAGGTCCGATCAGTCCGTAAAGCTCGTTTTTTTCGATTTCAACATTAAACTTATCTACAGCTTTTAATCCGCCAAAGGAAATACCAAGACTGTCTACTTTAAGTAATGCAGCCATATCAATCCATCTCCTTTCCGCCCTTATTTTTACCATGTAATGCCGTCATAATACGCTCACGGTACTGCATGAAAGCCGGTGCCGATGTAAACAGCATCATAAAAATAAGAACCACAGCATATATAAGCATTCGATAATCACTGAGGCCTCTCAACAGCTCCGGAAGGAGGGTCAGAACAACTGCCGCTATGACAGAACCCCGGATATTACCGATTCCGCCCATTACCACAAATACAAGGATCATAATGGACTGATTATAACCAAAGTTCTTGGGAAGAGCCTGGAGGGAACTCAAATTATGTGCGTAAAGCACACCGCCAACTCCTGCGATAGCCGCAGAAATTGTAAATGCCAGAAGCTTATACTTTGTGATATTAAGTCCTACTGACTCGGCCGCTATTCTGTTGTCTCTGATGGCCATTATGGCACGTCCCGTCCTTGAGTTTATGAGATTCAGGACAATGAATAAAGCAATAAGCAGTAATATAACACCTATTGTGAAATTTGAATTTTTGGGAGCACCGGTTATACCCTGTGCACCTTTGATGATGATGGTTCCGCCATCCATATTGAGATGCATACTGTCCTCAAGAGAAAAATGAGGTCCCTTTGCATCCACGCCAAAATAAAGGGCATTAACCAGATTCTTTATGATCTCACCGAAAGCAAGTGTAACTATGGCAAGATAATCTCCCTTTAGTCTCAGAACCGGGATACCGATCAGGAATCCGAAAAATGCGGCAGAAACCGCTCCTATAAGGATAGCAAAGAAAAAACGTATTCCTTCAGGCATCGAGGAGGACTTCATAAGCATTGACCAGGTTGCACTGGTAAAGGCTCCTATACACATAAATCCGGCATGACCGAGAGAAAGCTCTCCGGAGATACCTACCACCAGATTGAGACTCACCGCAAGTATGGAATAAATGCAGAGAGGAACCAGCAGTCCCTTCAGAAGGGAGGTGATGTTCCCGGTCTTCATCATTACCTCAACAACGATATACGCAGCGATCACCATACCGAAAGTGATCAGATTGCTGCGAAAGATTTTCTGTTTTTCAACATTAACTTTATCCATACTATCTCACACTTTCTCCATGATTTTCTTACCAAGTATACCTGTAGGCTTCACGAGAAGAACGATGATCAGAACAGAAAACACGATTGCATCCGAAAGCTTTGAAGATATATATGCCTTTGCAAGATTTTCCAAAACACCAAGTATTATTCCGCCGATGAATGCACCGGGGATAGAGCCGATACCTCCGAGAACCGCAGCTACGAATGCCTTGATACCGGGCATGGCGCCTGTGGTCGGAGTAAGTGTGGGATATGCGGAGCAAAGAAGAATACCGCCTATGGCAGCAAGCGCTGATCCTATGGCGAAGGTCATGGAAATGGTTCCGTTAACATCCACACCCATAAGAGTAGCTGCACCCTTATCCTCCGAAACAGCGAGCATAGCCTGACCGGCCTTGGTTTTATTGATAAAAGTTACGAGACCTGTAACTATAATGATACAGGTTACGATCGTAACTATAGTCTCTCCGGATATGGTAAGCTGTCCTCCTGCAAGCTTCACCGGCTTAAGCGGCACAAAGGAGCTGAAGCTCTTTGGATTTGCGGAAAAGATAAGCTGAGCAAGGTTCTGAAGAAGGTAAGATACACCGATAGCTGTAATAAGCACGGATAATGAATTTGCCTGACGAAGAGGCTTATATGCAACCTTCTCAATGGTGATACCAAGTAATGTACAGACCGCCATGCTGACCAGCACTGCCACAGGTATAGGGAGTCCCATGGAATTAAGTGCTATAAAAGCCGTATATCCGCCCACCATCAGTATGTCACCATGTGCAAAATTCAGCATCTTGGCGATACCATATACCATGGTATATCCAAGAGCGATAATAGCATATACTGATCCAAGGCTCAGCCCATTAAGAAGATATGAAATAAAACTCATCATCTTTGCCACCTCATCGTTCATAATCATCATGTCTATTCATCGACATATAACCGTGCAATAATAATATTCAAAACATCTATTACTACACATTTAAAGGGCTGCTTTTTTTAAAAGCAACCCTTTATGCTTAAAACCTGTCAAGTTAGAATACCAGGAAGCTTTCCTGCTTCATATTTATCATTCAGCTGATACGTAAACGCCGTCCTTGATAACTACTGCCTTAGGCTCCTTATCAACATCGCCCTTCTCATCCCAGGTCATTCCTGAACCTGTTATACCGTCATATTTAAGAGTCTTCATCTGCTCTTCAATACCTGCACCGATGGCGTCAACTGACATATCCGGTGTAAGGTTTCCTGCTTCGATAGCAGCCTTGATGATATATGCCGCATCATAAGAATCTGCAGCAAACTGTATAGGTGTTCCGCCGAATGCCTCTTTATACTTTGTTACAAAGTTTACTGTTGCATCATCTGTTGCATCTGCAGCAAATGGTGTAAGAAGCATAAGTCCCTCAGCAAGTGATGTATCGAAATTCTCAACATCAAGGATTCCGTCCATACCGTCTACACCGAAGAAAATCGGCTTGTAACCCATTGTATCAGCCTGTGTAAGCACAAGAGCCGCTTCTGTATAATAGAAAGGAAGGAATGCCAGCTCTGCGCCTGATGCCTGCATCTTCTGAAGCTGTGTAGAGAAATCTGTCTTTGAATCTGCTGTAAACTGCTCTGTATCTACGATCTCGATTCCGTAATTCTGTGCCTCTGAAGCAAATGACTCATAGATTCCGCTTGAGTAAACATCTGATGAATCATAAAGGATAGCTACCTTTGTAGCAAGCTTGTTCTCTCCGATGTACTGTGCTGACTTGGCACCCTGTGCAGGATCCGAGAAGCATACTCTGTAAGCATTAGCTGTGTTTGTACAATCAACCGCTGAACCTGAAGGTGTAAGCATGAAGAGATTGTCATTAACTGCCTCAGCACCTACTGCGATGGTCGGAGCCGAAGTTGTAGGTCCGATAAGTGCCTGCATTCCCCAGTCCTTTAATGAGTTGTAAGCATTAACAGCCTTCTCCTGATCGTGCTCATCATCAGCTGTCTGAAGCTCTACCTGATAGCCGTTGATTCCGCCGTTCTCGTTGATCTCATCAATAGCGATCTTTGCGCCATTGACAACTGCTGTTCCATATACTGCAGCACCGCCTGTAAGAGGTCCCTGTGAACCGAACTTCCACTTAAGGTCAGACGAAGCAGCTGCGCCACTGTCTCCGGAAGCTGCAGCCGCTGTGGTCTCAGCCGCCTTGTCTCCGGAAGCTGCATTTGTTGTTCCTGTTGATGAAGATCCGCAGGCAACAAGTGATGCTGCCATAGCACCTGCGAGTACAACACTTAATACTTTTTTCATTACTTTTCTCCTCCTAAGTCTTCTTTTCGAACCGGCTCCCGGCTCTTTACGTACTGATCAGATACGCCCTACGTAACCCCATAAGTCCAATATCTGATACTGAAAACCTTTATTTGATTATAAAAAACAGGCTATCGAAAGTCAATTGCTTTTATAACAATAAAGCAAATTAATTTTTCTTTCGATAACCTACGGTTATGTACGATATAAGTTAAAGCTTGAACCCGTTACATGGTTTTTCTATATCAATTTTGACTCCTGCAGAAGATGACACGCATGCAAAAGTATGCTGATTTAACGTCTAAAAACGTCCGTTTCTCCTTATTTATTAAAACAAAGCCCCTGATTCTCCAGCCTTCTGTCCCTCATCATGAGATCCTCAACAGCTTTCTCCGGAGACTTGTTTTCAAACAATACCTGATTGATCTCACTCACTATAGGCATGGTCACATTATATTTTTCAGCAAGCTGTAAAGCTGCCCTGGATGCATATACACCCTCGACAACCTGTCCCACTTCCTTCATGGCCTCCTTATAGGATTTTCCCTGACCTATAAGCATTCCGGCTCTCCGGTTTCTGGAATGCATGGAGGCACAGGTAACTATCAGATCACCTATTCCGCTGAGTCCCTGGAAGGTTTCTATGTCACATCCCATTTTTACACCCAGTCTTGTGATCTCGGCAATACCTCTCGTGATAAGAGCCGCCTTGCTGTTGTCTCCGTAACCGAGACCGTCCGCTATTCCCGCAGCGAGAGCTACAACATTCTTGAGAGCGCCTCCGATTTCGATACCCTTTATGTCCGGATTAATGTAAACCCTGAAGCAGTCACACATGAAAGTATCCTGGATAAATCTGGCAGTTTTTTCGGTTCTGGCTCCTGTAACTATGGTTGTGGGAATAAATCTTGACACCTCTTCCGCATGGCTCGGTCCCGACAGCACCGCCACATCCGCCTGGGGTATTTCTTCCTCTATGATATCAGTCATGGTCTTTAAGGAATCAGCTTCAATGCCTTTTGCAACAGACACTATAACCTGACCCTGACGTATGTAGCCGGACATCTTCTTCGAAGTTTCCCTGATATATATGGAAGGAACAGCAAGAACTATCATGTCTCTGTCCTGTAACGCCTGCTGCATATCAGAGGTAACCTTCAACCCTTCAGGCAATACCGCATCAGGAAGGTTTTTATGTTTTCTGCTCACCTCCATTGTCTCAGCATTCTCCTGAGATCTGGTCCAGAGAACTGTCTCATGGTTGTTGTGAGTCAAAAGAATCGCCAAAGCAGTGCCCCAGGTGCCGGCACCTATTACCGCTGTCTTCATAAATATTTCCCCTTTAATTAAATGATGGCGGGAATCGCCATAATATGGTGCAGGTAAATAACCCTTACACATTTATGAGCTCTCCCGCCATTAATCACTTTTTAAAATGAAATTTACTTTCCTTCCCCTTGAGCAGGCGGTCGATATTGCTTCGATGCTGCCATATCGCAAGAGAAGCCATGATAAAAGTAATGACACATACCAAAGGATATATCTCTGACGAAAATCTGAGTAAACCCATGCCTCCGAACAAAGCTGTCAATACGAAAAACATCGCTGCAGCTGTTATCGAACCCACACTTACATATCCGGAAACTGTCACAACCAGGATGAATATCAAAATAAGTACTATTCCCAGCTTCCAGTCAAAAGCCATGATAAGTCCCCATGAAGTAGCTATTCCTTTTCCTCCCTTCAATTTCGGAATAAAAGGAAAGTCATGACCCAGCACAGCTCCGACTCCGGTAAGCAGCGTTATAAGCGCACTCTCGTCAAAGGTCGCAGGCTTCCATAACATATTCAGGAAAAGAATTGGTATTATGGCCTTAGCCATATCCATAAGAAGTACGGTTGCCCCGGCTTTTTTTCCAAATGTTCTGGAAATGTTGGTGGTTCCGGGATTTCCGGATCCAACCTTGAATATATTAACTCCATGAGCTTTTGCGTAAAGATATCCGCTGGGGATATTACCAAAGAGATACCCTACAACTATAGCAATCACAATGTGTTTGAGATCCATCATTCTTCTTCCCCGCCTTTTCTTTCACGGATCAGGAACTTGAGCGGGGTTCCCTTGAACCCGAAGGCATCTCTGATCTGATTCTCGATATATCTTGTGTAGGAAAAATGCATAAGCTGAACATCATTTACAAAAATAACGAATGTAGGCGGTTCTACAGCTGTCTGTGTCATGTAGAACAGCTTAAGTCTCTTGCCCTTGTCACTTGGCGGCTGCTTCATGGCAGTCGCACGGGTCATGATCTCATTGAGAACACCGGTACGGATACGCATGGTCTGGTTCTCTCTCACCTGATCCACCAGGTCGAAGATTTTATTCAACCTCTGACCTGTTTCAGCCGAAATGAACAGATACTCCGCATATGGCATGTAGGCAAACTTTTCCTTCAGCTTTGCGGTAAACTCATTGATGGTCTTATCGGTTTTATCCTGGATCGCATCCCATTTATTGACACAGATAATAACACCCTTACCGGATTCATGAGCAATACCGGCGATGGTGGCATCCCCTTCTGTTATTCCCTGGGTAGCATCAATAAGCACAAGACAGATGTCAGCTCTGTCTACAGCCGACACTGTACGGATGACTGAGTATCTTTCTATATCATCTGTAACCTTTCCTTTACGACGAAGTCCTGCGGTATCGATAAAGGTATACTCTTTTCCGTTATGTACGATCTTTGTATCTATGGCATCTCTCGTGGTTCCGGCAATGTCGGAAACTATAACTCTGTTCTGTCCCAAAAGCTTGTTGACCACAGAGCTCTTTCCTACATTCGGTTTTCCGATCAATGCAACCTTTATGGAATCATCCTCTTCCTCATCCCCTGTTTTGGCAGGGAAATTTTTGACAACTTCATCCAGAAGGTCTCCCACTCCCATCTGGTTGGCTGAGGATATGCCGAAGGGATCACCGAGTCCCAGGTTGTAGAACTCATAGATATCGTCACCATACTTTTTAAAGCTGTCGACCTTGTTGACGCAGAGAACTATGGGTTTTCCGGATTTACGGAGCATGTCTGCAACCTCATAGTCGGCATCCACGAGACCTGTTCTTACGTCTGTCACAAATATGATCACGTCTGCCGTATCTATGGCGAGCTGCGCCTGGGATCTCATCTGCGACAGAATGATATCCTTACTGTCCGGTTCAATTCCTCCTGTATCAACCAATGTGAATTTATAATTAAGCCATTCCGCATCAGCATAGATTCTGTCTCTTGTAACACCCGGGGTATCTTTTACGATAGAAATCTGCTTTCCTGCGATCAGATTGAACAATGTTGACTTTCCTACATTAGGGCGGCCAACCACTGCCACTATTATTTTTCTCATTAAAACCACCTATCCTGAAAAATAGACATAAA
>JAILDF010000088.1 GCA_024689585.1 Oribacterium sp.
TCGTTAAATCTGACGCCGGTGTGGGCAGCTACCTTTTGGAATCGTATCTGCATGCTGTTTCGCATCTCAGCAATAAAGGCTTTGTACTCAATAGTGCCTTCTTTGTTAGCCTTCCACTTGTCATCAGCCCACATTTCGATTCCCATATAATCATAGAAGATGGTAATGCTTTTTACGCCCTGTTTTGCGGCTGCCCTGATGGCTGCCATGGAACCGTGAATCTCGCCGGCAACATTTCTCATGGAAGCGAGAGATGGGTCTGAACCTGAACCCTGAACCGTCTCAAATGTTCCGTCCCTCCTCATGAGAATCCCGCCGTAACCAAATTTCTTTGATACTACGTTGTAACTTCCGTCAACGTAGGCGAGAGTTTCCGTATCTACCCCAGCAAATTCCGCTATTATATCTTCACTTTTGATATCATCCACAGAATGAAACTGAGGACCCTCGGGAACTTTTGCAGATGCAGAAGAACTACCATCACCCAATCCCTGCGCCTTGCCTGACATACCGGTAGACGATCCGGATTTCTTTACCCCGGAGGATTCTCCGGGATCATTTTGGGTAGCATATCCGCTGTCTGCTGCCGCAAATGCTTCCGCCTCTGCCTTTGTGCTGAACTTCTTATATACTGCTCCGGAAAATCCCGTCACCTGGGCTTTGCAGTCATTCCAGTTACTGTAAACTCCGGGTTTCTTTCCTTTTTGAACTGCGTAATAAAATGCCATATTTTTCCTTCCTGTATTTCAGGTTTCAAAAAACATTCCGGTAAATAGTTCCACCGATCATATAAAAACCCGAACCTGCTAAACTGTTTCTCATTTTACCTAAAAGTAAAAGACATTACCACAGATTAAGAAGTAAATGTTTTATAAAGATTCCAAATCCTCTTTAGATACCTTAGATTTAGTGTTATGATGTGAGCGTCAAAAGAAATCCACCGGGGACGGTTCTCACCGGCCAGAACCGTCCCCGGTGGATACAGGCTCGCAAAAAAATAACCGCCCCTAAGCCTGAGAAACTTGAGCAGTTATTTTTGCAACTTATCATCCAAGGGCTAGCCGTCTATCGGCAACACCTCTTTTCTATTTGTATATTAACATTTCTGTCATATATCATCAAACGGATATTAATCAAGAAAGGACCTTCACCATGTCGCAGAAATTCAATGCAATTCTTTTAGATCTCGATGGCACACTTGTAAACACTCTCTACAGTCTTCAGGACACTGTGAATAAAGCTCTGGAACGTTTCGGCTTTGACCCGGTAACCCTGGAGCAGACAAAAAAGTACGTAGGCATCGGCAGCCACAGGTTTGTTGAGCGTTCTGTGGAAGCCACCGCCAATCGTCTCTACAGGGAAGCAGAAAAGTGGGAAGAGAAGGACGAGGATAAGGCATTTGACCTTGACCAGCAGGCGGACGAAGTTATGGAGCAGATCGATGATGTTCACGATGCATATATGGAGATATTTAAAGAGAACTGCATATATAAGGCAGAACCGTATCCCGGAATGAGAGAATCTCTTGATGCTTTGAAGGCAAAGGGCTGGAAGGTTGCCTGCATTACAAATAAGCCAATGGCAGAGGCTGTTACGGTTCTTAATCATGCCTTTGGCGAAGGGTATTTTGATTACATTTCAGGTGACGACGGAACCCATCCTTTGAAGCCTGACACAGGTGTAGTGGATGATACATTAAAACACATCGGCTGCAAAAAAGAGGAATGTATTTATGTCGGTGACACCAACACAGATATGGAAACCGCAAAAAGAGCCGGCATTAAGTCCATCGGTTGTCTATACGGATTCCGCGATAAGAAAGAGCTGGAAGAAGCCGGTGCCGATGTGCTGATAAAGAGTGCGGAAGACATCGGAAAGGCAATCGAATACTTTGAAGCTGAATAACACATTCTTTACATTTCCCACTGAACTATGCCGGAATGCAAACTCATAGATTACTGTAGAAGCGATTTATATGTTCAAAAGAATCAACAGTTCAGCTGAGGGACCAGGGGGAGTATTATCAAAAAGGATTGTGTAAAACCGATTTTACAGAATTTTCACAATTTCGCACTTTTTATGGCGGTTTCATCGGTTGACAATAAAATTTCATAAACCTATAATTAGCAATGCCGAATCAAGAGTGCTAATTTTGTATACACGTGATTCGCTTGCCCGATGATTAGATCAAATCTTCCGAAGCCTATTGAATAATGTAAGAAATCAATGAACACAGGTTTTCCGAAGGAGCTTTATCAATCATCTTTTAAATAAATATGTTTTATTGGAAGGAGTAATCATGACAAGTATAGATATCGTTTCCGGTTTCCTCGGAGCCGGCAAGACAACATTTATCCAGAGACTTCTGGATGAAGCATTAAAAACAGAAAAGGTAGTTCTCATCGAGAACGAGTTCGGTGAGATAGGAATCGACAGCGGTTTCCTCAAGGACTCCGGCATTGAAATCCGTGAGATGAATCAGGGCTGCATCTGCTGCTCACTGGTTGGAAACTTCGAGCAGTCTCTTACAGAGGTTGTTAATACCTATAAGCCTGACCGTATCATCATCGAGCCATCAGGTGTAGGTAAGCTTTCAGACATCATCGGCGCGGTGAAGTCAGTTTCCGGGAGTCTTGACGTAGAGCTTCACGCAGCAGTTACAGTTGTAGATGCAAAAAAGGCAAAGATGTATTCCAGGAACTTCGGTGAGTTCTTCAACAACCAGATCGAGTACGCAGGAACTGTTGTACTTTCAAGAACAGATATCGCTGATGAAGCAAAGGTTGGTGAGGCTGTTTCCATAATAAAGGGAATCAATGAAAGAGCCACTGTTATCACAACTCCTGCAGATAAGCTTACAGGTGAGCAGCTGGTGAACATTATCTCAAAGAAGTATGATCTTGCAGAGGAGATGCTTCAGGATGTAATGGATCGTGTTCATGAGCACGAAGATCATGAGCACGAGGAAGAGCATGATGAGGTTGAGACACTTCCAAACGGTGTTCAGATCCATCACAGCCATTCACACCATCATCACCACCATCATGATCACGATGAACATGAACATGAGCATCATCACCACGATCATGAAGACGAACATGAACACCATCATCATGATGGAGACGAACATGAGCACCACCATCACGAAGATGGCGAAGAGTGCTGCTGCCATCATGACCACGAGGAGCACGAACATCACCACCACGATCACGACCACGAGGAGCACGAACATCACCACCACGAGGATGGCGAGGAGTGCTGCTGCCATCATGACCACGAGGAGCACGAGCACCATCATCACCATGACGGATGCTGCTGCGGCCATGACCATGATGCCGATGAAATATTTAAGACCTGGGGCGTAGAGACTCCATATCCTTTTGAGAAGGACAAGCTTTCGCAGATCCTTGAGGATATGGCACACTCAGAGAAGTACGGCAAGGTTGTAAGATGTAAGGGAATGCTTCCTACAAAGGATGGCGAATGGATGTACTTTGACCTCGTTCCGGAGCAGACCGAGATCAGAACCGGCTCACCTGACTATACAGGAAAGGTTGTAGTTATCGGTGCAGATCTCAACGAGCATGAGCTTCGTGAAGCATTTGCAGGAATGTAATCGAGTGGGAAAATACGCCCCACTCAATTCCGAGTTGGCCATCACATGTGCTTTTGTACAAGCACATGTGATGGCCTTATCGCGAAAAATATAACGACGGTGATTCTCATCACCGTCGATTTATTATATGATGACGTAACAGGTTAAATGAAAAACCATTTATATCAACAGATAAATATTTGAAATGGAGACAATATGGCAACAAGTGATAATTACGAATTAAGAGACGATCAGATTCCCGTATTCCTCATTAACGGATTCCTGGAGGCGGGTAAAACCGACTTTTTGAAATTCACCATGGGACAGGAGTACTTCCAGGCAGAGGGCACAACACTTCTTCTGCTTTGCGAGGAGGGCGAGTCAGAGTTTGACGATGCAACTCTTGAGAAATACAACACCGTAAAGGTTCTCATAGAGAACGAGACCGATTTCAACGCAGAGAACCTTAAAAAGCTTCAGGACAAGTATAATCCCGAGCGAATCATCATCGAGTGGAACGGAATGTGGAGCCAGGATGACCTTCTGGACGGTCCCATGTCTGAAACAGCTCTTGCAGAGCAGCAGGGACGAGAGCCGGCTTACGAGCTTTCACTTTCGGAATCCTGGGCAATCTACCAGATAATCACCATCATTGACGGTTCCACCTTTGATCTTTACTTAAACAACATGAAGAGCCTTCTCGGACAGATGCTCCGTTCGGCAGAGCTTGCCATCGTGAACCGTTGTGATAATGTTTCCGACGAAAAGCTTGTGGACTATCGCCGAAAGATCAGAGCCATGGGACAGAATGCTGTCATCGT
>JAILDF010000093.1 GCA_024689585.1 Oribacterium sp.
GACAGTGCAAGCCTCAGAGAGTGGATACGTAAAAAGACCTATGCCGAAGGCCTCATAGTGTCTGCTGCTAAGACCAAGGCTCAGGCCGAAGAAAAAACTGTATATGACAACTATTACGATTATCAGGAACCCATTAAAAAAATTCCGGGTCATCGTATCCTTGCTCTTAACAGAGGAGAAAGTGAAAAGATCCTTACAGTTAAGATCGAGGCTCCCGAGGAGGAGATTATCAGTTTCATGAAACGCCATATAGGTGCCGGAAAGAATAAGGAAACAACACCTTATCTTGAAGAGACAGCAATTGATGCATATAAGAGACTGATCAGTCCGTCAATTGAGACAGAGATACGAAATGATCTTACAGAAAAGGCTGAGGATGGAGCCATAAAGGTATTCGGTGAGAATCTGGGTCAGCTCCTCATGCAGCCGCCTATAATCGGAAAAACTGTTCTTGGATGGGATCCTGCTTTCAGAACCGGATGCAAGATTTCTGTTGTTGATCCCACCGGAAAGGTGCTTGACACAACAGTTATATTCCCTACAGCACCTCAGAATAAGGTGGCTGAGGCTATGCACGTTATCGAGGGACTTATCCGTAAGTATAATGTTGATATCATTTCTCTCGGAAACGGAACAGCCTCCAGAGAATCAGAGCAGATCATAGCTGATTTCATAAAGAAGAGTAAGCTGCCTGTGAAATATGTAATCGTAAACGAAGCCGGAGCTTCAGTTTATTCCGCATCAAAGCTTGCTACAGAAGAGTTCCCGAATTTTGACGTTGGACAGAGATCCGCAACCTCCATGGCGAGACGTTTACAGGATCCTCTGGCAGAGCTTGTTAAGATCGACCCCAAGTCCATCGGTGTCGGCCAGTATCAGCACGATATGAACCAGTCAAAGCTTGGAGAGCAGCTCGGAAACGTTGTGGAAGACTGTGTAAACAAGGTAGGTGTAGATGTCAATACAGCTTCATTCTCACTCCTTGAGTATGTTTCAGGTGTAAACAAGAATATCGCAAAGAATATCGTTGCATATCGTGAAGAGAACGGTGCTTTCACTTCCAGAAAAGATCTTCTGAAGGTTCCCAAGCTTGGACCAAAAGCCTATGAGCAGTGTGCCGGTTTCCTCCGCATCCGTGACGGTGAAGATGTTCTGGATATGACTTCGGTTCATCCGGAAAGTTACGAAGCAGCCAAGGAACTTTTAAAGCTTTTGGGATTTACCGCCGAAGATGTTAAAAACGGTAATACCAGAGACATTGAGAAAAAACTCAAAGAGGCAAAGGCATCCATACCCGAGCTTGCAAAGAAGATGAGCGTCGGAGAATATACCCTTCAGGATATAGTAAAAGAACTTGCCAAACCCGGTCGTGATCCCCGTGAGGATGTACCGGCACCTGTATTAAGATCCGATGTCCTTGATTTCGATGACCTCACTCCCGGAATGGTACTTGCCGGAACAGTACGTAACGTCATCGACTTCGGTGCGTTCGTAGATATCGGAGTTCACCAGGACGGCCTCGTTCATATCTCTCAAATCGCCGACAAATTCGTCAAGCACCCCCTTGATGTAGTGAAGGTCGGAGATATCGTAAATGTAAAAGTCCTCTCAGTAGATAAGGACCGCAAAAAGATATCCCTTTCAATGAAGGGCGTTCCGCAGAAATAAAAAGTTGAGGCATGCGCAGGTCAGAGCGGTCAGGCAGCCATTTGAATGCGTTGAGCTGAGTCGAGAAAAATCAAAATTGGACCCCTTAGAACCACTTGGTTTCCTTTTTCCTTAGCCCCCTCGCCAAGTCAGATGTTGTCATAAAGAGAACTCTGACATTGCTGCCCAAGATTTGTTTTTTAATCTTGGGAGCCGCGCGGCTTTGAGCGCAAAAAAAGAATCCGTAAGGATTCTTTCTTTGTTAAGGGCCTAGTGGTTCTTAGGGGTCCAATTTTAGATTTTTCCGACGAAGCGACTCGCATTCAAATGGATGCCTGACCGCTCTGACCCCCTTGCACCATTTCAAACTTTCAGATATACTAACTGAGCTATGATACTAAATATTGCCAATTTAAATAAAACTTATGTAGGAAAACAGATCCTCAAAGGCGTAACTTTCCATCTTGAGGATAAAGAAAAAGCGGCGATTGTCGGAATCAACGGTTCCGGCAAGACGACGCTTATTCGTTGTATATTGGGAGTGGAGGAACCTGACGATTCCGAAACAGTCATTGCTTTTTCGAAAGACAAGAAAATAGGTTATCTGGCCCAGCAGCATGCCGACATCGAAACCGGCGTAGATGATTTCGATACTCTTTCCGGAGGTCAGAAAACCAGAAAAAGACTGGAAGAGATACTTCAGGATAAGCCGGATCTTCTTATCCTGGATGAGCCCACAAACCATCTTGATATCGAATCCATCCAGTGGCTGGAAAAAGTGCTTAAGCGTTATGACGGAGCTGTTCTCCTGGTATCCCACGACCGATATTTCCTTGATCATGTGGTAACCAAGATCATTGACCTGGATAACGGAAAGGCCCGCATGTATAAGGGCAATTATTCGGAGTACGCCGTAAAGAAAAAGCAGATCCGTGATTCTGAGCTGAAAGCTTATCTCAATCAACAGCAGGAGATTCAGCACCAGCAGGCTGTAATAGACAAGCTTAAACAGTTCAACAGAGAAAAGTCCATAAAGAGAGCTGAGTCCAGGGAAAAGGCATTGGCTAAGGTAGAACTTCTTGAAAAACCGGAAGAGCTTGACAATGAGATGAGGCTTGCACTTACACCAAGTGTTCAGTCAGGAAACGATGTTCTGTCTGTGAAGGATCTCAGCAAGACATTTGATGATAAGACATTGTTCTCCAATATATCTTTTGAGATAAAGCGTGGTGAACATGTGGCTGTCATCGGTGCCAACGGAACCGGAAAAACAACACTTCTGAAGATTCTGAATCAGCAGGTAGATGCAGATACAGGTTCCTTTAAGCTTGGTACCAATGTTGAGATTGGATACTATGATCAGGAGCATGCAGTGCTCCACATGGATAAGACCATTTTTGATGAGATTCAGGATGAGTATCCTTATCTCAATAACACAAAGGTGCGTAATGTTCTTGCAGCCTTTTTGTTTAAGGGAGAGGATGTCTATAAGCGTATAGGTGATCTCAGTGGTGGTGAGCAGGGACGTGTATCTCTTGCAAAGCTTATGCTGAGTAATGCAAACTTCTTGATCCTAGATGAGCCTACCAACCACCTGGATATCCAGGGCAGAGAGGTTCTTGAGGATGCCATTAATAATTATGAGGGAACAGTACTTTACGTATCCCACGACCGATATTTCATAAATAAAACATCAAGTCGTATCCTTGAACTTTTCGAGAACAGATTTGATAACTACATCGGTAACTATGATTATTACCTCGAAAAGAAAGAGGATGTAAGAAGATACGGAAGTGCGGGAGCTGATAATTCAGGTAACAAGAACGCAGTTCCGGTTCAGACAGTTTCTGTCCAGGAATCAGAGCAGAAAACTGACTGGCTTCAGCAGAAAGAGTTAAAGAAAAACCTCCAAAGACTTGAGAGAACCCTTAAGTCCACCGAGGATGAAATACAGAAGTTGGAAGCAAGAAATCAGGTGCTGGATGATGAATACCAGAATCCTGACATCGCAGCGGATGTAGGAAAACTCATGGAGCTTCACAAGGAGCACGAGAAAAACGATGCGAGACTTGAAGAGTTATATGAAATTTGGGAAACCACTTCAGAAGAACTTTCAGAAATAAAAGACTAAATTATAGCGAAGGCATGGGCAAAAAAGACCCGTGCCTTTTTAATTAGTGAGTTATCCACCGGGGACGGTTCTCGCCGGCGAGAACCGTCCCCGGTGGATATGGGTAAAAGCAAATGCCCTTAATATTAGAAAAAATAATTGATGCAGTAGTTTCGTGACTTTTACTTTGTCTTATGTTTGGGAGTAAAATAGCCGGGTGAAATGTAGTTCGAAGTAAAAAAATATAGAAAGAGAGAGGAAAGAAATGGAAAAAGGCAAACTTGTAATGGAGCTTATGGTTCAGACTTATCCGGAGAAGATCGTGGAGTTGGACAGTGAAATAGGTCATGTAAAAATGATCCCATTTGGCGGAACTGTAAAGGGCGATATCTTTAACGGTATCATCGAGCCCTGTGGTGTGGATACTCAAGTCACAAATCAGGCTGGTGTAAGACATATGTCCGCAAGATATATGCTTACAGGCAAAGATGCCGATGGCAGCGACTGCCACATCTATCTGGAAAACAATGCCTGGTTCACAAACGGTGAAAGACCAAAGCCATGGATCAGCACACCTAAATTCATAACAGATTCAAAAAAGCTTGCACCATACCTTCACACTAATCAGTTTATAGGAGAGGGCATGAGAGTCGAGGAAGGTCTTCGCATTCGTTACTATGAGGTGGTAAGATAATAACAGATGTCATATTGATACAGGGTATTAGCCGGAGGGCATTTGTTTGAAAAAGTAAAACTGACTTGTGATAAAAAATCTGATTTCTAAGAAGCCCCGGGGCTCATTAGAAATCAGATTTATTTTTTCCGGAGAAGTGCTCTGATTTAAAAATGGATGAATTCAGTTTAGTATTACCTGGTGTTTATTCCTTTGTCCAGTATTCCGTTACCAGTTCAATGAAATCTTTTGCAGCTTTGCTGAGGTAAGCATTTTTGGGATAGGTTACGCATACCTTCCATGTAGGACGGAAGGGCAGTCTGAAAAAACGGACTCCTTCGGGTTCCTGCTTAACGTAATGATAGGGCAGGAGACCACAAGCAAGATGAGCTTTTATCATCGAAAGAATCGTCATATTACTGGAGGTCTCAAAAAGCACTGTAGGTGTAAAGCCCGCATCACGGAATATCTGATCCACCATCTTCCGGATGGTGGATTCTTTGTACATCATAACGAAAGGCTCATATTGGAAAGCTGTAAGAGGAACAGTGGGGTACTTGTCATCTGAATGAAGGTACTCCTTACTGAGAGGGTAATCAGCCGGTAGGGCGAGATATATTTCCTCCTTATACAGATCGATATATTCGTCTCCTGTTTTCTGAGCGTCTGTAAGGGTAACAAAACCGATATCAAGCTCACCCTTATGCACAGCTTCCTGCTGTTGTTTTACGCTAAGCTCTCTTGGCTCTACAGTATATTCCGGATACATATCATGGAATATGGGATAAACATAGGAAAACATATCGAAGCCTCTTCCGGGAGTCATTCCCACAGAAAGATAGCCGTTATGCTTGTTGACCATATCTGCAATGATAGTGTAGGTCTTTTGCTTGATTCTCAGCATTTCCCTTGCATTTTCCAGATAGATCTGACCTTCGGGGGTTGGAGCCCAGGCTGCTTTGTTTCTGATAAAGAGTGGAGTTCCGACTTCTTTCTCCAGCTTCTGGAGCTGCTGAGATAATGCTGACTGAGTGATGAAAAGCTTCTCAGCCGCTTTTGTTATGGAGCCTTCATCGGCTATCTTGATTATATACTCAATTAATTTAGTATCCATTATCTCCTCGATAGGAGCCGTTTTCCCTGATATCCGACATACAGATATCAGGCAGAGCGGCAACTGATTTTAAATTAGTAAAACTTATAAAAGGTTAACATTAATTAATTTTACTTATCTCAATGGTGAAATTATACTTATTCTACACGGAACGAAAAGTTTTGTAAATGTTAATAGATACGGAGGTTCATATGGCCAAAAGATTATGTATCCAGATAACAGAAAAGGATAATGTTGCCATTGCAATTAATGACCTGCCTAAGGGAACAGAGGTTATGCCGGGCGTTGTTACTGCGGTTGATATCCCTCAGGCACATAAAATAGCATTAAAGGAATTAAAGAAAGGTACCGAGGTTATAAGATACGGAGTATGTCTCGGAAACACATCAGAGGACATCCCCGTGGGTGGATGGGTGAATGAGAAGAATCTCATTATGGCTCCTGCCCCTGATCTTGACAGCATGAAGTTTGCCACAAATATCAGGACAGATCTTCCGAAGCCCAAGAGAACTACCTGGATGGGATATAAAAATCCAAACGGCTTCTATGCAGGCACCAGAAACATTCTCGGCATCAACACCACAGTACAGTGCGTTGCCGGTGTTCTCAATGTTGCCATAAAGAAGATAAAGGCAGAAATCCTTCCCAAGTATCCTAATGTTGACGACGTTGTGGCTATCAATCATCCCTACGGCTGCGGTGTTGCCATTGACGCACCGGATGCTTACATTCCGCAGAAGATCATCAGAAACATTGCCATGCATCCTAATTTCGGCGGCGTATTCATGCTTGTGGGTCTCGGCTGCGAGAAGTTCACAGTAGACCGTTTCTGCGAGTGGTGGCCCGAGCTTAACAATAAGGATAATGTTGTGGTCCTTCAGGAACACAAGGGATACCAGGCTATGATGGACGCCATCATTGAAATGGCAGAAAAGAAGCTTAAGATACTTAATGAAAGAAAGAGAGAAGAACTTCCTCTTTCAGATCTTCTGGTTGGTATGCAGTGCGGCGGATCTGATGCATTCTCAGGAATCACAGCTAATCCTACAGCCGGCTATGCTGCGGATCTCATCGTTTCCGGCGGCGGAACAGTTATGTTCTCCGAGGTTACCGAAGTAAGAGACGGCGTTCAGTTCATAGCTGAGAGATGTATAAACGAAGAAGTCGGTAAGAGACTTGTAGAGGAAATGAAGTGGTATGACAGCTACTTAAGAAACGGCGGAGTTGACCGTGGTGCCAATACCACACCGGGAAACAAGAAGGGTGGTCTTTCCAATATCATCGAGAAGTCCATGGGCTCCATCGCCAAGTCCGGTTCATCACCTATAGTTGAGGTGCTTTCACCCGGAGACCGTCCCACAAAGCATGGAGAGATCTTTGCCGCAACACCTGCGTCAGATCTTGTTTGCGGACCTTCACAGCTTGCATCCGGAATGGGCCTTGAAGTATTCATGACAGGCCGCGGCACACCTTACGGTCTTGCTGCTGCACCGGTTATCAAGCTTTGCTCCAGAAACGAGATGAAGGATCAGTGGTTCGATATCATTGATTTCAATGCAGGCCCCGCTGCAGTTGGTGACAAGACCATCGCAGAGCAGGGCGAAGAGCTTCTGGATTTCATCCTTGATGTTGCATCAGGAATCAAGAAGCCTTACACCGAGCAGTATGGTTTTGCTAATGACCTCTGTGTATTCAATCCGGCTCCAATAACCTAAATGTAACAGTTTAGACCGGAGGGACGGAGTTTTAGGTCCATGATGGACTTGCTCCCAATATTTTTTAATATCATATAATTATTAACCCCATCACTATCTGAAGGCAGCGATGGGGTATTTTTATTTGAAAGAATTTTGTAAGGGGGTCAGACCCCATTACAAAATTCTTAATTGCCTTATTAGTTTGTCTGTATAGGTATCAGATGTTCCTTCCAATACCCTTTTGCCAGTTTTATAAATTCCTTTTCAGCATCGGTGAGGTAAGAACCTTTACGGGTTGCTACGCACAGATCCCAGGAGGGATGGCTGGGGAGAGCAAAACATCTGTAATTGACATTATCTTGATCCGCATAATATCTGGGAATGATAGCGCAGCATAGGGAAGTTTCCACAAGGGAAGGAATGCTTGCGGTGTTATTGGTTTCCATCAGAATGGAAGGGATAAATCCGTTTCGGCTGAAAATGTCATCCACTATCTGCCGGTTACTTGATTTTGAGGACATAAGAGTGAAAGGCTCATATTCAAGATTTTTCAGATTTATGATGGGAAGCTGCCCATCGTCAAGAACGTAATTCTCGCACACAGGATGCATGGCAGGAATAAGAACGATCATTTCTTCCTTACCTACAAGGGTATAATCAAAGTTGCCGCGCTGGTCGTCTCTTAACGTTACAAAGCCAATGTCTATCTCGCCGCTTTCCAGAGCTTCAGTTTGCTTGAATAATCCCATTTCTATGGGGGTTATGATGAGGTCCGGGAATTTTGAATGGAGATCCGGGTAAATGGAAGTGAACATATGGATTCCTCTTCCGGTAGTAAGCCCAATTTTAAGATCTGACTCACCGGTATGGGCAATATCATGTATCTTTTTATAGGTCTCCCTTTTGATGAGCAAAGCTTTTTTTGCGCCCTCAAGATAAATCTTTCCTGCTTCCGTAGGATGCCAGTCAGTTCTTGAACGAAAGAAAAGCTGGGTGCCCAGATCCTTTTCCAGTTTTAGAAGCTGCTGGTTCAGTGCAGACTGGGAGATAAAAAGGTTCCTGGCAGCTTTAGTGATGTTTTCTTCTTTTTCTATTTCCACTATGTATTCACAGATTCTGAAATCCATATATCCTCCGATCCGTATTTCCCATATAAGAGTATTCTACATTTATGAGCAAAACTTAGCAATATATCAACTTCAAGAAGTTTTACTTAGTCATCTCTCAGTTATATGTGTTTTACTTAGCGTTCACATCGGAATAAACTTCAGTCATAGAAATAAGCGTGAAACAAACGCAAGGTTTTAGAGATAGATAAGGAGAGAAAAATGATCCCAACAATTACAAAAATGGAAGTTTTTCCTGTAGCAGGTCACGATTGCATGGAGCTTAACCTTTCAGGAGCTCACGCACCATACTTCACAAGAAATATTGTTATCCTTACAGATTCAAACGGTGTTGAAGGTGTAGGTGAGGTTCCGGGCGGACAGAAGATCACAAACGCTCTTGAGGCAGTAAAGGATCTCGTTATCGGAACAAAGATCTCAGATTATAAGAACACTCTCAACAAGGTAAGAGCATGGCTTGATGAAAACATTAAGGATGACGTAAGAGGTCTCCAGACCTTCGATCTCCGTACAGGTGTACATGTAGTTACTGCAATCGAGGCACCTCTCCTTGATCTTATGGGCAAGTTCCTTAAGGTTCCCGCAGCATCACTTATGGGTGACGGACTTCAGAGAACCTCAGTAAGATTCCTTTCTTATCTTTTCTATGTAGGAGACAGAAAGAAGACAGATCTTCCATATGAGGAAGAGCCAGATTCAGACTGCGACTGGTACAGACTCCGTCATGAGGAGGCTATGGATCCCGAGCATATCGTTGCTCTTGCAAAGGCAACACATGAGAAGTACGGCTTTGAGGATTTCAAGCTTAAGGGCGGTGTTCTCACTCCTGATGAGGAAGTTAAGGCTGTAACAGCTATTAAGGAAGCATTCCCGAACGCAAGAGTAGACCTTGATCCTAACGGCTGCTGGAGCCTTGCAGAGGCTGTACGTGTAGCACCTGCCCTCAAGAAGGTTCTTGCATATATAGAGGATCCCTGCGGAGCCGAGAACGGTTTCTCAGGACGTGAGATCATGGCTGAGTTCAAACAGGAGACAGGAATGCCAACTGCCACAAACATGATTGATACAGACTGGAGACAGATGAGACACTGCATCCAGCTCAAGAGTGTAGACATCCCTCTTGCAGATCCTCACTTCTGGACAATGGAAGGTTCCGTACGTGTAGGTCAGCTTTGCAATGACTTCGGTCTTATGTGGGGCTGCCACTCA
>JAILDF010000077.1 GCA_024689585.1 Oribacterium sp.
AATCTCAGGAAAAAACTTGTTTATCTCCATAAATGCCTCCAATCAAACGAATTAACGGTCATCATACTTCTGTGATTAGAAATATTTTCGCTCATGGACTAAGTTTAATGGACTAAAGAATTTATAGTCAACAGAAAAACAATTCATAATACAAGTTTAATTAAACCATCAGAAATACATGTAACTTAATTAAAATTTCGAAAATTTCTTTTACACCCCGAATGATATTGAAAGAAAGTTTAATAATAATGACGAGATAATTTCAATCATATATGCAAGAATTATTGAGGCATAATTTTTACACAATCAAGGGAGGCATAAATGAAATCACAAAACAAAACTAACACTGTTCTATCCGGACTGATCATTCTCATTATCTATCTTTTTATCCAGTTCGTGTCCGGAATGATTGGCGGGATTCTGGCACTGCTTTATACGGCAGCAAAAACTGGCGGGAATTTCGATTATATGAAGGTAGTGGCAGAGTCACAGCCGGTTGTACTACTGGTTTCCGAGATTATATCAATAGCAGTTTTCGGAATCTGGTACCGATCAAAATATGTAAAAGAAAATGGCGAAAATCATGGAAAATCCGGGCTTAAAAAGATCCTTAACCTAAGGACAATGTCTCTGATAGTTTGTCTTACTGTGGTAACATACAGTATCGCCTTACTTATAAGCATTATTGTCTCTTTCTTTAGTCCGGCTTCTGAAGAAATCTTCAACTCTATAATGAGCCTGGCCATTGGGGACAACACAATTATCGGATATTTAGGCATTATCCTTCTTGCCCCCATCGCTGAGGAGCTAGCCTTCAGAGGCGTGCTGCTTAAGAAATCAAGAATGAATTTTGGCATTATAGGATGCATAGTTTTAAATACAGTAGTTTTTTCAATATCACATCTTAACCCGCTTCAGAGCATATATGTGATACCTATAGGGATAATGCTTACTTTTCTTGCATACAAATATGATTCGGTTTTACCGTCAATCATTGCGCATATCCTTAACAACTCGTTAGGCGTATTGATCCCTTTGCTTCTACATAGGGAGCTTAGGATTACTGAGATTATGGTAGAGATAATACTGTTTTCGATACCGATATACTTTTTAAACCGTGAAGACAAGGAATTAGAACCGGCTGTTGAAAATAAATAGAAAAAAAGAAGGAACCAAGGATTGTTGTGATCCCGGTTCCTTTCTTCGTATTTACGGTGTATCTGATTGACCTTTAGGCTGCCATAAGTCATCTATTTCCGATTCCATTTTTTCTTTGCCTTTTTCTGTCAGGAAAAGCTGAATGTATTCCTGCTGGTTCTCAATTGCATATTTTATCCATTTTTCGTGTTCTTCTACGTGAGCAATGCAGTAATTGTAAACAAGCCCACGAGAAAAATTAAGCAGGCGTATAGCAGTGTCATACGCACTGTGTTTCTCGTTCATAAGACCCTTTTCTTGACACTCCTGAATGGCATCTGCCGTAGTCTTATGGAGAAAACGTTCTCTGGTAAAAAAATACTCCTCGTAAACCTTTAGCTGGGAGATATAGAGTTGCGTATCAAAACAAAGGGAATTTGCTATCATCGAATAGAGATGTGTCGTTATTATCTGACACAAACGTTTGAGGGGATCTTTTATATCCTCAAGCCCCAGTGTTGCCCAATAGTCATCCTTTGTTTTATATGAGTAGATCAGAGCACTCTCTTTACTCGGAAAATACAAATAGAAATTTCCTACCGACATACCGGCCACATCGCAGATATCCTTGATTCGGATCTCGTCCAACGTTTTTTCACCTGACATATCATGTATGATCCTCTGGATTTTTTCCTTTGAAATCTGAGCCTGTTTCTGACGCATCGTCTGATTTTTTTCCAAGAAAAACACCCCCTACAATCCTAATCTACTGCCGAATGGATGGATAACTGGAGTGTACCAAAAATCAAATACCCATGCAAGCAAGAGAAAATGGTCTGTATGGCATGACAAAATCTTGACAAACCAGCTTTCCTATACTAAATTTGGATTAACATATTCAGTGAATATATTTAGTGAAATCAAATAAGGAGGTTTTCTATTATGAGGAAAACAAAAAGCCTGATTGCGGTACTGCTTGCTATGGCTCTTGGCGTTGGAACATCGGCATGTGCAACAAATAATGTTCCTTCAGTTGAGTCCACTGCTGAAAGTACCAACATCAAAGAAGAAACTACAGCTAAGGATGGCGAAGTCACAGATGCCACTGCCAAGGATGGCGTATTTCATGGCTCAGCTTTTGGAAGAAATGGCAACATCGATGTGGACGTTACCGTAGAGGGCGGAAAGATCACAGATGTGAGCGTAACTTCTCACTCAGAAACTGACAACATTGGTACGATTGCAGCTGTACAGCTACCGGAACGTATTGTTGAGGCCCAGTCTATTTCTGTTGACGGAGTAAGCGGTGCAACTTTTACATCTAACGGCATCAAGAGTGCTGTAGAAAATGCACTGACAGAAGCCGGGATCGACGTAGCGCTTTTCAGTGCCGAGCCGCAAAAAGTAACCGGAGAATCGTATGAAGATGAAGCAGATGTGGTTGTCGTTGGCGGCGGCGGTGCAGGTCTTGCAGCTGCTGTTTCAGCACTCCAAAATGGTGCAGGAAGCGTTGTGATCGTAGAAAAGACTGATATCTTAGGTGGAGATACCAATGTAAACGGCGGCATCTATAATACCCCTGATAAAGAGCTTCAGGATAAGGTTGAAATGACCGATGGTCAGAAGTCGCTTATTGAAGCCGCAATTTCAGAAAAACCTGTAAGTGATGAGCATGCCGCACTGATCGAGGCTGTAAAGACTGACTGGGAGGTTTATCTTGCTTCCGGCAATACCGGAATCTTTGACAGTGCGAACTGGTTTGCACTTCAGACCTGGAACGGCGGCGATAAGGTCGGCAAGCTTGAACTGGTTGAGAATCTTGCAGACAATGCATTTGATGGACTTGAATGGCTCAAGGAACTTGGACAGGAGTTCAAGTCCTCTATTTCACAGGGTCCCGGTTCTCTTTACCCTCGTACTCACGATACTCCAAGCGGAATCGGTGCTGAGTTCGTCAACACCTATATAGAAAATCTTGAAAAGCACTATAAGGACCAGGTAAAGATCTATTACGGTGTGACCGCAGACACTCTTGAGCTTACTGATGGTGTTTGCAACATTGTCAAAGGAACCGACAAGAATGGAAACACTTATACCTTTACTGCCAAGGGAGGTATAGTTCTTGCAACAGGCGGTTTTGCTGGAAACACAGATATGCGCGTGGAATACTGTCAGGGTGAGAGATGGCCGGATCTTGGCAAGAACCTGGGCTGCACAGGCGTTGACAGCGATACAGGCGATGGCATTCTGATGGCAAAGGCGATTGGTGCTAACCTTGTTGACATGGATCAGATCCAGTTACTACATACATGCAGTCCTAAATACGGAACAACTGAGGACAACTCAGACAAGGGCAAGAGCGTGGACTCCATTATCTTCGTAAATAAGGATGGTGACCGCTTTGTTGCTGAGGATGAGCGTCGTGATACCATCTGTCTTGCAGTACTTGAGCAGGAAGACGCATTGTTCTATACCGTTGAGAGCTATGACGGCTACGGTGACAAGACCTTGGATGAACTCTTCAGCAATAACTTTGTTTCATACACAGATGAAATTGCCCGTGGAAACATGTTCATTGGCGATACCATCGAAGAACTGGCAGAGGCTATGGGGGCAAATCCTGAGAAACTTCGCGCATCCATCGAAAACTATAATGCAAGCGTAGACTCAGGAGCTACTACAGACGAGTTCGGACGAAAGACCTTCATAAATAAGCTTGAAAACGGTCCGTTCATTGCAGTACCCAGAAGACCCAGTGCGCACCATACAATGGGTGGTGTAGAAATCAACGTAAACACTGAGGTGCTGGATACAGAAGGCAATGTTATCCCTGGCCTGTATGCTGCCGGTGAAGTCACCGGTGGTATTCACGGTGGTAACCGACTGGGCGGTAATGCGATAGTTGACACAGTAGTTAACGGAAAGATTGCCGGTCAGCAGGCTGCAGGCAGAATAAAATAAGCTTCTCCTCTTAGGCCCCTTCGGGGGTCTTTTTTGTCTGTAAGATTTTGCTTTTAAAACGTCCTGAATCTGCCGATAAGCCCAATAGGAAGTATTTAATTTACTGAACATGATCTCAGGAGGTTTATCATGCCAAAACTCACAATCAATGATGCCCTCACCACCTATGTGAAACAGATCAGAAAATATACGATGAGAATGAGCGAAGTTCGTCATGAGAAGGAATCATTGACAAAAATAATGGAAGAAGAGCCGGAAGATCAGACGGATATAGGCGAAACCGATGCACCTGAAGGTGCCCCGGAAATAGTAGAAGCTGATGCTGTAGATTCGGATGCCGGAGGAACCGGCTCGGAATAAAACAAAGAAAAGGCCTGTGAAGATACTGCTA
>JAILDF010000144.1 GCA_024689585.1 Oribacterium sp.
ACCGTGTCCGTCAGCAACCTGTGCGCCTTCGGCTGAGAACTTGAGAGCAAGACCTGCGGAAAATCCGTTTACGATGACCATACCGAGATTCATTCCGATATTTCTGAAGGTGTTGATGACATTTCTCTGATCGGCATCCTCGGTCATTACGCCTGCCAGTGCGCCGTAAGGAATATTTACAAGTGTGTAGATCATACCTGCGATGATGTAGGTTGCCGCTGCCCAGATAACACCTGCTGTGCTGTTTCCTCCGAAGGGATTAACGAATGTAAGTACACTGAAAAGTGCAAGGAACGGAGCGCCGAAGGCGATATACGGTCTGAACCTTCCGAACTTTGAACGTGTTCTCTCTGCAATAGCTCCCATCATAGGATCATTAATCGCATCCCATATTCTGGCCAGCATCATGATCACTGTTACCGCCAGTGGTGCGAGACCTACTATATCCGTGTAGTAAATTGTCAGATATGAACCCACATAGGTCCATACAAATTGTGATGCCAGATCTCCGAGACCATAGCAAACCATGCCTAAGCGTGAAGCTTTCTTTTTTTTCTCCATAGCTGATACCCCTATCAATATTTTTTCTCCCAGTAAGAACTTTTTTGCCAAAAATGTTTCTTAAGATGATTGTATTTTAGGCGGAATTTAACAACGATTCTTTTCATATATTTAAAATCTCTTGCTATGAATTGCACAAAAGTCACAAAACGGGAAAAGGATGCAACAGATTCATATCATCTGTTGCATCCTTTTGGATTTCCTGCCGCCTCTGACCGTGATCTGCCGGTCCTGGTACGAAAAAAGATCCGTATTGAACGGATCTCTTTCATCTGAAAAGACTAAAAACAGGCTTTAGCCTATACTGTTTAGTTTTTTATGTCCTGAATATATGTATAATGCATATTTCGTGAGGCTCCAGCTTCAATTCCAGCTCCATTGTGTCACCTTTACCGGAAACAGAATAAACACTCTGGCTGAGATTCGGCAGACATATGGCCTCAAGATATTTGATATCCTGTCTGGTAAGTCTGGTATTGAACTGGAACTTGCTCCACTCACCGAGGATACTTCCGTTAATGTCATTCATGGTTCGTCTCTTTACGCAGTACTCACCCGGATCTCCAAAATTCTTAAGCCTGATCAGAAGATTCAGCTCCTTCTCATCCTCAAATATCATGGGACGGTTCTCCAGTATATCAACATCCTCATCCTGCATGACATAATTCTCCCTGAACCAGGAAAAATTATGACACACGATGTAAATGTCTCCGTTTTCCTTTCTGCTGACTATAAACTTATCCGTACGGTCAATGACATATTCTCCAAGCTGGTTCATGAAATCTATAGCATAGTAAGCAGGCTTACGGATGGTATCCTTTGTAAGGAGACCGATGCCTCCATTGGCGATTCCCACGGTGTCCATATAGCTGCTTATCCAGTCGGAGGCACACATTATATTGATAGTATCAACCTTGTCGTAGATATTTATAAGCTTACGCACCATATACGCCGCCCTGAAACAACTGTCATTCAAAGCATTTCTGTTGGATATGGAATTATTCCATTCCGTTATATAGGTTTTCACGTCTTCCAATCCCGATGATTTCATGAAAACTGTGATTTTATCGATCTGCTCCTCTTCATAATCACTGTTTTTGGAAATAACCATGAACCTGATGTTTTTATTTTCTTCAGTCACAGCTTTACCCAAAGTCTGTGCTTCGGGATCCGATGACAGGAGCCTTTCCGCCGGAGCCTCATAGGGAAACAAAAGAAATGAAACAAAATCAGGCTTAATGTTATCCTCAAGGCATTTTCCAAAGAATTCTCTGAGATAATCCTCATCATAACGGATAACACTTCCTATGCCGCCGACCTCAGCACCGGGAATTTTTGAACGGATGGTCTCATAGAAAAACTTAAAGGCATTGAAAAAATCATATTCACCCTTATAGATGCCCTGCTCCGGATGACTCAGATCATGCCAGTTGTCCCGTGGAAGCTCGAAGATCCAGTTGGAGACCACCCCAAGTCCGTACCTTGAAACGATGTGTGTGATAAAATCCTCAAGCAGACTTTCCCAGGCTTCTCTTGAAACGAAGTCAATGTACTCTTCATTATAAAATATCGGTTTGTTCTCTGAACTAAAAGCAACTTCCGGTCTTCTTCCGAAGTCAAGGAAGAGCTGCAAATGATGCTGCACAAAGAAATCAAGCACCTGGTCAACAGTATCATAATTATAAACCCCGATACTCCTGCCGTCGAAAAGCATCATCTTTTGGCTGAAAACACTCCACACGCGGAAATACCTGAAATGCAGATGTTCATTTATAAAAAGTGTATGATACTGCATGTTCGCCTTGGTCAGATCGCTCATGGCACCAACATTCATTATCCTGTTCCAGGTTTTTTCATACTTTACCCCTGGTTTTTCCTTAAGGTCGATAAGTGCAGTAAATCTCTTCTCACCCCTTAGCTTTTTATATCCCTTCTCCTTAAGCTCTTCACGGATATCCTCTTCTGTGTTTTCCTCGATCACCTCTTCGGGAATGCTTTCCTCCTGAAACTTTTTTCTGTAATCCGTAGGTGCGATCCCCATGACCTTTCTGAAGGAACGGTTAAAAGAAGCGGAATTGGCAAAGCCGCAGGTAAGTGCGATCTGAGTAACGGTCTGCTTTGTGGATCTTAAGAGCTGCAGAGAAGACTGCACCCTGAGCTGCATTACATAATCAGCAAAGTAAACGCCTGTATGCTTCTTGAAAATTCTCGAAAGTGTGGATGCCGAAACAAACATACTGTCCGCAAGCTCATTGAGATTGATATCTCTGTCCAGATTGGAGAGGATATACTGCATCATCTCCCTCATGCGGGCATCTGCTTCGGTTTCCTCATCCGCCAGATCATTGACCTCCAGCTGATAATTCTCCACCAGACAGTCAAGCAGCTTCAGCATGAGGCTTGCATTATATGCAGAACTCTTATGGGAATCCTCGGTATATTCCGCTGTAAGCTCAAACAAAATATCCCTTAGATCCCGGTAGGAATGGCTCATATCAACAACAGAATTACAGTAGAACATCATCCTGCTGTTTTTCAGGATATCCGACATAAGCTGCATGGGATAAACAGCAATTCCATACAGGGCATCGGTACACTCAATGATCTCATACTCCGTTCCGGGATTGATGAGTATGATGTCTTCCTCTGTCATTCTGAAATCCTCATCACGGTAACGAACGGTCATTTTTCCTTCCAGCAGAAAGAGGATAGTCATTTCCACCTGTCTTGTGGTTTCATTCTTAACGGCTCTTTTAACGGTATAACTTAAATTTCTGGTTTCCATATGTATAAGAAAGTGCTCCTCGGGCAAAATAATCATCCATGTTTATCACATGATAACATATTTTCCAGGGAATGCCTTAGAAATTTAGATATATTCCGTTACGGTCCCGGCAAATTCCTGCCGGTGCTTATTCACCGGATTAAGGAAGCTGTGATCATCACCGGGATAATCGCATTATGCATTGGTTCCGGTAATAAGTTGAGAAGCTTCCAACTCATACCGAATGTTTATAAATATGGATTAAACTGCTGAATAATCTGAGTAGCACGTTCCTTTCCTCTGCGCATACATGAAGGTATATCTTCACCGAGACTGATCCCGTAAGTAAATGCAGCAATATAAGAATCTCCCGCACCAACAGTATTGACCACCTTGACTTTCTGAGCCGGTTCAAAAAACCAGTTATATCCGTCAAAAGCAATACTTCCGTTTTCTCCGAGCATGGCTATAACAGCACCTTTTTCCGATGAGCATTTTCTCCGGGTCTTTTCCAGGAACGAACGGATATGATCATCATCTCTTTCATAAGAAAAAAATGCATAATCAATATATGGAAGAATCAGATTATTACTTTCCTGTTCCAAACGTTTTGAAAAATCATACACCCAGATCTGTCCCGGTTGCTTAAGTTCTTTCGCATAACGATGCAATCCGGTCCATCTTTCTGAATAAACAATATCAAAATGTTTTACAAATTCCAGATCTTCCTCTGACAGCTTTATCTCCTCCATTGCATTACCTTTGAAAGACATATGCTTCTTATCACCATCTACTAAATCCATAGTAGCCATGCCTGTGGGTCGGTCTACGCGGGATATTACACGCAATGGAATTTCCTTCTCTCGCAGCTTTTCTTCTAATGCAAAAGCGAACACATCATTTCCCAAAATCGTCATTTCCGTTACATCGCCGCCCAAATCCTTATAGTTTAATGCAAAATCGATACTGTTCCCTGTCAGATAGTAACGATCAAGTTTATAGTATACGTCGATACAGTTATCTGCCATTGCAATTGTTTTTTTCATCTCTATTCACCCATCACATAAATCATATATCTCCTGAGTTTGATTCCGTCATACTCACAAAAATAAATATCGTCTGCATGTCCAAGCATAAGAGTACTGTCTATTACAGGAAAAACACAATGATTACCCGTAAGGTGAGATTTTAGATGACCCGGCGCATTCCCACCGATTGTTCCGTATGAATCAAGATAATGGTTATGATTGTAAGGATAATCCTCAGGAACAATCCGATCCAGTGTCTCCAGAATATCCTTCTCGACACACGGAAGACTTTCATTTACAGTGATACCGGTCGTGGTGTGTTCCGTGATGCAGAAACAGATTCCGTTCACTACACCACTTTCGCTGACAAAACTGCGTACCTTGTCTGTGATCTTAATCAATTCGAATTCCTTGTCTGCACAGACCGTTTCTTCCTTCAAAAGATATTTCATAGATTCAATTCTCCTTTGAGCCAAGGAAACGCATTGCATTTCCATAGTAAATCTTTTTACGTGTCTCTTCAGAAAAACCAAGGCTGTCCAATCCACGTTTGCTTCTTACAGGTCGAATCCTGGGTGAACCGGACCCAAAAATTATTTTTTCCGACAGATTATGCTCAACCCATAATTCGCCCATATCTTCCCGGAATACCTTCCTGTATATCTGATAAGGACCATCAAAATTCATTAATGCAGTATTGGCATAAGCATTAGGATACTTCAGAAGAAGTGCCGATGTCTCCTGCACCCATGGCCACCCCATATGTGTTAAACAGAAATTAATATCCGAATACTTTGCAATGACCGATTCAAATTCTATTGGTCTGCTGAACTTCGCCAGAGCATCCTTTTCAAAAGACAACCCGGCATGAAAAATCACAGGTTTTCCATATTCCCTGCAAATATCAAGTATGGCAAAAATTCGTGCGTCCTCCGGATATATGTGAAGTCGGGATGTATTTAAGTAAAGGCCACATAAGCCGAGATCCTTAAATGATCTTATGAGTTCTGCTGCGGAATTCCGATCACGTGGATCCACAGAGGCAAATCCATAATATAAATCAGGATCCAGCGCCACAATCTTCGCAATTTCATCGTTGGAAATTTCCGTGCTCCCAGTTTCGAAAGAGCAATCCGAAGGCAGAAGAAAAACACCTGTTATACCGGCCAGATTATATTGTTTCTTCAACAAATCCATTCCCGTTGGATTCATTTTATGGTAATGCATGGCATCACATCGACTGTCTAACCGGCTTTTGTCCCGGCAGATCGGCTCAAACAGAGCCGGCCTTACATGTGCGTCAATAAGCATGATTGTTAAACTCCTCTTTCTTTATTAATGTAACAACAGACCTGTACTATCCCAGCTCCTTGGTATTATCTCTGAACCACTTTATACAGTCATCGATTGCCTTGTCCGGATCAAGATAATACCTACGGTCACATATTTCAAAAGAAACAGTCCCATCGTACCTGTTCCTTATAAGATCCTCATAATATTGTTTCATCGGAAAATCCGAGTCCCCTGGTACTGTATGGCCCCGATCATTAAAGTGTACGTGCTGCAAGTTTTTTCCCAGATTATTGAAATAATCATCAATTGTCTCTTCTGCATACGTCATTTGATCCAGATCGACCATGCCTACTATGGCATCAGATTTTATTTCATCAATCATTTTTTTCAGGTCACTGCTTGTGTTCAGGACATTGGAGGTTGTCACCTTCAGTTCTTCAAGAAGGAGTGTAATTTTCTTACGCTCACAGTAAGCAGCCAGTTTCTCAAGAGAATCCCTGCACAGGTTCCAGGCCTCTTTCCTGGAAGCATCAAAATATCCGAATCCGGTACTGATCTGTACCTTTGAACATCCCAGAAACTCCGCTGTGTCAATCGCACGCTGATAATAACGTAAAGAATTTTGGCGCGTACTTTCATCCTGAGTACAGAAGTTAACAGGATATACACAGTTCTCCGGAGTCATTATCATAACGGACAAACCTCTGCTTCGTATATCCTTGTCCAGCTCCAGAAGTGTACCCAATGTGTAGTTAAATATGTTCATCTGTGGGGCACTACAATACAGGTCAATGCTGTCAAACGGTGAATCTGCTACCTTATCCAGGAATTTCCGAAGTGGATAACGCATATAATGGTAGTTCATTGGAGCAAGCTTCATATGTTTTCCTTTCTTTTTCAAAACTTGTACAGTAGCTGAAGCTTATTTAGTTTCCTTGAAGTATTAAATTAATCTGCGAGAAGTTTTTCAGCTTCTCTCTGAATATATGCGACTTCCTCCGGATTGAGATCACACAGCTCACTATTTTCCATTGAACAGGATGAGTCCTGAACGTAAACAATTTTAGTGTCCTTTTGCGTAATGGAATAAAACCATACTTCCTGCGCCACATTGTAGACCTTGTCTTTTTCCATAAGCGTAAGCTCTATATTTTTAAAACAGTTCCCTTCCCGCTCCGCCGTAATTAATATGGCTTTACCATTACAGAGCACAAACTGCTCGTCTGTGGTGTGATGAATCTCAAGATGTGCGATTCCACCTATATCATTGTCAGGTTTCCAGTTTTTGATACTTACAAGCCATTTTGGATTTTTATAAACTACCTTTATACCTTCTTCGTTATTCATATATACATCGGGTTTCATATTTCCTCCTCTACAAACGCATTTTTTTTGCCGTTTATTTCTGCAATACAAAAGCATATATAACCGGCTTCATATTTCATTACTAATTCTATTAGACCGTCAGACATGTGTCTTTCCTGTGATCGGCACTCCGTATCCGAAGGCACCTTCCATCGCACATACCTTAGAAGCAAATGCAGCGCCGGTATTCATGGCTGCTGTCAAACGTGCTTTCATGGATTCTTTGTCTCCTTCTACAATATTTCCTTCTTTTGAAGAGTTAAGGAGTGAACAAAGAAATGCCGAAAAATAGCTGTCGCCCGCCCCCATGGTATCGATAACGTTATCAGCATGTACTGCCGGAACAAAAAGAAAATCATTTTCATAAAGCACATAGGAACCGGCTTCACCGACTGTACCCAACACAACCTTAATTCCGGCTTCATTTGCCTTTTTCATTTCCTGCTCACGCTCTCTATCAGTAAGATGCGCGCAGGACATTATAGCTACCGTTGTGTAAGGACCAATCTTCTTAAGATAATCATCTGTCCAGCGCAATGAGAAATCATACGCAATCGGAATACCGGTTTCTGCGAGAACATCAATCTCGTCCTCAATATAGCTATTCAGATTTGTGTAGATCAGCTGAAATTCTTTTATATAATCAAGATCTGACTGAATGAATGCGAAGGGGTGTTCTTTAGCGATGCCTCCCTTGTTGGATCCAAGAAAAACCCTGTCACTTCCATCGAGAGTAACTAGTGCATACCCATTCTCTCCTTTATAAGTACGTGAATGAGAGTAGTCTACTTTTAATTCGTCCAGAGTTCTTTTTACACACTCTGCCACCGAATCGTTTCCGAATTTTCCCAGATAAGCGGATGATGTTCCGTTCATTCCCGCAAAAGCGCAAGTGTTGACGCACTGTCCTCCCGGATACATCTTTCCTCTGGATAAATATTTGTCACAAACATTATCGCCTATAGCGATGATCCTGCAATTTTCCATGTTTTTTATTACCTCTCTGACAGTCATGCAAAAATATCGTAACAGCTAACTCCGTCCCCATGGTTCACCGGCTTAACTGTTACAAAACATCAGCTTTCCCCCCGTTATATTTCATTTCGGAGAGCTCACCGGGGGAAAGTGAACTCTCCGAACATATTCAGAAGAAAACAGCGCCGAGTACCATTGCCACAACAACAGATACGATTGAGCATGCAATTCCCGGAAGCATATAACTGTGATTCAGTACATATTTTCCAATCTTAGTTGTACCTGCAGAGTCAAAAGCAAGCGCAGCTACGCACTGGCCCGAAGCCGGGATGAAAAAGTTTGAATTACAGCACATCCAACCGGCAATCATAATATTAGCAGGCAGTCCTAATGCAATACCAATCGGAATCATAATCATGGTGGTGGATGCCTGGCTGGTAGTGATGGCACCTACAATGAATACTGCGATGATGTAGATCCAAGGATACTGATTAGTCATAGCAGCCATATTGTCAGTTATAAATGTGGACTGATCATTTATGAACGTATTAACCAGCCAACAGAGACCAAAAGCCAGGATTACTGCAAACATACCGGTCTTGAAAACAGGCTGATCCAAAAGCTTGTTGCTGTCCACCTTACAGAAAATCACCATGAAACCTGCCGCAACCAGCATGAACATTTCAATAACAGTGGTCAATGCCAGTTTTGATTCATCAGCGAATACCGGAAGAAGAATCTTTGATCCGGCACCCATGATAACGATTGCTACCATAGCGATAATAAAGATAGTAACAGAAGTTTTTTCCTCTTTTGAAGCTGCTACTTCCTTGTGTTCTCTTTTTGAAAAATCTTCTATCTCTCCTGCCGCAAGACGTCTCTGGAACTCTGGATCGTCAGCAAGTTCTTTGCCTTTTTTGAGCATCACCAGTGCTGCGGCAAGCGTTCCACAGAGTGTTGCAGGGATAGCAACACAAAGCAGGCTGAACATATTTATATTTGAAGCGTAGGGAGATTCAGCAACGAAGGAAAGAACAGCAACTGTTGCCGCGGAAAGAGGACAGGCAGTGATTGCGAACTGCGAAGAAACAATTGATGCAGCTATGGGTCTTTCCGGACGAACTCCCGTCTGCATGGCGATTTCGTCAATGACCGGTAAAAGAGAATAAACTATATGACCTGTACCACACATGAAGGTAAACAGCCATGCGACTAACGGTGCCATCACTGTGATCATTTTGGGATTTTTACGCAAAATCTTCTCTGCGATACGAACCAAAAAATCCAGACCGCCGCATGCCTGCAGCATAGATGCTGCGCATATGACAGCAATCATAATCAGGATGACTGTGATAGGCGGATCAGACGGTTTAACCCTTAAAATGAATACCATGATGAACATACCGATTCCACCGGCCATAGCCAGAAAAGGCCCACCTTTGCGAACACCCCAGTAAATTATCATCATTACTATAAGCAGTTCTAACCAGAACATTTTTTCCCTCCTTTTTTTCAACTATTTATTTATAAACATTTGGTTTAAATTATGAACTTTAATGAATCGAACTTTAAAAGAATCAATACTCGACCTTCCACATATATCGTCTGGTAGTCAATGGATGCTGACGTTCAGTAGCGAGGTCATGATTATAGACTGGATAGACATTATTAAACAAAGAATGATTAAAATAATCAACTACCGAGGAATCAATTGTAGATAAACCTAATTCCTTCGCGTCAAGCACTTCGATGTTCTGACCATATTTTCTCAGGAATGTCAGAGCTCTCTCATCCAGTTCCCTTGTAGATCCTTCGTTTATCTGTATTACGAAAGTGCGGTTCTTGTCAGTTACTTCAAAAGGTCCATGGAAAAACTCTCCGGTGTGGATACTGCTGGAATCAAGCCATTGCATTTCCATAAAGATACAAATACTTTCCATGTAAGCTGCGCCGTAAGCTGCACCGCTTCCCATCGTGTAGATAACCGGGGCATCTTTATACTTTTTCGCAAAATCCATAGAACGCTCTGCAACATGACGTCTTGCATTCTTTATGATACCAGATATCAGCCCCAGACCTTCCTGGAATTTATCATAGTTTGCATAACCCTCTGTCTGTGCAACAAGTTCCACAGCTACAAGCAGAGCACACAAAGTCTTTTCACCGGCATAATCTATATCTCCTGCAAGATGGTCCGGACTTGCATCAAAGCTGTAAAGAATCACATAATCACCGAACTCAACTATCTCAGATTCTTCCAGCCAGGTCAGAAGAATCACAGCAGCTCCGGCTTTTTTGCCTATTTCGGCAGCCTTAATTGTCTCGGGAGTGTTGCCCTTGTGACAAGCCAGAACAATGATAGAATTCTCTCCAAAATCTTTTGGTGTACTGTGAACAAACTCATTGCTGCTTATCCATGCAGGCCTCAACGATACAGCTTCCTTTTCCATAAAGGTCTTTGCAGGATAAAGAGCTCCGAGGGAACCTCCACAACCTACGAAGTAGATAGACTTTACTCCACCCTTATCTCTTTTCTTTTCGATGATCTCTGCTACGATGTTTTTGATATCATTGCTTTTGTAACTCATTGTATTCTCCTTATCTCCTTGTTTTGTATTTGTTTGTTTTGTGTATATGTATCATATTGTATTATCTTGTATCTGTCAATATTTTTTTGACTTTTATATTTTTTTATTTATTTTATGTGTTTTAGTGTCAAAAGCCACAGCAATAGAGGCTTATTTTAATAAAATTTGGTTTATATTGTATTTTTTATTTCAGTATTTGTATCCATATGTATCATCAACATTTTTTGCTGCCTTAGCGATGCATCATAAGGCTTTCATATTTGTTTTAAACACCTACATATTTCCTTTGTCTCTAATCTTGCGCAAAATGTCTCTATTTTGTATTATTAGTAGTATCGAAACCGATTTAGTTCTGTCCCTTTAATCTCAAGGAATTAATACATATGAATACAAAAAATCTCGAAAATAACACTGCAACCCCTCTATATCTTCAGCTCAGGAACAAACTGCAGAATAGCATTGAATCCGGAGCTCTCGCTCCCGGAAGCAAACTTCCCACGGAATTCGAACTGAGTGAACAATTTAACGTCAGCCGCGTCACTGTAAGAAAAGCCTTAAAAGAATTATCTGATCAGGGATATCTGGAAAGGAAATCCGGAAAAGGAACTTTTGTAGCCGAGAAGAAGCTTCAGCGCAATATCTCCAATAGAGTTCTTGCCTTCTCTGACATGTGTCGCTCTATGAACCTTAAGCCCGGAGCACAGACCATCAAGATGGCTTTGGAAGAGCCAACAGATAAAGATATAGAACGTATGCATCTGGCTCCGGATGAAAAAATAATGGTAGTGGAACGAATACGAACTGCTGATGGAAAAGCAGTAGTTCTGGAGATAAACAAATTTCCGGAATCATTTTCTTTCTTGTTTGGCGAAGATCTAAATAATTCCTCTCTTTATGAAGTACTTGACAAGAAGCATGGTATTATTCTTGATCATTCCCACAAAGTTATAGACATTGTCTTCTCCAATACCCGAGAATCGAAAGCCCTTGGCATCTCCAAAGGATATCCGCTTCTACGGATAAGCAGTGTGGTCACAGATGCGCAAGAAACCATTGTCATCCTGTGTACACAATTGTGTATCGGAGATAAGTTTAAACTAAGCATTTAAAGCATTGCTTGATGCTTTGTTACACTTCTTACAACAATAAAAATAGGGGCTGTGAACAATGATTTCCCATTGTTCACAGCTCCCTTTATGATATAGGTCTTTATTAAGCCTTATAGTCATCAAAATCATATTTAATTGTGCCGAAAGGTGTCTCCTGCTCACGTATAGCGATGGACTTTGACATTGCCCTGATCTCATCGGCAGTAACAGAACGTCCGAGCTCGTTAGAAAGAACAACACCTTCTGAAAGGAATGCAGTCTGCATTGCGATATAAGGTGAGTCGATTCTTGTCTCATCGGTAAGCTCTCCGCGAAGGTAT
>JAILDF010000191.1 GCA_024689585.1 Oribacterium sp.
GGAAGGGTATCATAAATCCTCTGCTTAGTCATATAAGCCTTGAAGCTTTCTTCGCCATCGATGGTATCAAGAAGCATTGCGGAAACCACCAATCCGTCCTTTGCAACATCTTTAGTTGACAGCTTGAGATGTACTTCAGGAACACCTGTGAAGGTATAGTTATCGGGAACTTCGTATACATATTTCGCATGTACGCTGTCCGGTAATGACAGATAGTAATTGTCTCTTAAACTCTCTCTTCCGAACTCATCGGTACTCTCATAATACTTGGCAAAGGTTGATCCTATAGCTGTAGTGTCCACATGATTGAAGTTGTCCGGATTAACTTTCTTATCATATTCAAATGTATGGTACCTGAAATCAGCCCATGTATCATATGTTCTGAAGGAACCATCAACATTGCTCTGAACGGAAACCTTTGGCATATCTTCTATACCGTTATCAACGTCATAGAGGTAATGAGACAGCCACTTATTCATGATATTTTCCCAGAGGGTATCATTTATGAGCATTCCGTCAAGTGTGGAGTGACCGTTCTGATGGAGTATGAGCTTATATGGCTGTCCTGCGCTTTCAAAGGCTCTCGCCATGAGATCAGACTGCTTGGTAGTAACATTAAAATCGTTCATTCCATGAACAATGAGAGCAGAGCAGTTTATCTTCGATGGATCAAGAGTATAATCCAGCTTCTCCCAAATATCGTCATAATCTCCGTTAGTGGCTTCCTGATCCTCGGAGAACTGCCACAGGAAGGATGCATAATCATCATTTATCACAGTCCACTGATCATCCAGGAAAGCTGCGCCACTGTTAAAGGATGCAAGTGAGTACGCATAGGCCGCGTCATTAGCCTTGGGCACACCCTGGAAATTGGTGTAGTCATACCATGAAGCAATACCCGCAAACGGAATAATGGTCTTCAGTCCTTCAACTCCGGATGTGGCTACCTCAAACGGAAGAGTACCTCCGTAGGAACAGCCTGTCATGGCAACATTGCCGTTTGACCAGTCTGCTTTGATGGTAATGTTGTTGTACGGATCTGTATAAGCGGTTCTCTTGCCTGTCAGCCACTCCACGACACATTTGTGTGAATCTCTCTCGAGATCAAAGCCGCAGAGTTCAAAGCCCTCTGAACCATAAGTGCCGATACCTCCCGCTTCAACAACAGCAAAGCCTCTTACAAGATAATAATCGTAAAATTGCGCATAGGTGTATCCGATATCGCCTGTAACGGGCACACTGTAGTTCCAGCATTCCGGAGATGCGATTTCGGCAGCCTCAAGAGTTGTCATATTTCCCTTAGGCTTACGCTTTTGTCCGGGCTCGTAAAGCTTATCGTAATCAAACGGGGTCTTGTTTAAAAGCATTTTACTGTTTTGCTCGGTCTCGTTAACCGTACCGGCGCCATAGGGAGTCGGATCATAAATGGTTGCAGCCTTGAAATCGCCTTCGGCAGCAGCCCTCGGAACCTGTACCAGAGCTTCCACAAGGTCTGCTTTTCCGTCACCGTCAGTGTCATGATCGGTCTCGATATAAACACAGAATCTCAGGATGTCACTGCCGTCATTTGTATAATCACTGTCTCTCAGGTTCGTGTAAGTGAGAATAGGCTGAGCCATGCCGTCTTCAAAGACTAATGCTTTCTTCTCACGTTGTATCGTTTCCATCCAGTTAACGTCAGTTTTTTTGGAATTGGAATCAGGCTTTACTTCCGCAGCAGGTGAGGAATCGTCGGAAGATTTATCTTCATCTACTTCTTTGGTTTCTGCAGCTTCCGATTCCGCAACCGATTCTGCAGCAGGTTCTGTCGGCGGGTTATTCTGTACCGGTTTGGGAAAACAGGAAATAAGCCCGGTCATAAGGGCTAATGTGGTCAATAAAGCAATGTGTTTTCGAAACATTATACTCCTCCTTCAGTAAATATTTTTAATCTGTCACGACCGCTTAGTACTCCGGAATTTTCCGGAGAATTTCAAACATACTATGTATAAAATTTCGACCACGACGCATTACTTTATAACAGAAAGATGAAAGAAATATTACATTTTTATAACGACGGCAATTAAACGATACTACTGCGGCTCTGATGATCAGGAAGTATCCCACTGCGCTCCAAAGAGCGGAAAACCAACGGGGACGGTTCTCTCCGGTGAGAACCGTCCCCGTTGGTCAACACGGTGGATTATTTTTTGTTATACAAGAACATCACAACCGCAGCTCCGATGATCAGGAAGTATCCTACTACGCTCCAAAGATCCGGGATGTCTCCGAAAATGAAAAAGCCGAATAACGCAGCCCAGAGCACCTGGGTGTAGTCATAGACGGAAATTTCCTTTGAAGGTGCATGGCTGTAGGCGGCGGTGACAGAAAACTGTGCCGCTGTTGCCGAGGCTCCTGCAAGCAGGAGCATGGAGAGCTGATTAAGGCTCATGGGATGATAATTAAATGCAATATATGGCAGCACCGAAAGGCAGGAAAATGCCGAGAAAAACAGCACTATGGTAGCGCCCTTTTCGCCCCGGAGACCTGCCAGTCTTACCAAAGTGTATGCAAGCCCGGCGGAAAACCCGCCTATAAGTCCTGATAAAGAACCTACCAGATCCATATTGTCGGGTGAAGGCTTCACTACAAAAAAGCATCCGGTAAATGCAATCAGAATGATCAGGAAGTGTATGGGCTTCAGCTTTTCTTTCAAAATGAAATAGGAAAAAATGAGAACCATGAAGGGTGCCATTTTATTCAGGATGGAAGCATTAGCCAAAGGCAGATGATCCACTGCATAAAAGTTACAGAGTATTCCGATGGTTCCGAAAAAGGATCTTCCCAAAAGGATGGGGAGATTCTTTTTTTGCGGGTGGAAACCCTCGCCGCTTTTTATAAGCATAAAAAACGCTACAAACACGGCAACCAGATTGCGGAAAAAGCTTTTCTGTATGCTTGGCACGTCGCCTGAGAGACGTACAAATATGTTCATGAGATTAAAGAAGAATGCGGATGAACAGATATATAGTATTGCCTTTGATTTCTTCTTTTCCATAAGACCTCCGGGATGATTATTGTGTAGCACATTATCCCACGGGATTTGATCAATGTAAAATTCTTTTCTGAAAACAACCCCATTGAAATTGACAAACTGATGATATACAATTCAAAAAGAAAAGTTAGTCATATCTAACTCGATAATTCTTAGTTCTCTTATGAGGAGGGGTTAAATCATGAGCGATAGTAAGAAGCAGTCATCTTTATCAAAAATCCTGTCATTCTCAGGTAAGTATAAAATGCTGACATTTCTGGGAGTATTTCTTTCAGCCATAGCTATGATTCTGGGGATGGCGCCTTATATTTGTATCTGGCTTGTAATGAGAGATCTCATAAGTGTGGCGCCGGATTATCAAAAGGCAGCAGGGGTTGCCGGATATGGCTGGATGGCATTCTGGTTTGCGGTTGTCGGAATAGTAATATATTTTGCTGCCCTGATGTGCACACATCTCGCTGCATTCAAAACAGCTTCCAACATAAGAAAGCAGGGCATGCGGAAGCTTATGAAAGCACCCTTGGGCTTTTTTGATAATAATGCATCTGGCCTTCTCAGAAACAAGCTGGACGGTGCTGCGTCCGAAACGGAAACATTGCTGGCACATAACCTTGCGGACATCGCGGGAACCCTGGCAATGTTTTTGAGTACCCTCGTGCTCATGTTTGTGTTTGACTGGAGGATGGGGGCTGCCTGCCTTCTTGCAGCGGTTATCTCGGTGGGTGCACTTTTTACCATGATGGGCGGAAAAAATGCAGGACTAATGGCAGAGTATCAGGCTGCGCAGGATGTCATGAGCAAAGCAGGGACGGAGTACGTGAGAGGAATCCCGGTGGTGAAGGTCTTTCAGCAGACGGTTTATTCCTTTAAAACCTTCAAGCAGGCAATAGAAGATTACAGCCAAAAAGCTGAGAACTTCCAGGCCAATGTCTGCAAGCTGCCACAGGCAGTGAACCTTACGGTTACGGAAGGCGCCTTTGTGTTTCTGGTGCCGGTGGTGCTTCTGCTCGGTCCGAAAGCATTAGTCTCCGGAAGCTTTGCATTGTTTGTTACGGACTTTGCATTCTATGCAGTATTCTCTGCCATCATTTCAACAGCCCTTGCAAGGATAATGTTTGCGGCCAGCGGGACCATGCTTGCGGATACGGCTATGGGCAGGATCGAGACCATAATGAATGCACCGGAGCTTATACAGCCTATGGAACCGAGAGAACCAAAGGACAACAGCATTGAATTCAGGAATGTATCCTTCACCTATGCGGGGAGCGAAACACCTGCGCTTACAGACGTATCGTTTGTGGCGGATCCCGGAAAGACAATTGCTCTTGTGGGACCTTCAGGAGGGGGAAAGACAACAGCGGCAAGCCTTATTCCGAGATTCTGGGATGTTACCTCCGGTGAAGTTTTGATCGGGGGAGTGAATGTGAAGGATATCTCTTCCCGTGTACTGATGGACAGGATTGCCTTTGTATTCCAAAACAACAGATTGTTCAAAACCTCCATTTTTGAAAATGTGAGAGCAGCCAAACCTGAGGCTTCAAGGGAAGAGGTCCTGAAGGCCCTTGAGGCGGCTCAGTGCATGGATATCATTGAAAAGCTTCCTGAGGGAATAGATACACAGATCGGAACTGAAGGAACCTATCTTTCCGGAGGAGAGCAGCAGAGGGTGGCCCTGGCAAGAGCTATATTGAAGGACGCGCCTATAGTCGTACTTGATGAAGCAACAGCATTTGCAGATCCTGAAAACGAGGTGCTTATACAGAAGGCGTTCAGGAAACTTACTGAAGGAAAGACGGTTATCATGATCGCCCACAGACTTTCTACGGTAACCGGTGCAGATAAAATAATCGTAATTAATGAGGGAAGGATCCATGAGGCGGGTACCCATGAAGAACTGAAGGAAATGGGCGGACTGTATCAGAGGATGTGGGAGGATTACAACAAGGCTGTTCAGTGGAAGATTCAGGCAGAAGGGTAGTAACATCGGCTTCTCTGATATCGACAATACTATGTTATAAAACCGATTGGATAGACATCTGTGTTCCAGATATAGATATCAGAGATTGAAAAAAGCGTTGATATATGAGTGACTTTTTAGATCTGCATTTGCGTGTCAGATATTATAGTTCAAAACAGCATTGATATATGAGGAGGATGAGTGATGTTTGGGGAAGCATTTAAGCGAAAGTACGCTCTTTCTGATAAAGGTATCGATAACACAAAAAAAGGAATGATATGGACTATCATAGTTAACCTGGTAGTCATGGGCGGAATGGGAATCCTGTATAAGCTGATGAGGTGTTACATGGATACGCTCACCAACGGTTTCGGACTTCCGGAGGCAGGTGCATTTGTGGCTGCTGTTATAATGTTCATAGCGCTATCATTGATCACTCATATACAGCAGTATGTTAATACCTACGGTCTTGTTTATGGTGAAGTAAAGGGTATGCGTATCGGCATCGCAGAGCGTTTGAGAAAACTCCCGTTAGGCTTTTTCGGAAAAAGAGATCTTGCGGATCTGACAGAAACCCTGATGGGGGATGTGAACCGTATGGAACATGTATGGAGCCACGTTTTGGGATATCTCTATGGGGCATACTTTTCTACCGCCATCATCGCCGTGATGCTTTTTATCATGGACAGGAGGCTTGCCGTAGCCTGCCTCTGGGGCGTGCCTGTAGCTTTCGGACTTCTTTTCGGAAGCAGGAGCATGGCAAACAAAAACGCAGAGATCAACAGAAAAGCAGCTCTCAGGGTATCTGACGGAATTCAGGAAACACTGGAAAATATCCGTGAAATACATGCGACAAATCAGGAGGATCGTTACCTCACAGAACTAGATCTCAAGATCGATGAACATGAAAGAACCATGATACAGGGTGAGCTTGCCACGGGAATCTTTGTTAACGGAGCAAGTATAATCATGCGGCTGGGAGTGGCCACAACGATCCTCACCGGTGCAAACCTTATCCTGTCCGGACAGGTCACCTTTATGACTTTGTTCATGTTTCTGCTGGTGATTACAAGGATCTATGCTCCATTTGATCAGAGCCTGTCACTTATTGCGGAAGTATTTCTTTCGGAGATTTCAGCTTCAAGGCTTATGGAGATTTATGATTCACCGGTTGCAGGTGGGGCTGAGACATTTGAGCCAAAGGGACATGATATAGTGTTTGATAATGTCTCCTTTTCCTACGATAACGAACAGGTGCTGTCAGGTGTCAGCTTTACTGCAAAGGAAGGTGAAGTCACAGCGCTTGTGGGACCTTCGGGTTCCGGAAAGAGTACCTGCGCGAGACTTGCGGCAAGACTCTGGGACATTAACAACGGAAGTATAAAGGTAGGAGGAGTAGATATAAATTCGGTTGATCCGGAGACTCTTCTCAGAGATTATTCTTTTGTTTTTCAGGATGTGGTGCTTTTTGATGATACTGTTATGGAGAATATCAGACTAGGTAAACACGGAGCAACGGACGAAGAGGTAATGAATGCAGCCGCAGCCGCCAACTGCGAGGAATTTGTCCGGAAACTGCCGAAAGGGTATGACACTCCAATCGGGGAAAACGGAACAAAGCTTTCGGGTGGTGAGAGGCAGAGGATTTCCATTGCCAGAGCGCTTTTGAAAAATGCTCCTATCGTTCTTTTGGATGAGGCAACAGCATCCCTCGACGTTGAGAATGAAACAAAAGTACAGGAAGCACTGTCAAAGCTTCTTGAGAATAAAACCGTACTGGTCATCGCTCACAGGATGAGAACTGTTGAATCCGCAGATAAGATAATTGTGCTGAAGGATGGACATGTAGCGGAAGAAGGAACTCCGAAAGAGCTCAAGGAAAAAGAGGGAAGTGTATTCAGGCATATGCTTGAACTCCAGACGAAGAGCGCAGCATGGAGCATTTGACAGGTAATCCACCGGGGACGGTTCTCGCCGGCGGGAACCGTCCCCGGTGGATGAGAGGATGCCCGGAAGATTAAAGAAGCCCGATGACACTTTTAAACAGGAAGTGTCACCGGGTTTTATTATTACTATAGTTGGTGATTTTACTCATCCAAATGCTATCCCCAGTGCCGCTGCGAAAATAATAAGATGTATCGGGGAAGCCTTACTTTTCAGGATGCGCTTGTGCAGAAGCATAAACATTAGCAGGATAAGGGTTATCAGGACATTCACATGGTTAAGGCCTTCACCGGAACGGCAGTTATTTATGATCATATAAAGTCCGGTGGATATGATGATACCTATGATGCAGGGCTTAATGCCACGGAGCACCGCCTGGAAATATGGATTTTCCGCAAAATTCTTCAGTATGGTTGAAACGATGAGAATAATGATAAATGACGGTAAGGCGACAGCGGTGGTAGCAATGACGGCACCCAATATCCCGCCCTGGCTGCTTCCTATATAGGTGGCCGTATTCACCATGATGGGGCCCGGTGTGCTTTCGCTTACCGCTATCATGTATGTAAGCTGATCTTCGCTGAGCCATCCATAGCTCATGACCACGTCACGTATAAGCGGAATCGCACCGTAGGCTCCGCCAAATGCAAACATTCCTATCTGCAGAAATCCCAGTAATAATTCAAGATATATCATAAGTTGTCTTCTCTTTCTTTTACTTTCTGTAAACTGTTGTAGATGAGACCGATAACTCCCGCCGTCATCATCATGACTACTGTTGAAACCTTAAATCCCAAAAGCTCGGAACAAAGCATCAGAAGCATCGAAGAGGAAAAAATGATGATGGGAAAGAGCTTCTTTTTCATTTTTGAAAGCATTCCGATTCCGGCGTTAAATATCAAAAGTCCCACTGCAAGCTTAATGCCACGGAAGGCATCGGCAACTATTTTTATCTCCATAAAATTGCTCAGAAAACAGGAGATGATATATATGATCAGGAATGAAGGAAGGATGACGCCAAGTGTTGCGGCAAAGGCGCCTTTTAACCCCTTTATCCTATAGCCCACAAAGGTGGCGCAGTTTATGGCGATGGGTCCCGGAGTGGATTCCGCGATGACGGTCATATTCATCATCTCATCATGAGTTATCCATTTCTTTTTTGTCACGCAAATGTCTTCGATGAGGGAGATCATGGCGTACCCTCCGCCGAAGGTAAAGCTTCCGATTTTTGCAAAGGTTAAGAACAGTTCAAGCATTTTAGCTCCTTGTGATTTTTTTTGATAAACATTCCCAATGATACCATTGAAGGCAATCGTTCAACAAGTATATCCTTATAACCTTATCTTAAATTGTCGAAAATAAAAGTAGTGTAAGTATTTTTTAGCTGTATTCAGTTAGAATTTGAAGAATAGTTTTTGTCGTATTTTATATGGACCTAAGTTTTAAGACGGAGAGAAAACTATGAAAAACGTGGTATTGGGAAGAACAGGAATCGAAGTGCCCCAGAACGGGTTCGGAGCATTGCCTTTACAGAGGGTTTCGGTTGAGGAAGCCGTAAAGATTTTGAGAAGAGCTTACGACGGAGGCATTCGCTTTTTTGACACGGCAAGAGCCTACAGTGACAGTGAGGTTAAGCTGGGAGAAGCCTTCGGAACGGGATATGTGGATCGTAAAGACATATTCATTGCCTCGAAGACCAAGGCAACAACACCGGAGGATTTTTGGAAGGATCTGGAGACAAGCCTTTCAAATCTTAAGACGGACTATATCGATATCTATCAGTTCCATATGATGAATACCTGCTACAGACCGGGGGACGGAAGCGGCATGTATGAATGCATGGAGGAAGCAAAGCGTCAGGGAAAGATACGTTTTATTTCCGGCACTGCCCATAAATATGGAATCGCTCAGGAGCTTATCGAGTCGGAGCTGTATGATACGGTTCAGTATCCCATGAGCTATCTTGCTTCGGAAAAGGAAATAGAACTTATAGAGCTTGCCAATGAGCATAATGTCGGCTTCATCTGCATGAAGGGTCTTGCAGGCGGTCTCATCACAAATTCAAAAGCTGCCATGGCTTTCATATCTCAGTTCGAAGGCGCTGTACCCATCTGGGGAATACAGAAGGAGTCCGAGCTTGAAGAATGGCTTTCCTATATGGATGAGACACCCGTTATGAATGATGAGATATTTAACTTCATAAAGTCAGAGCGTGACGAGCTTATGGGAGAATTCTGCCGGGGCTGCGGCTACTGTATGCCATGTACGGTTGGTATAGAGATAAACAACTGCAACAGAATGTCTCTGATGCTGAGACGGGCACCCAGCAAGGGCTGGCTCAGTGAACATTGGCAGAAAGAGATGGAGAAAATCGAAGACTGCGTTAATTGCGGAAAATGTATAAGCAAATGTCCGTACGAGCTTCAGATACCGACACTCCTCAGGAAGAACCTGGAGGATTACAGGGAGGTTCTGAAGGGGAACAGGAAGGTTTGATACCGGAGTAATCCACCGGGGGACGGTTCTCGCCGGCGAGAACCGTCCCCCGGTGGTTTCATGTTAGTTTATAAAAGGTTTTGGGAGAACAGTTATGGCAGAATGTAATGTATGCTTCAGACATTGTTATATAGATGAAGGGAAATATGGGTTCTGCAAAGTGAGAACCTGCAGGGACGGAAACATTATCCCTGACAATTATGGGAAGATAACATCCATAGCGCTGGACCCAATAGAGAAGAAACCGCTCAACAGGTTTTTTCCGGGGAGCATGATAGTTTCCGTTGGGAGCTATGGCTGTAACCTGAGATGTCCCTTCTGTCAGAATTACAGTATTTCATGGGCTGAGGAAGCTGAAAAGTGGCCTGAAAAGGCTAAATACATTTCTCCAGAGGAGCTGTGTCGTATAGCTGTAGTGGAGAAACCTTATGGCAATATCGGAGTTGCTTTCACCTACAATGAACCTCTGATTTCCTATGAATATGTTCTGGATACTGCAAGATTGTTGAAAGAGCATGATTTAAAAACCGTACTTGTTACGAATGGTATGGCAGACATTTCATCTGTTGGTGAACTCTTCAGATACGTTGATGCTATGAATATCGATCTCAAGGGTTTCACGGATCATTACTATGAGGATCTCCTGAAGGGAAATCGTCTGATGGTTATGGATTTTATCAAAGAAGCGGTGAAGCATTGCCATGTGGAAGTTACGACTCTCATAATCCCCGGCGAGAATGATACCGATGAGGAGATATTTGAACTTAGCCGATGGATAAGTGAGCTTACTGATGATAGCGGAAATCCCATAGGCGAAAACATTCCGCTTCACCTGTCCAGATTCTTTCCAAAGTTCCATATGACTGACAGAGACGCCACAGATGTGGCTAATGTTTATCACCTGAAAACTGTGGCAGAAAAGAATCTGAAGTATGTGTATACGGGGAATTGCTAGTTGTAAAAAAAGAACCCAATGACACTTGATAATAGAGTGCCATCGGGTTTTATTTTTGTAATCTGAAATTAGTAAAGTATTGAGCCGAAAGTGAAATATTGATATCATAGTAATGAAAAGTAAAAAAACAACGCTTTTAGTAATGAAACGTAAAATTATCTGATATATAGTAAAAAACATGGAGGAAAAGTAATGACACCCAAAATTGATCCGTTTACCAGAACTCCGGGGCTGGCAGGCAAAGCATATATAGATACAGGTATAGCTGATACTGTAATTGCAAATTTTAAAAGTGATGAATCTGAAAAACATGTTTATAAGATCACAGGCCTTCGTGGGTCCGGCAAATCAGTTGAATATGGAAGGATTATGAAGGCGTTAAAGGAAGAGAAAAACTGGCTTGTATATAACCTTTCCTCTGCCGGAAATACAATTGCTACATTTCATGATCTACTTGCAAGCGAAAAAGGGTTAGGTATAAATAACAAGACAATTGAAAAAAGTTTCAGTGCATCTCTCGGAGGAAGTTTTCATGGTGAGTCAGGAGAAGGGAGCGTAAAGGTCACAAACACAAAAAGCATTGAAAAGTTTCATAAATCCGAAGAAGCTGCAATAATAAAAATGATAGAGACAGCCAACAAAAAGAAGTACAGGATACTTGTTGGGATAGATGATATTTCCAAAACAGAAGAAACAGTCAAGCTTCTTTCGATAATAGGGTCAATGATAGTTGTGGGAGCAGAACTCTATCTTGTTGTGACAGGACTCTCGGAGAACATTGAAGAATTTTCAACTGAGAAAAACCTTACCTTTTTTAAAAGAGCTGACGCTATTGAAGCAACTGCTCTAAACAAATACGATATAGTGAACAGATATCAGGAATTACTTGATATAGACTCATTTGAAGCCAAAAAGATTGAACAAACAACACGGGGTTATGCTTATGCGTATCAGGTTCTTGGTTCATTATATTTTTGCAAAAAGGAAAATGAGAATCTTGAAGATCTAATGCCGGCCTTTGAGAACATAATGTTTAAAGATTCATATGATATGATATGGCAGAAGCTGACAGAAGGCGAAAAGGAAATGGTCAGATGCATCTGTAAAACAAAAGATGGGAAAACAGAGGACATAAAGTCTTTGATGAAAAATCCGGCATCATATAATGTATTCAGAAATAATCTCATAAATAAGCATCTGGTGGATGGAAGTAAAAGAGGATATTTGAAAATAAATCTCCCCAGATTTGACAGTTTCGTTGAACTTTGGGGTGATGATTAAAGGGAGGAAATAATTATGAGAAGAATTATGTTAACTATATCCGCTGTTTTGCTGCTGAGCTTTCTGACGGCCTGTGACACGGCATCCGGTATCAGCTCGACGGAAAATAGTGTCAGCGCGGCGAAAAATGACGCCAGCATGACGGAAAATAGTATCAGCACAGCGGAAAATACACAGGAGGACGGAGGCGGCATCGAAGGACAGGACTGGCGGACATGGGGAACCATAGACGGCTATGGAAACCTCAGTCTGGACGGGCAGGATATTGACGTCTGTGCCTGTGTCTTCGGTGACAGAGTTGAGTTGTACTATGATGAGCCTAAACAGAATTTATTTTTGCAGGTAGACTATCCCGAAAAGCTAACCAATGAGCAATATGAAAAAGCTACGGTGGAGTTTGATGATTATAACGATGACGGGAACACGGATGTGCGCATTATCGTAGGTGAGGAAGAATCACCTGAGATGTGGTGGACCTTTGTCTGGGACAAGGACGACTTCGTATACATGGCGGCTCTGGCATACCCGCCAACAGAAGTTGAGCATTAACAAAAAACGGAAGAGAGAGGTCTTAGCGAGACCCACGCTCTTCCGTTTTTTTGAATAGAAACCTGAAGAAGTAGTCATTACTTTTTGCGGATGCGAACAGGAAGACAGGGTTGTCAGTAAAGGTTTGAAATGATAATGATGATATGTTTTTGTCAGCAGATTACTCCTCCCCCAATCACGCAGTCGTTTTCGTCATAGAACACAGCTGCCTGCCCCGGAGCAGCAGCCCGCACGGGAGAGTCAAAATGTACCTTTATGTGTTCATCATCTATCCGTTCAAGGCACGCCCCCTGTCCGGGATGATGATACCGGACTTTAACATTGCAATGAAGCTTCCCTGTAAGCTCAGGTATACTCATAAGGTTAATGTCTCCGCATATTATCTCATCACTGAAAAGCGAATCTTCACTCCCGATAACAACCTCGTTCCTGTCGGCTCTTATAGTCTTTACATAAGCGGGATATCCCAGCGCGATACCAAGACCCTTTCTCTGGCCGACAGTATAGTGGATGATGCCTTTATGAACTCCCAGAACATTTCCTGCTTCATCAACGAAATTTCCGGCCCCCGGCATCGGCGCATCCGAGTACTCTGCTATATAGTCAGTGTAATTAGTACCCTCACTGACAAAACAGATTTCCTGGGAATCCGGTTTTTCCGCAACCGGAAGACCGGCCTCCGTCGCAATATTCCTGACTTCATCTTTGGTAAGCTTTCCGAGAGGCATCAGCGTTGCCCGGATTTGATCCTGGGTAAGGGAGTACAGCATATATGTCTGATCCTTTTTTGCATGAAGCGCCTGCTTAAAAGTAAATCTCCCGTTTTCAAGCTTCACCACCTCGGCATAATGTCCGGTGGCTATGTAATTCGCCTCCATTACCTTTGCCACATAAAGCATCTTGTCCCATTTTACGTATCTGTTGCATCTGGTGCAGGGGTTTGGCGTTCTGCCGCAGATATAGTCATTGACAAAAGGTTTTGTGACATTCTTTTCAAATTCCGCAATGCAGTTGAAAGGATAATATTTAATTCCAAGCTTCCAAGCTACCCTTCTTGCATCATCAATCTCGCAGCATCTGCTTTCTTTTCCATCCTTTGACTGCCAGGTACGGAGGGTCACTCCTATAACCTCATGTCCTTCCTGCTTCAGCAGATATGCCGCAACTGCACTGTCCACTCCTCCGGACATGCCTACAATAACCTTAGCCATATACAATCCTTTCTGACTCCGGATCAGAATCATTTCCTCCGGAACGACGAATGTTGTGTAGCACATTATCCCATGGGTTTTGGCCAATGTAAAATGTTTTTACGAAAACAACAGGTTATCCATCTGGTACGGTTCTCTCCGGCGAGAACCGTACCAGGTGCCAGTATTTGTGGTTTCAGCCTACCACCTACTGCGGTGATAGGTAATGCCTATATCCAGCGATAAAACACTGATATTATACGAACAGGCACTCAGGTGGCATAATCACATTATGAAATTGAGGAAATCAAAAAGGGTTTGGGGAGGCCCTTTACGATGTACCGGTTTCCAAAAGGAGGAGAAGATTATGAAAAACAAGATTATTGCAGCAGTACTTGGCACCGCAGTAGTGGCAGGAACATTGGCCGGATGCCAGCCCACAGGTGTTCCGGCAGGCACTGAAAAATCAACCGAAGCCGAAGCAAAGGGGGACAGCAAAGTATATAGAACACTTGATGAGATAAAGCAAAGCGGAACCATAAATATCGGAGTATTTTCAGACAAGAATCCTTTTGGATATGTTGATGAAAACGGTGAATACCAGGGCTATGACGTTTATCTGGCAGAGAGACTCGGCAAGGATCTGGGAGTAGAGATCAACTATGTATCAACTGAGGCAGCCAGCAGAGTTGAGTATCTGGAGACCGGTAAGGTAGATATCGTTCTTGCAAACTTTACAGTTACAGAAGAAAGAGCAGATAAGGTTGATTTTGCACTTCCTTACATGAACGTTGCACTGGGAGTTGTATCACATAATGATAATGTTATCGAGAGTCTGGATCAGATCTCCGCGGATGACCAGGTTATCGTAATTTCGGGTACTACAGCTGAGACTTATCTTGAAAAGGAGTATCCTGATATCAAGCTACAGAAGTTTGATACGTATGCGACAGCCAAGACATCTTTTGAAAACGGAACCGGTGTTGCCTGGGCAAACGATAACACAGAGGTTATTGCTTACGCCATCGAGAATGAGGGATATACAGTCGGCATCCCTTCACTCGGAAGCCAGGATACTATCGCACCTGCAGTGTCAAAGGGGAACAGTACTCTTCTTGACTGGCTCAATGAAGAAATAGTAAGCCTTGGGGACGAGAAATTCTTCCATGCAGATTATGAGGCAACCCTTATAGATACCTATGGAAAGGACTATGAAGAGACCCTCGTTGTAGAAGGCGGAAAAGTTTCAGGGTAAAAAGTATATTATTTGCAGACTCTGGTAAAAGGTCAGGGAGAGCTTTCGGGCTCTCCCATATTCATGTCTACCCACGATTCGCACTTTAATCGTGGGAGCCACGCGGCTTTGAGCGGTTAAAAAGAATCTGTAAGGATTCTTTCATTTTTCAGGAACGGAACAAATTAATGAATCAAGAAGTAATAAACTCATATATCTCTTTATACATAGAGGCATTCTTTCTGACTGTAAAGATCGGATGGCTTGGCATAATGCTTTCACTGATAATAGGTGTCCTTGCTGCATTTGTTATCCATTTCAAGGTGCCGGTGCTTTCTCAGATCTCAAAGGTATATATTGAATTGTTCAGAAATACTCCCCTGCTGGTGCAGTTGTTTTTTATTTATTTTGGACTTCCAAAAATCGGGATATCTATCCCGGCGGAGACCTGCGGCTTTATCGGCCTCGGACTTTTGGGAGGAAGCTATATGGCAGAGGTTTTCAGGAGCGGTCTAGACGGGGTTCCGGTATCCCAGACGGAGGGCGCTCTTGCTCTGGGACTCACACAAAGGCAGCTTTTCACCTATGTTATCTTTCCTGAAGCCCTGTCCCTGAGTGTTCCGGGAATAGTCGCCAATGTTATCTTTCTTCTGAAGGAG
>JAILDF010000212.1 GCA_024689585.1 Oribacterium sp.
AGACCATCTATAAGGAGGGAAATCAATGGATATTCAGTATCTGTTATGGCTTCAGGAACTAAGAAATGCTTCCGGCGGAGTGTTTGATGAGTTTTTTAACGGTATATCAAAGGTGGCGGTGGATCTGATGCCGTTTTTGCCGTTTTTTATTTTCTGGTGTGTTGACAAGAAATGGGGATATAGGTTTATCACTACCTTCGGTTTGGCGGGACTTTTGAATGGTATCATCAAACTGACTGTATGTGCGTACCGTCCCTGGATACGTTCCGATCTCATAGAACCGGCGGGAGATTCCAAGGTTGCCGCCACGGGATACTCCTTCCCCAGCGGACATACAACGGAGGCAACGGCTGTATACGGAAGCGTTACTTTATGGCAAAAGGATGTACGAAGGTGGCTTGCCATATTGGGCGGAGTTCTTATAGCATTGACCGGTTTCTCACGAAATTTTCTGGGTGTACATACTCCCCAGGATGTTGTTGTCGGATTCGCTTCAACATTGATCATCATAATCGCAGTTGAAAAAGCCGGGGAGAAGATCGCCGGTGATGAAAAGAAGCTTGACGGGTTGTCCTTCATTGGTCTTTTGGTGGTTATAGCTTCATTGATCTATATCATGGTGAAGCCTTATCCCATGGATTATGTAGACGGTAAGCTTTTGGTGGATCCGGTCAAGATGATGAATGATACTTTTAAGGCATGCGGCGCATTTACCGGTTTTTTGGCCGGAAGCTATTTTGAAAGACATTTTATCAAATACGAAATACCGGAAAGGTCTAAGAATCTTCCTATTTTGGGATTTGTTGGATTCCTGATAACTTTTTCCTGGAAAGAGTTCTTTGCACCTGCAACAATCGTAGCTGCCCTTGGCGGTCATTGGGGAAACTTTATCGCACGATTTTTGATGTGGTTCTTCGTTGTGGCTGTCTGGCCGGTAGTGATAACCAAAAATGCGGAGTAAAATAATTTGAGAAGTCGACGGGTATGGTTCTTGTTTTCGGGAATCATACCCGTAAATCGTAACAGTTCAGTCGGTGTGCCGGGGGGACGCCGACTGAACTGTTATCGTAAATCAATATCAGTTGAATATTCCGCTATAATTTATGTTTTTGTTTGTGATACAATTATCAGTGGAAGACAATATTAATATACGTTTTTACATTACTGAAAAGGGGGATTTTTTATGTGGAACAGAGCAGAGATTAAAGCCCGCGGAAAAGCGGCGTTCAAAAACAATTACTGGAATTCGGTGCTTGTATCCTTGATCTATTCGATTTTCTTCATGGCATCAAGTTCAACCTACAGATCAAGATCAGGAGAAATAAAAGAACAGCTTGAGAATAATCCTGATGCAGCAAAGATTTTAGTGGCTGTACTTGCTGTGCTTGGTGTCATCATTATGTTCGGAATAGTGGTTAAGATTCTGGTCATCAATCCTCTGGAGGTAGGCTGCAGCAAATTCTTCCTGATGAATCAGGCAGGAAGACCACAGCCCACGATTATTGGAGACGGATATTCACAGAACTATAAGAATAATGTTCTGGGCATTTTCCTCAAGGATTTGTTTATCACATTGGGATATATAGCATTCATCATTCCGGGAGTCATACTCAGCTACTCCTTCAGACTGGTTCCTTACATCCTTGCTGAAGACCCGGGCATCAGCGGACCTGATGCACTCAGAAAGTCAAGAGAAATGATGCAGGGACAGAAGATGAACTGCTTCATCTTTGACTGGTCCTTTATCCTCTGGAATCTTCTGGTTCTGGTAACCTGCGGTATCGCCGGACTCTTCTATGTTCGTCCTTATAAGATGAATGCTGACGCCGTGCTGTATCAGGCTATAAAGGGAGAATCCTCAAATCCTAATGCATATGACCAGTACGTGAATTTCTGATAAACATCGTACTGATAAATACTGAAAACATCTATAAACAAAACTTGGGCAGGTTGGCATTTGGCTGACCTGTCTTTTTGATTGGGCCAATTAGATTGACATCTGTGTGATGCTTATCGGTCTCGGGTTTTGGAAAAATTGGGAAAAATATCCTATTATTTTTCGAAAACGGAGATTTTTATGGTATAATGTACCAATAAACAGATGCACCAGGGGAGTGCAGGAAAGGTTGGGGATACCATATGAGCAAAAAAGTAAAGAGAAATGTTATAGTTGGACAGTCCGGAGGTCCGACAGCGGCCATCAATTCATCTCTGGCTGGTGTTTTCAGAACAGCTAAGGACAGAGGATACAAGAAGGTTTACGGAATGATCCACGGTGTACAGGGACTTCTGGAGGGAAGATACATTGATCTTTCAGAGCATATCCGTACAGGACTTGATGCAGAGCTTCTGAAGAGAACTCCGTCAGCTTACCTCGGATCCTGCAGATATAAGCTTCCGGATATCTATGAGAACAAGGAAGTATACGAGAAGATCTTCAAGATTCTCGAAGACCTCGAAATCGACTGCTTCATCTATATCGGTGGTAATGACTCCATGGATACCATCAAGAAGCTTTCAGATTACGCAATCGTAACAGGTTCAGACGTTCGCTTCGTCGGATGTCCTAAGACAATTGATAATGACCTTGCTCTGACAGATCATACACCGGGCTACGGCTCAGCAGCCAAGTACATCGGGACCTCTGTAAAGGAAATCATCCGTGACGGATGGAGCCTTGAGACCAGCAAGGGACAGGTAATCGTTGTTGAGATCATGGGAAGAAATGCAGGCTGGCTCACCGGTGCGGCAGCACTTTCAAAGGGTGAGGACTGTGACGGACCTGATGCTATCTATCTTCCTGAGTTACCGTTTGATGTTCC
>JAILDF010000094.1 GCA_024689585.1 Oribacterium sp.
TCTGAACCCTTAGGGCTTACAAGGTAAAGTAGAGCTCCTACCAGGTCTGACGGATTGCCGTACTTCAGCATAGGTGTTGCGTCGATGATGTGCTGTGCACGTGGCTTTGGTGTACCATCATCGTTGAAGTGAAGGGCATGGTTCTGAGTTGTCTGGAAGAATCCGGGAGCAACTGCATTAACTCTGATGCCGCTCTTTGCAAAATAGATTGCGCACCACTCTGTGAAGCTTGCAACGCCTGCCTTACCGGCTGAATATCCCGGAATTCTGGTGAGTGGATGATATGCTCCCATAGAGGAAATGTTAACGATATTGGCATTATCCTGACCAACCATAACCTCACCGAAAACCTGTGTGGGAAGCATGGTTCCGTAAATGTTGAGGTCAAGCTCCTTGTGTACATTCTCGAGGTCCATAGTGAACAGTGTGTCTGTTCCCTCTTCTTTCTCGTGGTAATGATCCTGAGGTACCTGAGCAGCCTTGATGGCACCGCCGGCACAGTTTACTAGGATGTTGATGTGTCCCCACTTATCAAGCACTTCCTGTCTTGCAGCAATAAGGCTGTCCTTATCAAGAACGTTTGCAGCTACAGCCATAGCCTCACCGCCGTCTGCCTCAATATCAGCAAGTACCTGAGCTCCGTTCTCCTTTTTACGTCCAAGTACAGCAACCTTTGCACCACATGCAGCAAGTGCGCGGGCATACATACCACCGATAACACCGGTACCTCCGGTAACAACAGCAACTTCTCCCGTAAGATCAATCTTAAATGGTAATTCCATGATATTTACTCCTTTTTTGAAATATTGTCATACAATAAATATATATTATCAAATATCTAGAATTATTGTAGTACTAAAATTTATAAAATATTTGGCCAATTATTATACAAAGTTACAAGTAACGTATAGATATGTACGCAGGAGCCGGAGGGCATCCATTTGAATGCGTTGAGCCGAGTCGTGAAAAATCAAAACAGACCCCCTTAGAACCACTTGGATCCATTTTTCCTTAGCCCCCTCGCCAAGTCTGAGTTTTCATAAAAGTAAACGAAGACTCGGCGAGGGCCTAGTGGTTCTTAGGGGGTCTGTCTTAGATTTTTCCGACGAGGCGACTCGCATTCAAATGGATGCCCTCCGGCTCCGTCCGGTTTATTCCAACGCACCCTTACTGTACTCCGCCCAGCTGAACTGATTCATATATTCGCCGGTGTACTTCGAGCTCGCTGTATTTCTGTCCTTTTTCCACTCATAGAGATCGCACTCCATCTTATCGGGAACAACAGCTATGGTTCCCCTCTGGCGTACGATAACATCTGAAAATCCTGCTTCATTCAAGGTTGACATCATATCTGCACGGAGGTTCTGAAGATATGAAGCCTTTCGCTCGGGATTGGCATCATCCTCCCAAAGAACGCCCAGAATCTCACCGTTACTGGTCCGGGCTCCGCACCTGTCAATCAGATAGGCAAAAAGCTCCTTTGTCTTATTGTACTGAAAATGAAGAACCTCATTGTTCTTGAACACCTCAAAGTTTCCGAAGGTCTGAACTCTCAGAACATCCTTCTTCTTTACGGCATCCTCAACAGGATATCTCAGATCTCCTATCTCTTTTTTTATCTTTTCAAGTGTAACCGGCTTCATGATATATCCGCTGGCATGGAGATCCATGGCCTCACCCACATACTCACTGTAACCGGTTGTGAAGATTACATTGATCTTTGGAAAACGTTCTTTTAAATGGTCAGCAAACTGAAGACCGTTTATGTCTCTCATTTCAATGTCAAGAAAAGCTATATCTATGTGCTTCCCTTCCAGTTCCTCTATGGCCTTCAAAGCATTCCTGTATGAATACACCTCCGCATCAGGTAATGCCTTTTTAATCAGGTCCGTCAGTCCTTCCAATGCTATCTTCTCGTCATCAATAGCAAGCACCTGCATATCTGTACCCCTCAATTTAGGATTTTTTCTCCACACCCCTAAAACACGATCATCAATCTTCTATGGTCAGAAATCCCGAAAATCCCGTAACATCAAATATCTCACGAACTGCTTCGGAAACACCCTTAAGCACCATGGAACCTGACAATTTATTGAGCTGTTTCTGGGCTGAAAGAAGTGCTCTCAAACCTGCGGAACTGATATACTTTGTATTTGTCATATCTATATTGATCTCGGTGTTACCGGCTTCGATAAAATCTCTCAGATCCTTATCGAGCTGCGGTGCGGTTTTTCCGTCTACTCTTTCCATCATTACATAATCAACTGCCATAGTTATTCCGCTCCTTCATATTGTTTAATGATTGTTTAAAAATAAGTCTTTTAAATATGATACTAAATTTTATGATAATTTTCATCCTCTTTTGGTATCACTATGGTGACTGTGGTTCCTACTCCAAGTTCACTTACAATGTTAAGGGAACCTTTGCACTGAAGCTTCAGGCGTTCACGGACATTTTGTATACCTATATGAGATCTGCCATCATACTCTCTCTTTTCTTCCGTGTAGCCTCCCACACCGTCATCATCCACAACAATCTCAAATCTGTCATCATATTCACGGCTGGAAATCGTAACAGTTCCGCCATTGGGGGATTTACCCACTCCGTATTTCACTGCATTCTCAACAATGGGTTGTACTGTCAGTGCGGGGAGCTTAAAATCCTTTGCTTCAATGTCATAGACGATGTTCAGATCGTCATCAAATCTCATTTTTTCAAGAGCCAGATAGTTTTTGATGTGGTCCAGTTCCTTTTCAAAGGGAACCGGCTCCTTAGTCCTTAAGGAATCAAGATTTCCACGGAGATAGTCAGAGAATTCGCCTATGGCTTCCTGGGCCATCTTCGGATCCTTGGTACAAAGATAATAAATAGCATTAAGGGAATTGTACAAAAAATGCGGCTGTATCTGGCTCATCATGATGGCGAGTCTTTCCTGGGTAAGAGCATTTTCCTTTTCTTTAAGTTCTATACTCTGCTGAACATGAATAAACGTGTATACCATCAACATACTGAGGGTTACGGACAGGTAAATAAAAACCGAACCAACGAATGGCATAAGCATCGTCATAGCAACAGCAAAAAGCGGCAGCATCATGTAGCCTATTACAGCAATGAAATCAAGAAGCTCCAGGTTTTTTCTGTAAATGATGGTCAACACGAAATCAAAGAAAATAACTCCGGCACCCAGAAGCTGGGAAAGCATATATAAAGGACCGTGTATATATTCCCCGTTTGCAATATAGAAAACCTGTCCGTGTATGGGGGATGTCATCCACATTACAAATCCGAGAACACAAAATGGTACTCCGAAGTGGCCGATCCAAGCCGGCACGCTGCACTTTTCGGAAAGATAAAAATAAATGTAATAGTTAAATACCGCAACTATAAGGTATAAAAGAGAAACAGAACTTATGGTAAATATGACATACAGAGTCCTTACCTTATCTTTGTATTCCAGCCACCATGTAAGTGCATCTATAATCAGCATTAGGCCATTGGCGGCAAGTATCAAAATGAGACAATAATTTTTAATGCTCTTTTTAAAGGTTGTCAGCATTCCCACAAGAAGCACCAATGCTATGCATGCCCCGTAGGCTTCCGACCCGACTTTAGCTATCAACATAAAGCTGTACCTGTTCCCGTTAATCTGTAATTTCCGCACTGTTCCGCGGCAGCACAATACATTTATGAACTGCCGATAATTCTGCGTTATAATACCATACTTATATAATACATCATTAAAATAGAAAAATCGCTTAAGCCAATGGATAATCTTTAAAAGATTCCATAATAACTTAAGCGATTTTCCCCTATACTCTTCTATCAGGCCGACCTTGGAAAACGATTTAACCCACATTCCCATCATGTACGTGAAAACGCAGACCAAATATTGTTGTCTGAAGAGGTCCACCGATTTTGAAAGACCCCCGGTACCCCCTAAAAATGTACCGGATTGTCATATCACCATTTTTTCAGGATTTACAGAAGTTTCGGAAGCTGCCGGAATATAGACATTAACATAATCCTTCCCAGGCGGCATGTAGGTAACAACCATGTGCTCCTGTTCCTTTGATAAATAGCTGCCTGCCACTTCTCCTCTTGTTACATTCTCGATAAACTCGCAAACCATCTCGTAGTAGTTCATCTTATTTACAGGATTAAGCTTATAATGATCAATATAGTTCTCACCATTTATAAAGATCCGTTCAAAAACATCTCTGACGGCACTTGGTGATGTAACAAGATCTCTGCCATTGTCTCCAAAGCAATTAGTGAATATGCCCGAATACATCTCAATGAGATTTAAAGGCATCTTCCCGACTTCTTCGACACACCAGAACCCCAGCTTCAGTCTCTCTGTATTACTGAAGGGTTCGAATACATATCTCAGAAATTCGTCATGCTCCTCAGCAGACTGATACCCCCTCGTGGATCTTCGGAGATAATCAACAAGCTTAAATCCTTCAGAGCCCTCCGGAAAGATCACTTCCGGCACCATGACGACTCTTATATCGGGTATATTCCGGTTATTCGAAGAAATGCCGATCAGTTCTTCGGTTTCAGTTTTAACCGGATTCTCAACATCAAAATAAGAACTCATTTTCTTTTTTTACTCCTATAGCGGCATGATACAACATGAAATATCACAAAAGAGTCACACTTTTGATAAAAATTTAAACAATTATGACTGCAAAAAAGGCGGTGCATCTCTGCACCGCCCTCTGATATAACATCTATAATTATTCTTTTTCTACACCGGTCTTGTTGCGGATCACAAAAAGTACCGCTGCAATGGCTATAGCCCCGACAATAAGCGAAATAACCGCGCTCTTGGTGATTCCGGCCACAATGTATGCCAATGCTGATACAGCTGCAGCAGTGAGTGCGTAAGGAAGCTGTGTGTATACATGATTAATGTGAACACACTGGGCGCCGGCGCTTGACATGATGGTAGTATCAGAAATCGGTGAGCAGTGATCTCCGCAAACCGCACCTGCCATACATGCAGACATGGCAATGATCATCATTGTATGATCGATTCCCTCAAAGCAGGCAACTACGATAGGGATGAGAATACCAAAGGTTCCCCATGAGGTACCTGTTGCAAAACTGAGACCGATTGAGATAAGGAAAATGATAAAAGGCAGGAAGCTGAGATAGTTTGCAGCTGAATGCTCAACAACCGCTGCAACAAATTCCTTTGCTCCGAGACTGTCTGTCATAGCCTTGAGAGACCATGCAAAGGTAAGTATCAGTATAGGAGCGATCATTGCCTTAAATCCATCCGGAAGTGAACTCATACATTCATCGAAGGAAAGCACATTTCCAATCATGTAGAACACAATTGTAATCACAAGTGCAGAAGCAGATCCAAGAACAAGTCCTACAGAAGCATCAGAACCTGCAAAAGCATCAATGAAGCCCGTTCCGCTGAAAAATCCGCCGGAATAAATCATACCTATCACACAGCAAATGATAAGTGAAACGATAGGAACAAGCATGTTAAGAACATGACCGTCATCTCTCATATTCTCTTCAGGATTTGTCTCAACAGCTCTGTCTGTTGTGGTGAAAAGATCATTCTTTTCAATGGCATTGATCTCATGCTTACGCATAGGACCATAATCAACCCTGAACATAACCAGCATTACCATCATTACTATAGTAAGAACCGCATAGAAATTGTACGGAATGGTCTGAAGGAAAAGCTTCATTCCGTTCTCACCCTCAACAAATCCGGAAACTGCCGCTGCCCATGAAGAGATAGGTGCGATGATACAAACAGGTGCTGCCGTAGCATCAATAAGATATGCAAGCTTTGCACGGCTCACCTTATGCTTATCTGTAACCGGACGCATAACAGAACCTACTGTAAGACAGTTGAAATAGTCATCAATAAAGATAATGCATCCGAAAGCAATGGTAGCAAGTTGGGCACCCGCTCTTGTCTTAATCTGACTTGAAGCCCATTTTCCGAAAGCTGCGGAGCCTCCGCTCTTATTCATAAGCTGTACCATAGCTCCAAGTATAACCAGGAAGCAAAGGATTCCGACATTATAACTGTCAGAAAGAACAGAGATTATACCATCTGAAAAGATATGATTGATGGTTCCCTCAAAATTAAAACCGGAATAAAGTAACGCACCCGTCAGTATACCCATGAACAAAGAACTGTAAACTTCCTTAGTTACAAGAGCAAGTCCTATGGCAATGATAGGCGGCAAAAGCGACCAGGCAGTCATCTGAACCGTTTCTGCTGTGGTCATAAACCCGGCAATGATCAGAATGAAAACTACCAGTCCAAGAGAGCCTATAGTGTAATAGCGCTTGATATTTTGTTTCATGTTACTCCCCTTCTTTTTTGTTTTAAAATGCTTCTGATTGCCACACAAAGCCGGCACTTTACCGATTTAATAGGTTAATGTGGCAATTCAAAAACTTAATAACCTATATATTACACTCCAATTTTATTTCATTCAATGGATAATATACACATAATTAATAAATATACAGTAACAGTTCAGCCGGGGCCCTGCTTGCGCCCCGGCTGAACTGTTACGTCCGTATTCACATCACCCCGGCCCATCCGAAGGTCCCGAAGCTTCGGTTTCTGCCGGCACAGTCGGCCCTGCGCTTATGATCTCAGAAGCGGAAGGAGCATTCTCCTGCTCATTCAGAATCTCGATCATCTCACGGATCATATCCTCATCCTTCAGAGTGAACAGAAACTCCACTCGCCTTGAAGCCTCACTGTTTTCCGTACCATCCTCATTGTAAACAGGATCCGTATAAGACTTTCCGTCAGTAGAAACAAGCTCCCTCATCTCACTAAGCTGTTTTCCGGAAAGAATGGTCGAATTATCTCCAAGACAATAAGCCGCCACGGAATATGCACGCTTAAGCGAAAGATCAAGATTGAAAAGATAATTACCCTTGGTATCAGTATGTCCCTCAATAGAAATTGAAGAAACATACTCCCTGTACTTATCGTCCAAAAGTATATTGGCATATCTCGGAAGAAACTCTGCAAGGAATTTCTCTCCCGATTCCTTCAGTTCCGACTTGTTATACTCAAACAGAATGCTTGAATCCATGGTGATGGCACCGGTCTTTTCATCAACCTTTATATTTAAGTTGGAACCGGAAAACTCCTTTTTCAGTTCCTCGATAAGCTCAGACCTTACACCTATGATCCTGTCAAGCTTTGCCTGCTGGGTATTCATGATCTCCTGAAGCTCGGCAAGAAGACGTGACTGCTCGTTCAGTGTCTCTTCCTGTGAATTGAGCTTACTCTCCTGTGTGAGGAGAAGCTCCCTCTGAGCCGCAAGCTTCGCCTGCTGGTCCTCCAGCTCTTCCTTCTGGGTAGCCACTACCTTTTTCTGTTCATCCAGTTCAGAGGCCTGAACCACCAGCTCCTTCTCTTTACCTGCCAGCTGTTCCTCCTTAAGATCAAACTTCATCTGAGAATGAAGAGTCGTAAGGGCAATGATAAGAACGAAACACAAAAGCAGTCCCGCCATCATATCGGAATACGACAGCCAGTATGTGGTTTCTCCGTCCTGTTTTACCGGACGTTCATTCTTTTTTCTGACTTTAAACATTTTAGTTTCTCCTTACACCATTGCCTCTCTTTGCTTCTTCAATGGCAAGAGTAAGACCGTTCACAGAAGATACCGCCCGTTCAACTGCATCCTGCATATCTCTGTAACTGTTGTTAATGAGCTTCGGAAGCTGATCATTGGCTTTCTTTATTTCAGCTGCCTGGTTTACGAGATGTGACTCAACATTTATAAGATTGTTATCGATAACCTTGAAGGTATTGTCGATATTCTTCGGCAGCTGGTTAACGGAAAGTCTTATGGCATCAAGCAGCTCCTTCTGGGCATTAAGCTCCTTCTGGAATACCTTAACAGACTCGTTAAGCATACTTCTGTAGCTTTCAAGGTCTCTCAGGTACTGTCTGTCATCAGCGATAAGCTTCTGGTTTGTGCCATTGGATACCCAAAGATCATTCATGCTGCGCTTGATCTCCTGCTGTGTCTCCACAACACTTGCAGTGAAGCCTGCCAGCTGCTCGCCGAGAAGTTTGGCCTCTTCATTTATACGATGAGCTATCTCACGGGTGCTTCCGGTTTCATCCATTACCTGTTTCATGAGATCTGCATTATTATTCTGAATGTTGTAACACTCGGATATGGTATCGGATAATTGCTTAAATGCATCATTAAGAGATTTATTCATCTCGATGATAAATGCATTAACAACCGACCTGAGGGCATCACTCTGATTCTGGGTTGCAATATTGGCAAAATCGGTAATGACTCTGTTCATGCGGTCGAACTGTGGAGTCAGAACTCTGGTGAGTTCTTCAGTCATCCTGTCTCCGAGATTATCAATGGAACTAAGCTGCTTTTCCTGAAGCTCGATCAGTCTGTTTACGCTGTCAAACTCTGTATCGGGAAGTACATACTTTCTGTAAGCATTAACAAAATCACGGATGGAGGTTTCTGCCTCATCCAGCTTTCTCCTGAAAACATAATTAAAGGTAAGAGAAAAGATCATTCCGTATATGGATGTATGGAATGCAACCTTTATACCGTTCATAAGAGGAGCGATGCTGTTTGTGATCTCAAGGGTGGACCCGGTATTAAACTCCTGAAGTCCCAGGGAAAGGCCGATAAAGGTTCCGAGGATTCCGAGACCGGTCATGGCGCCGGCCACCTGGTTCAGCTGGTCACGATGCATAACACTGTCAATGATACTGTCATTTATGAAATCCTCTATATCACATTTATAGCTGTGCTCTCTCATCTCATTTATGCGATTGAGTTCAAAGTTATAATCCTGATACAGATCCTTGAGATGTGCCTCTTCAAAAAGCATTTCCTGATTTGCCTTATAGCTGTCAAAAAGGAAAGCGTGACTGTTCAAAGCATCATTTTTAATCTTTCCGGTTACACGCTGAAGATCATAGATGATACGGTTAATAGGTGTAAATGCCTTCTTATCGCAGGCTATGAGAATAATGGCAACAATAAAAAACATGGCACTGTTAACCACTATACTTGACATATCCCTGCCCTG
>JAILDF010000225.1 GCA_024689585.1 Oribacterium sp.
TTGTTTTTGAAGTCTCGTGATTATGGTATCAAACCCCTTTTTGCCATTCTTCCCGTAGCCGCCGTCCTTCTTGAGATCCTTTGATAATGCAGGTGCCTTCAGATCCAGCAGCTCAAAAAGTTCCTTGTCATAAAATGATGCTAGACCATCATCGTATCTTGCATCAAAATCATACCCCTGTCTTCGGAAGTTCGCGAAATCAGGGAACCACTTGGGGCTTATGTACATAGCCTTGTTTCTCAGGAATTTCCCATAGGCACATTTCATTTTTCTTATTACAGGACCTTTCCATTCCCAGGCAGGCCAGAATTCACTGTCAGCATCGTCATACCAGCATCCCGGCGCAATATGCTCTTCCAATGAAAAACCTTTTATCCCATTCGAAAAAAACGGGACAAATCCCGCCTCATCTATAAGTTCTATTAGTTCCTCCATGGAGCCAATCTCAAAATCATCTGAAAAAGTCATAATCCATTCATTTCTTTCCTTGAATATATTTCATTTCTTATGCTTTAGGCGAGGGCAATTCTTTATACATCGCTTTCACCAATTCCCGGAGAAAATCCTTATTATCTACTTCATCTACAAGTATCATTTCTTTGGCACCTTCATAAGGGATTTCCATAGATGCATCCGGCATCATTTTGACAGAAGATTCTGTCGTTTTTACAAGAAAGCGGTTATCATATATACCACCGAACACTTTACCTCGATAATAAAGGATGTATTCTCCCATCATTGCCCGATAAGAGATTTCATCCAATCCCGAAAGCTGTTCTAATATGAATTCTAAATAATCTTTACTAGATGCCATAAACTTTCCTCTAAATTAATAAAGCTTCAAAACATTTATCACAGGCTCCTCATATGGATGGGCTTCTCTTATAGCTTCCAATGTCCTGTCTACATTTGAATCATCAACATTAACTTCAACCTTCAATTCGGGTTCTTCGCTCCATTTGCCCTGTTGTCCAATCGTAGGATTTGCCCCTTCATCGGAATACCAGACACCTGTGACAGGAAAATATGAAAGACATCCCCGATAATTTCCTATATGCCCCGCATCCACTTTAAGCAGCGCGTATCTGATATCCTGTAACGAATCTTTAGGTATAAAAGTTTCTATTTTATGCACTTGACCCTCCACTTAGCTTTTGTCTTCTTCTGATGTTATAAAAATGAATAATTATCCTTTCATCCGGTCTAATATCCCACTAACATCTATCCCCGGATGTGTGGTATAAATCTGCAGTATTTCCTCTGCCAGTTTCTTCTCAACCCGGTTCCGTTTGGAAATCTCATCAACCGTACGGTCAGATTCCATATCCTTTATTATGCTCTTTATGAGTTTATCCATCTCCTTTTCCGGCAGGTACTTCGTTCCCTTCTTAAGGATTGGTGAGATGTCGACTTTCTCTATACGGTATGAACCATCATCTATGGTCATAATCATAAAAGTCACCGGCTGTGTAAATCTCCTCGGGCCGCAACTCCCTGGATTAAGATATTTTATTCCGTCTTTCTCTCGGTTCTCATACTTGTGGGAATGACCATATACCACGAAATCAATGCCGGATAAATCTTCTCTTATGTGCTTTATGTTGTGAACCATGTAGAAGCGGTATCCTTCTAGCTCAATATCCTGTTCAACAGGAATATCCTTTGCCCAGTCCTTATCAGCATTTCCCCTAACAAAATATGCCGGAGCTATTTCCTTTATTCTTTCAAAGGTCTCCTTAGAAGCGATGTCTCCACCATGGAGGATATAATCACAGTCCCTGATCTTATTCTCTACTTCCGGTCTCAAAAGGGAATGTGTATCAGAAATGATTGCAATTTTCATGGGTTACTCCTAAGCTCACGCTTCACGTACTGTCTATTTATTCATACTTCGTTTTTATCGGCATCCTGTCAACTCCGATAGGAATGTTGTTCTTAAGATACGGTTCTAATATTTCCGCTGGTGTATCATGTACTTCAAACTCATCTTTAAACTCATATAGGCAATAAAGCCTTCCATTTTCGCCAATATACACATCAGCCGGATAATAATAGCCTATTTCAGCAATTGGATGGACCTCCACCCCTGCAAACTCTCTCATCTCAGTAATCCAGTCCATTGCAAAATCGAGCCTTCTTAAAGCTTCTTTCTCCGATTCCTTTGGATCAAAAGCGTATGAATAATAGTAGTCCGTTATGTTGGAAAAGCAATTCAGCGATATATCTTTGTTGTATTTTGCATCTTTCAGCATGATATAACTATTACGATAAGCCCCACCGTACTTCTTGAAGAATTCTATGGATGACGGAAACAGTTTTATTCCGGCTTTCTCGTATAAAGCACAGAAGTTGTCTACCTCCGCCTGAGTGACCGAAGAACATACAAGACGAACCGCCTCATCAACTCTTTCCTTTAATGATCCCTTTAATTCAATCATGCCTCAATTCCAAATTCCTTCATAAGACTGTCAAACCTTGCCTGTTCTTTTTCTTTTATGGGCTTTGACAAGTCGTTCATGCAATGATGAATAACATCAGCATCCTTTAATACCTCATCCATGGGACCGTCTACATTCAGCTTATCATCATGGTGATAGATTGCTGAGCATATAATGTCAGTTTCCGCTGGAGTTGTAAGTTCAAGCTTTGTAAGAACTTTCATTGCATAATCTGCGCCAAGATGCGCATGATCATCATAAGATCCGGTCTTATAAGCGTGCATGTCATGCAGCATCGCAGCCATTGCCGCAAGTTCCGGATCCAGATTCCTTTTCTTCGCTATCATTTGAGCTGCCAGTGACACTCCGTAAAGATGGGAAATAGCACCGGTTCTTTTATCCTCATCTTCCATCTTGTTAAGCTTCTTATCAATGTATTTTCTTAGTTCTTTTAATCTACTCATGGCATTTCCTTTCCCGTTTATGCTTTCTCCTCCGGAACCA
>JAILDF010000248.1 GCA_024689585.1 Oribacterium sp.
CAATATTAAATTGTCAACAATTTAATTCTAAAAAATAATTTATAATCTTTGTGTAATCCTAAAAAAGGGGAACACCGATATCGGCGTTCCCCTTTAGGTCAATAATCTTCTTCTATTGAAAGTGCTTTTCTTACTGTGGAATAGGAGAATCCTTTTCGCATGAGAGATGCGTAAAGTTTTCTTTTCTGTTCTGCATCCAATAAGGAAGGATCTTTGCACTTTTTATTGATGGCAGCTTTAACTGCTCTCATTTCAGAGTCTTCCGACAGTTCCTCATCATCTTTGAATTCAGCCAAAGCTTCCTTTAAGTCTTTTTGATTCACGCCTCTCTGATAAAGCTTCTGTTCTATTTCCCGCAGGGATTTTGAACCAGAATAATGCTTTATCAATTGCTTTGCAAATCTCAGATCATTTATATAATCGTATTTTTTCAGGAAGTCTATGGTCTCTTCTATGATATCTTCACTGTACCTTCCGGATTTAACCAGTTTGTCTCTGAGCTTTGATTCGGTTTTTGCAGCCTGTTCTATAAGGTAGAGACTGCGTTCCTTGCATCGGTTTAAAAGCTTATCATGTTCGGACATCTTGCCGGGATCAAGATTGTAACCCGACACTTCCTCACCATGCTCTTTCAATAAATCGTCTATTGTTTTCACTTTAAAATCTCATCTGTTTAAGCTGTTTCGACCGTTATATTTATCAAAAATATCGGCCGGCCAAGAATCGGTATTTCACATCAACATAATCTTTCTCAGCATAACGGCGTAGAACATCCTTATTGAATTTCAGTCTTATGCTTCATCCTCCGACTCCGAAGCTGCCTTTGCGGCTTCTGCCTCGGCGAATTCATCCTTCGGAAGTCCGTACTTCTCACGAACCTTGCCTTCAACCTCTGCCATGATTGCCGGATTTGCCTTAAGATATTCCTTGGCGTTCTCACGGCCCTGTCCTATCTTTTCACCGTTATAGGCAAACCATGCGCCTGACTTTTCTATGATGTTTTCTTCAACCGCAAGGTCAAGTACATCTCCTGACTTTGAAATACCTTCACCAAACATGATGTCAAACTCGCACTGTTTAAACGGCGGAGCAATCTTGTTCTTAACTACCTTTACTCTTACACGGTTACCTGCCGCATCACCGTTCTGCTTCAGGGTCTCAACTCTTCTGATATCAAGTCTTACAGATGCATAGAACTTAAGAGCACGGCCTCCGGTAGTGGTCTCTGGACTTCCGAACATAACTCCGACCTTCTCACGGAGCTGGTTGATAAATATAAGTATGCAGTTTGATTTTGCGATGATGGAGGTAAGCTTACGTAATGCCTGGGACATGAGTCTTGCCTGAAGTCCCACGTGGGAATCTCCCATCTCTCCGTCTATCTCTGCCTTTGGTACAAGTGCTGCTACCGAGTCGATTACAAGGATGTCCATGGCGCCTGATCTTACCATGGTCTCGGCAATCTCAAGAGCCTGTTCTCCTGAATCGGGCTGTGAAATATAAAGGTTATCAATATCTACTCCGATATCCTGGGCATACTTCGGATCCAGAGCATGCTCTGCATCGATGAAGCCTGCGATTCCGCCTCTCTTCTGTATTTCTGATACTGCATGAAGTGCAAGTGTTGTTTTACCTGAAGATTCGGGTCCGTAGATCTCTATGATTCTTCCTTTAGGGAATCCGCCTGCTCCGAGTGCTATATCAAGAGAAAGGGAACCTGTAGGTACGGTTTCTACATTGAGACTGGCTGCGGAATCTCCGAGCTTCATAATGGAGCCTTTTCCGAAATTCTTCTCTATCTGTGTTAAAGCAACGTCCAGTGCTTTTAATTTTTCTTCGTGATCCTGGTTAAAGTTAACCGGGGTTTTTGTGGTCTTTGCCATGTTTGTCCTCCGTAAAACATATGTTTTGTATTATTTTGTATTTTAATCTTATTTAGATTCGATGTCAAGGAGTATAACACAAGGTTTTGCTCAATAATATACTCTAAATTCAGACTATAATTAGTTTACTGTAGGTTATGTACAAAAAAATGCAAGGGACGGGCGACGGCCCACGAGATTGAAAGGACAGTGCGTCTGGAATGTCCGTGCCCGATCACACTTACGTGTATCGTTCACGGACATTCCAGACGCACTGTTCTTTCAACTCGCAAGCCTAGTCACCCATCCCTTGCATTTTTTTGCAATTTACTTTTACTAATTCCCTAGTGCTTCCCGGAAAGCTACTAAATCCATCGAGGACGATTCTCGAAAGCGAGAACCGTCCCGATGGATTTACGGAATTATATTATTTCGTTTTTTAGGGAGATCACACAAAGCCTTTCAGGGCGGCCTGGTAATTTAGGACGGCGGCGGAGGCGGTGATCAGGGACATGTTGGCCTTTGCTTCGGAGGCGATGTACTGGACCAGGGCGGCGGAGTACTCGCTGTTTCCGACTGTTCCTACGGCATAGCTTCTTTCGGCCTGGCCTTTTTGTCTGGCCGCGAGGGCATAACCTGCCTGGGCGGCTGCATTATCGGCTTCTGCTTTGATAACGGTGTTGTAGAGGTCGGACATGGAGACATTGAGGTTTTCACGGGCTTCGTTTCGGCTGATGTCTGTTTTTGTGTAGCCTGTGATGTTTTTGTCTACTGTGCCCTGGGCTGTACCATAGGCAACGTTATGAAGTCGGGCCTCGGCTATGTCGTTATCCAGATTTCTGGTGTAGATGTATCCCTGATCGTAAGGGGGCATGGCACCGATGGAGACATTGGCACAGTTGGAGGAATTCCAGCCGAGGATCAGGGCCATCTTATCTCGTATGCTCCGCATATTTTCCTTATTCTTGTTAAGGTTTATCGTGAAGGATTTGAGATCGGCCTCAGCTTTTTTCACCTGAAGATCCGTAGCCATGCCGACAGCCCGGGACCTGAGTGTTGCATCATAAACTGTCTGGTACATGTCCACCTGCTTCTGATACATTTTTTCAAGTTCGGCAAGTGACTGATATCCGATAAATGCCGCGTTCATGCCGGTAATAACGGATACTTTGCTGCCATGCATATTCATTTTTATCTTGTTTACGGAGCTTGTCAGACCGCTTTCGGCGCCGGATTTTGCCACATGCAGGGTGTCTGTGGATTTACTGCTGCTGATCATAGCACTGATCATCTTTATGGACTGATCATAGGCTTCCTTTTCGGCTGCATTGCTTGTGTTGTTTTTTTTGTCTTTAAGATCAGCTATAACGCCGTTTAAATCCTCTATGGAGCCGGTCAGACTGTCCACTATGGTGTTCATGTCAACGGCAATATTGTCTATGGCGGCATACTGCTGCTGTGCAACTACGCTTCTGTACTCCACCAGATTTACAATCTCATCGTAATCGATGACATCGTCCTGAAGTCTTGCCCAGGTGGCGTCGTCCATACCGTTGGGGCGTCCCTGGGAGTCCACTCCGGTGAGACTCTGCTGCTCGGTATATGGGTCATGCACCGGCACCAGGGTTCTGGTTCCGGGCTTAGGGTCTGATGCCGCCAATGCTGCATTGCAGGACATCACAACCAGAGTCAACGCAATGCCTGCTGCAAACCCAATATTGTTTCTCTTCATAAATTCACCTCTGTAGAAGCCTTTTTGCATCTGTCACATAAACTTGAATCAAATCGGCTCAATGAAATAGGACAATATTTCCTTTCAACATCCCCTATCTATCTTAGGAGATTAAAGGTCACCACATATGTCAACTCAGCTTTTTATGATGTCTGGTTGGTTCCGGTTCCGGCGAGACCGTCTCTGTAAGATATATAAGTAAAGTAAGCTGACTGAAGTGCATACTTCTTAAGCTCAGTGTTTAATTTGGAGGCTTCCAGATTAAACTGTGCGTTCTCAAGCTCTCTTGCACTGTTGGAGCCGGTAGCGTAGCCTCTCGTCACCTGATTCAGGGTCTCTGTAAGGTTCATCTCATCAAGCTGCTGCTTCAGAAGTTCGTTCTGGGCCGTCAGGAGTGAATTGTAAACTGAAGTCATGTCTGACTGTACCTGGTTCTGATCGTTGCTCAGAGTAAGGGTAGCGCTGCTGGCGGTACCGTCCCCTTCTGCCAATGCCAGCTTCTTTTCGTCTATGGCGAGGACGTAGCTGTTTCCGTAGGCCTTGGAGATATCCTCCTGAAGGTTGATTGAATTGATCATTTCATCCGAAACTTCCGGAACTGTACAGATAATGGGTTCCGCATCATACTTCCATCCAAGGTTCACAAGTACTGTCTGCTTGTTCTTTATCTGGTCGGATAATGCCTTCTGAAGTGCTGTTTCATCGTCCTTCAGAGTCTTCTCGGCCTTCAGAACATCAAGCTCGGTTCCTGTTCCGACCTGAAGTTTTCTCTGTGCCTGCTCCAGGAGATTCTTGTCATTATTGACTGTGATCTCATAAAGTCTGGAGTTAAGCTCTGAGGTATATATACCGATTATCTTCTGCTTTATGGCTTCGGTTGTCTGTACTTCAGTTTTCTGATAGCCCTTTGTCACTATCTCTCTGTCGGAATTCTGGATGGTAGTATCTACACTTGC
>JAILDF010000106.1 GCA_024689585.1 Oribacterium sp.
TCATCAGTTTCTTTTGCAGTAAATCCTGATCTTGAGAAGAAAACATATTTATAACAATTAAGACCTGTATTCTTTACTTGTTGTATTTCTTCATCTATTACTTCTTTTGATATCTTTCTTTTCCTAAATTTCACTTCATAGAAAGCATATCCATTTTCATCCAATGAAACAACATCAAATTCACCATTAGTATGCGTCTTTGGATCATCGTAATAAAATTTTCCAATCTTCTCAATAACAGGATCTATATTTCCTATACGATTCTGTCTAATCAGATATTGCCTACAAATCTCCTCAAACTTATGTGGAACATAATGTTCATCAAAATCCCGGCTGATATACTTATCATAAAATACATCTGAATCCATAATTTTCAACTGAGATGAATATTTAAAGATATACCGGAAATAAAAAAGAGAAAGGTTGTCACAAATATAATATCCCATTTTCTTTTTGTTACTCTCATCATTGATAGGTACCCTCTTTTCCACCACTTCCATTTTTATCAGTTTTTCAAGTACATCAACGAGCGTTGGTCCGCTTGATACATGCGACTGAGACAATATATCACTGTACTTTGAAAACCCTCTGGCAAGTGCTTCGAACACCTCATTTGCATTTACGATCTTGGAAATTTCAGCACTTAAGTACATGGAAACCTCATTTTCCAATCGTGCACCCGGTGAAGCGATCAATTCTATGATATTCTCTTTTACTGACTTTTGATCATCAATGAACCTGTTGAAATACGGTATCCCTCCAAATACAGAATACATCCTGACCTTGTCCTCATCAGACATCTCCGGGTAAAACATGGCCGACTCATAATAATCCATTTGCTTAAGATCAATCACAAGATCGATCCTGCCAAACAGAGGATTCGAATGTCCCAGCAGTGATTTCATGATATCTACATAGGAACCGAGGATGATAAGTTTTAGCTTTGATATTTCCCTATATTTATCAACAAGCGACTGAAGGATACTATCAAGACCTTTTATATTTTCCCTGAGATAAGGATATTCATCTAAAACAAACACGATGTTTTCTTCTTTTGCAAGGGAAAAGACATAATTCAGCAGCTCTTCGATTGATGTATACCCTAATTTCGGCAGGTTCTGCACTTCCGAAATGACCTCACAGATGCTTTGGACATTACTTGCTTCTGTCACCTGCTTGCATTCATAATAAAAACTTTTGAGACCGGATTCCTTAATAGCCTGCTTGATCAGCTCACTCTTTCCCACTCGTCGTCTGCCATAGATCAAAGCCATCCGCATCTCATCTGAACTTATTTCCTTCTTTATTTGTTTCAGTTCTTTTGTCCTTCCAAAGAATTTCATTTTATTCGATTCCTTTCGACTCGGCCGTCATCGAGTTAAAATAATTATAGTGAATAACTGTTTTTCTGTAAATAAAAAAGTCCTATGACATTTAAAAATGCCATAGGACTGAACTGTCAGATCAACTCCTGTTTCTCTCCGTTTTTACTCCATTCTCCGAGTTTTTTTAACATAATGATCATGGCAACGAGCGTACCCACCGTTGTCACGAACATGCCGACGGCCATGACCATCGCGTCATTGATAAACGGAAGCTTCATGATCTCTTCCTGGCTGAGCGCGCGCAGCGCCTCCATATCCTCGTTCGCCAGAAGAACCTTTATGCTGAGCGCGAACATATCATATACGGTGTGACAGAGAATAGGCACCGCCAGGGACAGCACATGGTCCCCAAACTGCTTCGTCACACGGGCTTTTCCGTAAAAATAACCCATCAGCAGCTGGAACAGGATATGCACCGGAAGAATGGCACGCATGATGTTTCCGTCTCCGAACATCCCATAGGTAACATCTTCAAACAGCGCGAATCCGATCCCGACCACGATCGCGGCAATGATCGCATCCAACCAGCAATTGACCTCCTTGTTTTTCCGGATCACCAGCCGGAAGGCAATGTACTTGAGTACCTCCTCCATTACGGCCGCCAGGAGAAAGGCTGTCAGAAAACCTCCCAGATACGGATTCAGATCCTTAAAGGTTTCCCCGTCAAGGTCAAATCCTATGGCAAGAGCCAGATCGGGGATCGTTGCGATCGCACCTGCCACAAAGAAAGCCACCACCGAACCGGTCGAAAACTTTCCGTCGGGTTTCTGCTTCAAAACCCACTTCATGATAAGAAAACAGACTATAAATTGTACCATTACCGCAAAGATCATAACTCTTTTCCTCCCTTCATGTATGCATTGTGAAATACGATTGCAGTAATTTCGTGTCCATCATACTCTTTCGGCCATCCTTCTGCAAGTGCCGGTTTGCAGCCGGGCGCCCCGATGAGACCATAAAAAAAGAGCAGTCCTAAGGGATGGACTGCTCTTCAATGTATGATCGAATAGCGGAATAGTAGTAACTATTCAGGCCCTGAACAGTTACGGAGAGTAAGGGAATAAATTGCCGCTATGCCGATGTTAATATAATATCGGAGACGTTTTTCTGCTCCTGTTTCAGATCTCTACGCCGAAGTGCTCAAAGAGGATCTTCTCCGCCTCGGGATTCCAGAGACCTTTGTTCTTCTTGCAGCATTCATCAAGCCTTGCGAAGAGAGGATCGGTCTTTCCGAGCTCTTCGAAATCGTCGATGGCGGTAAGCGGCATATCGCACTGGGTATAGCAAAGCTTCTTGCCGGCGGGAATGTTCGGCAGATTGCAGGTAGTCTCGGCCACCGCATTAAGCCCGCCCACATGAGTTACCATAACGGAGGAATTGATCTCGCCCTTCGACGCCAGATCGATGGC
>JAILDF010000065.1 GCA_024689585.1 Oribacterium sp.
TCGACCGGCTTTTTTTGTATGATAATGCGTCCGGTTATACGCCGTGTCTTAACCGGCATACATCCGGCCTTTATATACATAGAGCAGAAGGAGACAACTTCTCCAACCTGATTTCAGGTATTTCGAAACACCAGGACGCCACGCGTCAGAAAGGAATTATTTATATGTTATTTTCATCAGAACAGGTATCAAACGGACACCCCGACAAGATCTGCGATCAGATTTCAGATGCCATCGTAACAGACATCTTACAGCATGATAAGGCAGGCCGTATTGCAGCCGAGACAACCATTAAGGACTGGGAGGTATCCGTCCTTGGAGAAGTTACCACAAATTACGAGCCAGACTACGAGAAGCTTGCCAGAAACGTTCTCAGGAATATCGGTCTCACAGATGTTGATAAATACACCATTCGCATCCTTATCTCAAAGCAGTCACCTGATATCGCTATGGGCGTTGATAATGACGGTGCCGGAGATCAGGGTATGATGTTCGGTTATGCTACAAACGAGACTGAAGAGCTTCTTCCTATCCCTTATGTTCTTTCAAACAGAGCACTTCTGAAGCTCAGAGAGTTCAATATCAAGGACGGTTTCAAGAAGTTCCGCCCCGATGCAAAAGCTCAGGTATCCTTTGACTATGATACACACCGTATCGATACCTTCCTTATCTCTACTCAGCATGCTGAGGAAACGTCTCTTGACGAGGTTCGTGAGATAGTTTCCGGCATCATGAAGGAAACCGCAGAGGAAATGGGTCTCAATACCGATTTCCGTATCCTGGTTAACCCTACAGGCCGTTTTGTAATGGGTTCTTCCTTCGCAGATTCAGGCCTTACAGGACGTAAGATAATTGCCGACACCTATGGCGGAGCTGCTCACCACGGTGGCGGAGCCTTCTCCGGAAAGGATCCAAGTAAGGTAGACCGTTCAGCTGCTTACATGGCTCGTAAGATCGCAAGAGATATCGTAAAGGCAGGAAAGGCTGACCGCTGCGAAGTACAGCTTGCCTATGCTATCGGTGTTGCAGAGCCTGTATCGGTTTACGTTGACTGTTTCGGAACAGAAAAAGAAGACCGCAACAAGATCTGGGATGAGATCAAGCATGATTATGACCTTACTCCAAAGGGCATCATTAATTCCCTCAAGCTTAGAGATGTTAACTATAACCTCGTTTCAAGCTACGGCCACTTCGGCAAGCCTGAGCTTCCATGGGAGCAGTAAGTATTTAAACATCATAATAAAATATGTTAAAATAGTGCAGTCACATAAGTGGCTGCACTTTTTATCGTTTTATAGATAAACTATAGGGGGCTTTAATTGAAGTTTTCATCCGATAATTCCAAAAACAAAAAGCATACACTATGGCACGACTGGCTGACCTACGACTTCATAGTTGGAATAGCGCTACAGCTTTTGCTGTATTTTGTAGCCATGTTCGTTTGGTCCATGAGATTCCCAAAACTGTCCTTTGAACGAACTCCTATATTGAATGTTCATTACCTTGTCATGTTTCTGCCATTTATCGTCGGAGTCTTCGGGTTATGGGCCAGAACCTATGAGCTTCCGGTTTGGGCTAAATTTTTTACAAAAGTCTCCCTTCCGGTGCTGATACTTGGTGTAATCTCAGCTGTGGTTTTATGTATAGTACCGCCATATTGTTCCAGTACCACAAAAACGGAACAATACATGATTGTAGACAGAGATGTTGATGCTGAGAGCTTTGACATATGCAGGCAAATATTTCCCTCCAACATCTCAGGAGCACCTTCAAATACATCCTACCGCTACTACAAATACAGCAGCATCCTGGAAGACGACTTCCACCTGAGCCTCGGAGAAACCCTTTCTTCGGACCAGTTCAAAGAAGAAAGCGACCGCATACTGGCCCTGGATATCCTAAAGGATGCCGACCTTTCCACCTCAAAGGATATCACACTCATAGACGCCACACTAAACGATGATCTCATCGTTCACATCACACTCGATTCGGCCTATAATCGGATAATATATTCCGCAGGTTACAATCGAATCAAGTAACAACAAAAGGCCGGTCCCGAATGGGACCGGCCTTTCAAAAAGCTATTATTACTTATTGTAGTTAACGATCTTACCGAAGTCAGGCTTAAGTGAAGCACCACCGATAAGTCCGCCATCGATGTCAGGCTTGGATAAAAGCTCAGCAGCATTGCCTGCGTTCATTGATCCGCCGTACTGAATACGAACAGCCTCTGCTGTAGCTGCATCATACAGCTTTGCAATAAGGTCACGGATAAGCTTACAAACCTCTTCAGCCTGATCTGAAGTAGCTGTCTCGCCTGTTCCGATAGCCCAGATAGGCTCGTAAGCGATAACAAGCTCCTTAACCTGATCGGCAGTCACACCATCAAGATCCCAGGTGATCTGTCTTTCGATCCACTCCTTGTAAGTACCGGCCTTGCGAAGTGCTAAAGACTCACCGCAGCAAAGGATAGGCTTAAGACCTGAAGCAAATGCCTTCTTAACCTTTGCATTGATAAGGATATCATTCTCACCGAAGATATCTCTTCTCTCTGAGTGTCCGATGATGATGTACTTAACACCTGCATCCTTAAGCATAGGAGCTGAAATCTCACCTGTGAAAGCACCCTTGTCCTCAATATAGAAGTTCTCAGCACCAACATGAACATTGGTGCCCTTAACAGCCTCAACTACAGGGATGATATCAATTGCAGGTACACAGTAAACTACGTCTACATCATCATTCTGTACAAGTGGCTTTAATGTCTCAACAAGCTTAACAGCCTCTGAAGGAACCATGTTCATCTTCCAGTTTCCGGCAATAATTTTCTTTCTCATATAAACTCCATTCTATATATGACTTATCGTCATACATCAGAAAAATATCTCTGTATTTCTAAATCAATCTTTCCGAAGAACATCTCCTGTCCTCCGGAAAGACATTAACAATATCTTACTTGTTGTCTGCAGCAGCAACGCCAGGAAGGTCCTTACCCTCAAGGAACTCAAGAGAAGCTCCGCCACCTGTTGATATGTGTGTCATCTTGTCGCCATAGCCCATCTGGTTAACAGCAGCAGCTGAGTCACCACCACCGATGATGGTTGTAGCATCTGTATCTGCAAGAGCCTTAGCTACTGACTTTGTTCCGGCTGCAAGAGTAGGGTTCTCAAATACACCCATAGGTCCGTTCCATACAACAGTCTTAGCTGACTTAACAGCATCAGCATAAAGAGCCTGTGTCTTAGGTCCGATATCCATACCCATTCTGTCAGCAGGGATCTTGTCGATATCAACAACTGTTGTGTCGATAGGTCCGTCGATTGGCTCAGGGAAGTGGTCTGTTGTAACAGCATCTACTGGAAGAAGGAGCTTCTTGCCAAGCTTCTCAGCCTTCTCGATCATTTCCTTGCAGTAATCAACCTTAGTCTCATCGCAAAGAGATGTACCGATCTCATAGCCCTGTGCCTTAGCGAATGTATAAGCCATACCTCCGCCGATGATAAGTGTATCGCACTTCTCAAGGAGGTTAGAGATAACATTAAGCTTATCAGCAACCTTAGCGCCGCCAAGGATAGCTACGAATGGACGTACAGGATTCTCAACAGCCTGTCCAAGGAACTTGATTTCCTTCTGCATAAGGTAACCAACAACGTGAGGACCGTTAAGGAACTGTGTAACACCAACATTTGAGCAGTGTGCTCTGTGAGCTGTTCCGAATGCATCGTTTACGAATACATCAGCGATAGAAGCAAGATCCTTTGAGAATGCCTCTCCGTTCTTTGTCTCTTCAGCTCTGTAACGTGTGTTTTCAAGAAGGATAACGTCTCCGTCCTTCATCTCAGCTACAGCGGCCTTGGCATTGGCACCAACAACCTCAGGATCAGCTGCGAACTTAACTTCCTGTCCGAGAAGCTCTGAAAGTCTCTTAGCTACAGGAGCAAGTGTCTTTGAAGGCTTGTCCTCCTCTGTCTTAACCTTTCCAAGGTGTGAGCAAAGGATAACCTTTCCGCCGTCAGCGATAAGCTTCTTGATTGTCGGAAGTGCTGCTACGAGTCTGTTCTCGTCTGTGATCTTGCCCTCTTTCAGAGGAACGTTAAAGTCACATCTGCAAAGTACTCTCTTGCCCTTAACATCGATATCATCGACTGTTAACTTGTTTAATCCTGCCATATTGATCTCCTTTTTGGAAGGTGCTTCCTTCCGTATATTATTTTTAATCTGATTATAGGAAAAAATGAACGATCTGTATGTTTTTTCACAAAAGCATACTGTTCTTATAAGTGATCATGAACGATAAAGATTTATAGCCCCAATCACGTGATATAGAATTGATTCTTCTTAAAAATCTTAAAAAAAGAGGCCAGGCCCATATAGGCCGGACCTCTTCAAAGTCATGTCTTATTTATCTTTCAAGGATAATTACTTATTAAGAAGGCTTCCGAAGTGCTTGATAGTACGAACCATCTGGCTTGTGTATGAGTTCTCGTTGTCATACCATGAAACAACCTGTACCTGTGTGGTTCCGTTGTCAAGAGGAAGAACCATTGTCTGGGTTGCATCAAAGAGAGAACCATATCTCATTCCAACGATATCAGATGAAACGATCTCATCCTCATTGTAACCGAAGCTCTCATTGCTTGCTGCCTTCATAGCTGCATTGATCTGATCCTTTGTAACATTTCCTTCAACAACAGCTGTAAGGATAGTTGTTGAACCTGTAGGTGTCGGAACACGCTGAGCAGCGCCGATGAGCTTTCCGTTAAGCTCAGGGATAACAAGGCCGATTGCCTTAGCTGCACCTGTTGAGTTAGGAACGATGTTAACTGCTGCTGCACGTGAACGTCTCTTGTCGCCCTTTCTCTGAGGTCCGTCAAGTGTCATCTGATCGCCTGTGTAAGCGTGGATTGTGCACATGATACCTGACTTGATAGCTGCGAGATCATTAAGAGCCTTAGCCATAGGAGCTAAGCAGTTTGTTGTACAAGAAGCTGCTGAGATGATCTTGTCATCAGCTGTAAGGTTCTGGTGGTTAACATTATATACGATAGTAGGAAGATCATTTCCTGCAGGAGCAGAAATGATAACGTGCTTAGCGCCTGCATCGATGTGAGCCTGTGACTTATCCTTGCTTGTATAGAAACCTGTACACTCAAGAACAACGTCTACACCAAGCTGTCCCCAAGGAAGGTTCTTAGCATCAGCTTCCTTGTAGATTGTGATCTTCTTTCCGTCAACAGTGATTGAATCCTCACCGTAAGAAACCTTGTCACAAAGCTCGTAACGTCCCTGTGTGCTGTCGTACTTAAGAAGGTGTGCAAGCATCTCAGGGCTTGTAAGATCGTTGATCGCAACGATTTCAAATCCCTCTGCACCAAACATCTGTCTGAAAGCAAGACGACCGATACGGCCAAAACCGTTAATAGCAACTTTAACTGCCATAGTAAATATCCTCCTGATACTTTTAATGATATGTAGTTAAAAATCAAGTGAAAACCGTTTTCACTTTTGTTCTTGATGCACGACTCACATACCCTTGGTGCATCAGTTGATTGATTCTCTCTCAATCAGCACACTAATTGTATGTCATGAAATGTATTTTTGCAAGTGCAAAACGACGTTTTTGTGAAATTTTTCACATCCTCTGTTTCGGTTTCATTTTTTACCATCATATTCTTTGTTAGTTTCAGTGTCTTGTACATCCTTCTCCTCGGAATCCGATGTCTTTTCAGGATCCGCGCTGTCGGACTCCGATTCCTCTACTGTTGTTTCTTGAGACTCCTCTTCCTTTCCTTCTGCATTATCAGATGTATCCTGAACCGCATCATCTGCCGCTTCATCCGTCTTATCTGATCCTTCGTTTTCAACTGCATCATCCGACTTGTCCGAATTCTCATTTTCAACTGCATCATCCGACTTATCTGATCCTTCGTTTTCAACTGCATCATCCGGCTTGTCCGAATTCTCATTTTCAACTGCATCATCCGACTTGTCTGATCCCTCGTTTTCAACAGCACCATCCGGCTTGTCTGATTCTTCACTTTCAGCAGCATCTACCTGCTTATCCTGATCCTCATTTTCAGAAGCTTTGTTGTCATCTTCCGATGATTTCTTTACAGCTGCTATACGGTCATCTTCCGCATGTGAAGGGTCTTCCTGATTATTCTCATCAGGATTCACCGCCGTTTCATGAGTTCCTCCTGTTTTCCATGTATCCTCCTCTTTTACCGTAGACTGAACAATATCACTGCTGTCTATGATTTCCAGTGCCGCAGGCTCTGTCTCTTCATCTGTTATGGGGGTTTTCAGTTCTGTGTCGAAAGGCAGCAGTATGGAGCCGTTGGCAAATGTTTCTTCCCCATTCTTTTCCGTCAAAGTATCACTTACATTTTTAAGGCAGTTCAGAAGACCCACACAGAAATCTGCCGAGTGATCGTCAACAGTACCATCTTTTGCCGCTATAAATCTATCCGCAAAATCCCTGGTATCTGTGAAGTCTCCATCGGAGATATACGAGATGACCGAATCAAGGTTTGAGCCGAGATGAAGCTCTTCAAGGATAAAATTGAGTCCTCCCCTCAAAGCCTCCGAATCATACATTCCGTTCTCATCTACATAATCATCAAATCCTTCCACACAGTTTTCTTTTCTGACTGCCAGTCCGGAAAGATACATGACCGCAAGATATCCGCTGCAGTATGCGCTCAGAAGATTATTGTCCGTGTCATAGTATTTATCTTCCGTGTTGATGCTGGGGTGCTCACCGTTTTCTTCACTGTAGTTAAGATAATAATCAACCAGCAGATCTCTGGTATACTGATCCTGAAGTTCGCCCGTTCCGTTATCGGCTTTCCTCATCAGTAAGTACTGGTCGTTTCTCAAGGTATAATCATTATCCACAACAGACGCTGTTCCCTCTATAAACCAGTTCGGAAATATATTGGAATCTTCATTGTTATTTTCATATCTGCTTCCATTAAACGTAAGACCCTCCATGCCTGTTCTTGTATAATCATCCATAAAGGCATGCATCATCTCGTGAGTCATGTTGTTCTTTAGCTCATCGATCGCGCCGTCCTTGTATTCACCGTTTTCATCCAGTATTTCGTCTGTATTTACTCCTACGAAATAACCATAGACGTCATCTGACTTGTAACTGCCCTGAACATATGCGCTTACATTCTTCAGATCCTTGGAGGGATCCTCAGGATACTTCTCGTCATATATGTATAAGCCTATCTCTCTGCCTATCTCATCGTTATCAATGGCTCTTTTATATGCCGGAAATGAATCCGCAAGCAGGTTCACTGCCTGAGGTTCGATAACATATCTTATCAGATTTATGATCTCCAAAAGCGTGTCTCTGTCGTAATGCTCAATGACACTTTTGGAGCAGTGAATGCTTATAAGATCGATCTCCTGCTTCTCTTCAACATAACGATCCGAATCGGAATCTGAGTCCGAGTCTGATGTTTCGTTGGCTTTTGCCTGTTTTTTCTGCCGGATCCTATTTGTATCTGCCAGGCCGTTTCCAAGTGACGCAATGCTTTCAAGCTCTTCTCTTGTCATAAATGTGCCAAGCTTTGCAAGCTCAGGTGAGTAAAGCATAGAACCATCCTTTACCCCTGACATATCCCCAAGTATTCCTGAGGACGTAATATATGTGATTCCGTATACAGGATTTACTATGGAGATATAGCCTGTTTCTCCATAGACAGAAGTCAACGCCTCCGGAAGTTTAATGCTGTAGTTTCCGGAACCGTCCTCACCCTTTATCACATATCCCGCCGGTACATAAAGCACGAATACAGGCATATACTTTTTCCCCGGGATACATACTTCTGCTCTTTGTCCGTTCTCATCCACCCAGATGACAGGTATACTCCAGGTCTTCCCTTCTTTCGTCACCACATCTGCCGATGCGTCCGGAACAGCGCCTTCCATGGGCATATCGAGATTTACGATTTCCGGTCCGGTCAAAACCTGCTCTCCGGAAAGAGCGGCATATCCGGTGAAATCCTTCACATTTGTAACAGGGGCTGCCGCCAATGCTCCCACTTGAAAATTCTCGCACAGAAAAACAGTAAAGGCCAAAAGAAGGCTGATCTTTCTAAATGATTTTCGAAATTTTATCAACATACCCATTCCTCACTCTGTATATTTGTAACAGCTCAGCCAATGGACCACTAACTCCGTCCCCTTGGTCCACCGGCTGAACTTTTACGTATATTTTCAAAAAACAATTTAACTCAAAAAACAGGACGTGTCAAAACGTCCTGTTTCTGAATGTTTCACAACTATATAGATTTTATCATAAGAGCTCAGCCGATGAACCACTTCCCCGGATCTGTCATCCTTTATCCGGTATCATATCCATAAACTTCTTACGATCAGGATACGATGCTTCAAATCAGGCGTCCCTGTCTCACACATCATGCAAAATCGTAATATCGGGAAGGCATCATACCGGAATACAAACAACCCAGGTCTCACTTATCATGCAAAACCGTAATACTTGTTTACGCCCAGAACAAGCCCTTCAGCATACTTGTCGCAGGCTTCCTTCGAGTGATCTGCTGTCTTGTCGCCAAGCTTTACAAAAGCCGAAATAACCGATGAATATGCTGTCTGAACCACATCCTCCTCCACGCTTCCGCCGGAGCTTATCTTTACTCCATTGGCCTCAAGTCCTGAGATCAGGCTGTCACCAAGCTTCTTTGACTTATTCCAGTACTTGGATACCGGCTCCAGCTTTTTAAGCTTATCCGGGGCCGAAACATAATATGCTCCCATGCCGCTGGAGGAATCATTGAAATGAATGGAGATATGACAGTCTGCCTTGTTGTTTGCAAGAACCGCTCTTGCAACATCGTCAAGCTGCACATCTTCACCGTCTCTTATCATAAGCACGTCATAGCCTTCGGAGAGAAGCTTATCCCTGAAGCTTTCTGCCACCATAAGGTTTGCGTCTGCTTCGGTTCCTTTATCCTGGAATGTCATTCCCTTGGTCACGGCTTCACA
>JAILDF010000067.1 GCA_024689585.1 Oribacterium sp.
TGGTGCAGACCATGGAACAGAAGGCTTCGATCCTTCAAACCCTGATGGACCAACAGACGGAACAGACGGAACTGTAGAAGAAGGCAACTGGGGAATAGTCGATGAAGACGGTGACGGACAGCCTGATGATATTAACGGTGATGGCGTGATCGATGAAAATGATAAGCCTGATACAGACGGAGATGGTATCTACGATTCCGCAGATGATCTTGAGCCAGGGCAGAAGAAATTGCTTTAGAAGACTCTGAATCTACCGAGATCAGCGAAACCGATTCGAAGGACGCTGAGACAGGATCAGAAGAAGTCGATGAGAGTTCACTGGACAAGGCAGAGACAGAGGTTAAGGAAACCACCAAATCTTCAACAGATTCATCTCAAGATGCTGAACAGGTCAGCGAAAAAGATGATACTGTTGAAGAAGATAAGGTTTCTGATGATAAGGAATCTGAAGAGTCAGAAAATGATAGTAGCTCAAAGGATGAAGATTCAAACAGCGAATCAGACAGCGATGAATCGGAGGATGATTCAAGCAATGATGAAAAAGATGATTCTGAATCAGATGACTCAAATTCATCTGAAGAATAAGGACTGTCTATTCTAAAAGAAGGAGTAGACCTCAGTTTAAATCTGGGGGCTGCTCCTTTTTATGTACAGGCCTGTCTGTCAGGCCTTTTGTAGTGCGTCCATCATAATATCATCATGATCAAAGGCAAGGTCTTTAAGTGTAAGTTCTAATTCACCATTCACGAATCTAATATTGTCGTCATCATTTATAACGGTAAACCATCCGGCATCCGCTGCATCATCTGCGGCAATAGGCTTTACCTTATCAGCATCAACCACAGCTAAATATGCTGCAGAAACTGTCCATCCACGAGGATCTCTTCCCGGTTTGCTGTAAACTCCTATTAACGTAAGATCTTTCGGTGCCATTTCAACACCAGTTTCTTCTGACAGCTCTCTTGCAGCTGTTTCCTCAATTCGCTCACCTTCCTCAGAAAAACCTCCGGGAAAGGCCCATTTACCGAGACAGGGATGATTTCCTCTCTTTATGAGCAGTACCTTTTCTTCTGAGTCCTTTTTTGTGATTATGCAGATGTCTGCTGTCAAAGATGGCTTCTTCCACTTATTGGAATCATAGGATTTTAAATATTCTTCTTCGGTAAGTCCGTTTTTGTCTCTTATTTCACTCATTGTCAACCTCCATTAAGCATTGCATTTCCTTAATTCTTCAATATATTCAAATCCGAATAACTCAATCTGGTCCAATACCTTCCTGAATTTTTCACCCATTTCGCTAAGGCTGTATTCTACTCTTGGCGGAACTTCAGCATATACCTTTCTTATAATCAGCTTATCATCCTCTAATTGTCTTAGCTGTCTTGTGAGCATCGTTCTTGTGACTTCCGGAATGTTCCGTTCAAGCTCGTTAAAACGCTTTGTTCCTGTACTTAGCTGAAACAGGATAACTATAGCCCATTTTCCCTGAAGAACTCTCTGGGTTGTTGCATAAGGACATTGACCGTAAATACTTTTCATAAAAATTCTCCCTGAAAATGCGCAATAGTATCAAAAATGTAACTATGTATTATAAATGTTCGTACTTGTTTAAATAATTCCTGAGAATAAAATGATGATACAGCAAACAAAAACAAATAGCAAACAAATGGAGGAAAACAATATGTCAAATTTCAAAAAGGTAAATGTAACTGAGGACCCAAGAACAGAGCTTCATGACGTGCTTGGATTAACAGGAGCAGAGATAAGTATTAACCATCTTCCTGTCGGAGCAAGTGTTCCCTTTGTACATTCACATAAGAAGAACGAAGAGATTTATATCATCCTTTCCGGAAAGGGCAAGGCTTCGATAGATGGAGAAGATGTTGAAATCGCTAAAGGTGATGTAGTTAAGATTTCGCCTGAAGGAAAGAGACAGTTTTTTGCAGCTGATGATTCAGAGTTAAGCTACGCATGTATCCAGGTTAAAGCAGGTTCTATTGAAGGATACACAGCAGATGATGCGGTGGTATACTAAGGCAAGGTGCTAAGGATACAGTAGGATCATCTTGTGAGGCGGTGATAGGTAATGATAATAAACACAGGACAAAGGACGGACATACCTGCATTTTATTCGGAATGGTTTTCCAGAAGGCTGAAAGAAGGTTTTGTATGTGTCCGTAATCCCTATAATCCTGAACAGGTCAGCCGCTACCGTCTTTCACCTCAAGTTGTTGATGTTATCGGGTTCTGTACAAAGAATCCTTCTCCAATGTTTAAATACATGAATCTACTTAAACCTTACGGTCAGTACTGGTTTGTTACAATAACTCCCTACGGGAGAGATATAGAGCCTAATGTACCAGACAAACATAAGGTGATAGAGGACTTCATAGAACTTTCGAAGATGGTTGGAAAGAATTCCATGGGATGGCGTTATGACCCTATCTTTATTTCAGACCGTTATACAGAAGAGTACCATATACATGCGTTTGAACAGATAGCATCAGCTCTTGATGGATATACAGAGACCGTTGTCATAAGCTTCATAGATCTTTTCCCTAAAGTAAGAAGGAATTTCCCTGAAGCAAGGGAAGTAAGTATAGAGCAGAGGCTAAGACTTGGAAAAGAAATGATAAGGATTGCGTCCCTTCATGGGATGACTGTAAAGCCTTGCGCTGAAGGAGATGAGCTATCAATATATGGTGCCGATTGTGGTGGCTGCATGCGTATAAGTGATTATGAGAAAGCAATCGGGAAAAGACTTGATGCTCCTAAGAAAAAAGCTGCACGGGCAGAATGTTCCTGTTATCTTACATGTGATATAGGGGCCTATAATACCTGTAAGCATCTCTGTAAGTACTGTTATGCCAACGCAGAAGCGGAAATAGTACTCTCGCAAAGCAGGCTTCATGATCCGAAGTCTCCGTTTCTTATCGGGAATTATTCTGACGGAGACAAAATACATGATGTAGCACAAAAATCATGGGTTAACGGGCAGATGGAGCTGTCTTTTGTTTAGGGACAGAAAATATTTCAAGTTTCAGTTTCTTTTCAGTATAGGGTGATATTATAAATTCATCAGATGAGGAACATCTGATACCCCAAAAAGTTTTTTTCATACTACTCAAAGCCGGCAGCCCCCAAATCTGCCGGTAACCCTCTGAAAAGCGATGATCAGATAATATTCAATCTATCCATCTTTATATGATAAATTAACCGGCTAGGATCATTTTATGATTTTAGCCGGTTTTATTGTCACTAAAGTAAAAGTCGAAGTGCTGGCTTACACTACTTGGAAAACTGACAGATTGTGAAATACATACTTATAGTGATCGTATTCATTGCAGAGTCACTACAGATGACTTTATTTATCTCTTTGAATTCAAGAGGGATGATACAGCTGAAGCCGCTCTCGCTCAAATTGACACAAAAGAATATGCTCTGCCATACATTGCTGATGAAAGAAAGCTTTATAAGGTAGGCGTTTCATTCGATTCGAAGGCCAGAAAGCTTGTAGGCTGGGAAGTTGCAGAATAATCACAATCTATATTTACCCATTAAAGCAGTTATTTAGAAATAGCTGCTTTATTTTGCATAAATTTCCCTTTTCCTTGAAATCGCAACTGATTTGGGATTTCCAAAGTATTTTTCAATTTTATTTCCCCAAAATACTAATACGAGAATAACCCTCCACATAATTGTTTTGTACCAAAGAAAAGGTATGAAAATTATTTAAGGAGGGCACTTGAAGCAGATTATCCGCTGTATGTGACAAGAAATCTTTGTACAAGTAAAAGACATATGAAAGAAGCATTGTCTGCAAAGAAAAATACAAAGACTCACGTTAAGATGACTCATCAGGAATATGATGAGCTCGTCGAAAGTATCTTAGATATGGGGTATATAGTTCGAGACTGGTACCCGGATAAAAATTATGTACTAGAGTTGGCTGAAGACCCAGTCAGCCATTTGGAATTCATGATATGGATATTGAAATCCAATCCGGACCGGAAACTCACTGAAGAACAGAAAAAAGTCAAAAAATCCCTGGTCAAACCATTTTATAGATACGGCAGCACAGATGAGCATACCAAACAACATTATGAGGGATGCTAAAAGAAGCAATGGAGCCAAGCAAGATTAGCAATACAATGGGAGAGCTGTTCGATTTCTCGGCATTCGCGTGCGTGGGATGAGGCTTATACCTTATCCACTTCCTCAAAATCACTAAAACATAACTACATTTCTCTGAGATTCCGGATCAGATTAGTTAGGTGACAGGTATTTTGTTGTGTCGTAATGTGATTTGTACGCTATAATGGGTACTTGATTATTAATGAGTCAGGGAAGCACACAAAATGGGAAACAGGTCAAATGCAACAAAAAATCTAACTAAGGTTCCTCTTTGGAGCGGCATCTTAATGTTCAGCCTTCCGCTAATAGCATCTAATTTGCTGCAGATCCTTTTCAATATCTCTGATATTGCAGTCGTAGGAAGATTTGCGGGACCGATAGCACTAGGCGCTGTGGGATCCACAACCACGCTGGTGACACTATATACAACATTTATTATCGGCATTGCAAACGGTGTAAATGTTACCGTGGCTTATACGATAGGCAAAGGCAAAAATGAAGCAGTGAAAAGAGCAGTGTTCACAGCATTCGCCCTATGTCTGATTATAGGTCTTTTTACGATGCTATTCAGTGAAGTTACAAAGATATGGGTCTTGTCATTACTCAAAACCAAGTCATCTTTACTGCCCGGGGCGATGAAGTATCTGAGTATATATTTTCTCGGTATTCCGGCACTTGCAATCTTTAACTTCGGTAATGCTACATACAGCGCAGCCGGTAATACCCGTAAGCCTTTGATGTTACTTACCATATCTGGTTTCATTAATATTCTGCTTAATCTTTACTTTGTA
>JAILDF010000076.1 GCA_024689585.1 Oribacterium sp.
AGAGATGTGACTGTATCTGTTCCTGAGCCGCCATATCAGCCCTTTTCTGTGCCATAAGTGCCTGTTTTGCGGCGTCATCGGCATCTATTAAGGTGGAATATTCTCTGTAGGTATCGTAAGGCATACGAACAGTTTTATCGACGGACTGAATAGAGGTTTTGCCCATATCCACAACATCCTGAGCTGTATAAGGGTGAACCATATATGCAGCGCTCATGTATAGGGTCAGGGCAGATAATGCTATCCCCGCCCGAAGGACTTGTCCGAGAAAGATCTCTTCCTCTGTGAGATTTGCCTTCAGGTTCTGGTTTTCAGCCTTCCGGGCATCCATATCTCTGCGAAAATCCGCAAAGCGTTCCTTAAGGGTTTTATGCGCACCTGAACCACCGGCAGCCGCGCTGTCGGCCACAAATGTTTCCTTACGGTCATAATTCAGACCGTCCCATGTATTTGTACTTTTATTAGCGGTCTGTGTGCTCATTTTTCCCTGCCTGATTTATCTTACTTGGTTATACCAAGCTGTTTATAAATAAGTGAAGGAATGTTCAAAAGTGATGCCTGCTGACATACAGCGCCAATTTTATAAGCTTCCATAGGCATACCGTAAACTACGCAGGATTCCTTATCCTGTCCTATGGTGAAAGCTCCGTTCTTTCTCATTCTGAGAAGACCCGCAGCACCATCGGCACCCATACCTGTAAGTATGACACCAATGGCATTCTCACGAACATTCTGGGCTACAGAATTGAAAAGGACATCTACTGAAGGAGCGTGTCCGTTGACTTTATCTTCCTGTGTGACACTGACTGTATATCCGCTGCCCATTTTCTGGACTCTCATCTGATATCCGCCCGGAGCCAAAAGCATACGACCCTGCTTTACCTGATCGCCGTTTTTTGCTTCCAGAACCTCCATCTTGCAGATACGGTTCAAACGTTCAGCGTACATTGTGGTGAATCCCGCCGGCATATGCTGGGTAATGACTACACCGGGCATATCAGCCGGGAAGTTTCGTACAACACTGAGGATAGCTTCCGTGCCGCCTGTAGATGCACCTATGGCGATTATCTTCTGTGCGGCTCCTGTTGGTACCCTTAGATTCCCTGATGTTTCCTTCATAAGATTATTTTGTGATACGGTAATGGCTTTTCCGGGTTCAGGATGAGCCTGCTGGGGCACACGTACCTTTGAAAAGGATGCAATGTAGATCTTGCTTCTCAGTCTTTCCACAAAAGATACTGAAACATTCTGGTCATTGAAATCCGGTTTATGTACATAATCAACTGCACCTGCAGCAAGAGCGTCGAATACACGGATATTGAGGGTCGATACGAGTATTACGGGCACCGGATACTTAGGCAGAAGCTCTTTCAGAAAATCTATACCGGACATACCGGGCATCTCTATATCAAGCGTAACGACGTCGGGATTGACTTCGGGTATTTTTTTTGCTGCATCGAAAGCATCAACCGCATGACCAACTATGGAGAAACGGTCATCCACAGCTATGTTGTTCATAAGAAAATTACGATACAGAGCGGAATCATCTACAACAAATACCTTTATCTTTTCCTTTAAAGCCATAAAACACAACCCCTTTATGTTGATTTGTTAATGATGTGCATGGGTTGATGACATTCTCAGCTCATGTAAAACATTAAGTTAATTCAAGTATATCACAAAAATATTTCTTTAGTTAAACCTTTTGGTAAATCGCAGGCATCAAATATTTGTAAGGACAATTTGCCTTATTGAGACCCTCGGAATGACCTATAAAAAGGTAACCGTTGGGGTCTGTATAATCGTAAAAACGCTTGACCAGAGCATCCTTTGTGGGCTGGTCGAAATAGATCATAACGTTACGGCAGAAGATGAGATCAAAGGTGTGTTTCCATTTTATGGGATTCATCAGGTTAAAGGTTCTGAAGACAACATTGTTCTTTATAACAGGAGCGATAGTGTAGTTCCCGTCCTGCTGTTTTACAAAATACTTTTTCTGCCATGCGGGAGGAAGCTTTGATAAACTGTCTTCACCATAGGTCGGATTCATGGCTGAATTAAGTATATTCTGGGAAATGTCACTGGCCAGGATGCGGAGATCCCATTTTGAAGCTTCATGACCAAAAAACTCCAGAAGATACATCATGATGGTATAAGGCTCTTCTCCTGAGGAGCAGCCTGCACTCCATATATATACTGTTTTATCCATGGCGTGCTTTTTCTTTATCTCCGGAAGAATGGTATTCCACAGAAAATCAAAATGCTCTTTTTCGCGCAGGAAATAGGTGTAATTGGTAGTCAGCTTGTTAAGCATGGAAACAGTTGATTCCTGATCCCTGCCGCTTAATATAAGCTCCACAAAATCATGGAAGCTTTCATAACCATCCGCGGTGAGAGAGTTGGAAAGACGGCTCACTATGAGCTGCTTTTTCTTGCTGAGATCGATGCCGTAGTTTGTTTGTATGTACTTGTATAGACGGTTAAAATCTTCATCTGTTAATGTGACCATTATGAGTTCCCCTTTATATGGCAAAAAGCTATCCGGTTTTGCCCGGATAGCTGCCGATTATTACTATAAGACATTAGCATTGATAAGTGCATCGCAGTCAAATGACATTGCAACAGTGCCGTCATCCATGTTGAGCATTCCGTTGAGAAGCTTCTTCTGACGCTTCATTGGAATAGGCTTAACGGTGTCAAGGTCGATATCAACTACCTGCCGCACATTGTCAACAACAATTCCGATAGGTACATTTTCAATATTTAAAATGATGATACAGGTTTTACTTGTATACTCAGTAGCTCCGAGTCCCATAAGAAGACGAATGTCTACGACTGCAAGTACGGAACCTCTCAGATTGATGATTCCCTTTACATATTCAGGAACAAGCGGGAGAGTGGTTATGTACTGGTCTGTGATGATCTCTGTAACATAATCCGTGCTCATATACATGATCAAGTCGCCTGATTCAAAAGTAAGGCAACGCTGTAAGTTCTTAGGATCGTCTAATTTCATTTCATCGGTAGTAGCTGCCTGTGTATTCATTTCTTCTGACATGTATACTCCTCCTCTCAGTTATTTTCGATGGCTGCATTGTATACGCCAAGTACGTCAAGAATGATACTGATGGTGCCATCACCGAGAATCGTACATCCGCTTATGCCTCGTGACTTCAGATCAAAGATAGAAACGAACTGAGGAAGCGGCTTAACAACTACCTGCTGTTCACCTATAAGCTCATCTGCGTACAGGCAGCAGCTCTTGTCACCGTATTCAACCCAGACCATGATTCCTTCGGTCATATCGTCGTCGTGCTTTCCTTTAATGTTATAGAACTCATTGAGCTTGACGATAGGATAGAATTCTCCGTCACGGTCAATCATTTCGTTTCCGTTTTCATCGCGAATGATCTCAGCATTATCGATCTTGAAGGAAGATCTGATGTTGGCGATAGGAATAGTAAATGTTGTATCACCTACAGCAACCTTCATACCATCAACAATTGAAAGTGTGAGAGGAATCTTCATGGTCATGGTGGTTCCCTTGCCCAGGTCTGAGTCGATACTCAGAGTACCACCTACGGACTCAAGATTCTTTTTAACTACGTCCATACCAACGCCTCGGCCCGAATACTCGGTAACCTGCTTGTTGGTTGAGAAGCCCGGCAGCATGATGAGGCCTAATGCTTCCTTCTTGGAGTACTGATCCTTCGGCTTTGTAAGGATACCGCGCTCTTCACCCTTCTGAAGAAGCTTGTCGGGATCCATACCATAACCGTCATCCTTAACTTCTATAACGACCTCGCTGGAAGTATGTGTTGCTGAAAGGATAAGTTCACCCTGAGGGTCCTTTCCTGCAGCTATACGCTCATCGGCGGTCTCTTCGATACCGTGATCCATGGAGTTGCGCACGATGTGCATGATAGGATCCTGGATGGCATCAACGATGGTCTTGTCAACTTCCGTATCTTCACCGATTACGGTGAGACGTACGTCCTTGTTGAGCTTTGTCTTCATATCTCTTACGATACGGCTCATCTTCTGGAAAACACCGGAGATGGATACCATTCGGAGAGACATTGAGATGTCCTGAAGATCATCTGTTAACTTACGAAGCTGTCTTGCGGACTTAAGGAAGCTGTCCATCTCTTCCTGAGGGAGCTGATTGAGAACAGGAGATGATGTTACCATTGATTCTGTGATAACGATCTCACCCACAAGGTCATTAAGGGCATCCAGCTTCTGGAGGTTAACGCTGATAAGACTGGACTTAACAGGTGTGTTGCTCTTTGCTGCCGGCTTCTTATCGGCTTCAGGTGCAGGAGCAGGTGCCTTGGCTGGCTGAGGAGCAGCCGATGCCGCAGGAGCCGCTTGTGCGGGTGCGGGTGCCGGTTCGGGAGCCGCTGCGTGTGCAGGCTCAGGCTTGTCTTCAGCTTTAGGAGCATCAAGAGTCTCACAGCTCTTGATATATGCCTGGGTCTTCAGACCTTCCTCTGCCATATTTGCTGTATCCAATGAATCAAACGCAAGATAGAAGCCATCCTCTATGATAACCTTTGCACTGTCAGGATTCTGATCCATATCTGAAGGATAGAAGCGGAAATCAATTCCGTTTTCCTTCAATGCATTTACTATCATAAACGCACGGAGATTCTCCATTCCGATTCCGTCTTCGAGGAAAATATGGATAAATACCTGCGCGCTCGGATCGTCCGGAAGATTGGAGGATCCTGCTGCTGCAGGAGCAGCTGCATCACCGCCTGCTGCTGGAGCAGCACCTTCTGAGCCGGCTTCTCCGTCCTTCAGCTTCTGCAGGTAGGCTTCAATTGCAGACTGGAATTCGGTTATATCCGGATCGACTTCTTCACCAGCTTCAACCTTACCGACCTCGCCGCGGAGATAATCTTCTGATTTGAACATCAGATCAAACAGGCCTTTTTTCTGATCTTCGTTAAGGAACTCAATGCCCTTATCTCGGATGAAGAAGAAAAGGTCTTCGATACGATGGGCGATTACGGAGATAGGAGTTAACTCCATCATCGCACTTGAACCTTTGATCGTGTGCATGATACGGAAAATCTCGTTTACATTGTCTGTAGAGAATTCACCGACTTTCTCGGCTTCCATAAGGATCTCGTCCAGACGGTCAAGAAGACCATTAGTCTCAAAGAGATAAGTATCAAGCATTCCTTCCATTTCTGCATTCATATGATTCTGTACCACCTTTAATTAAACAATTTCAACACTAGTAGCTATTTCGTCAAAACATTTTTAAAAAATAAGAGTAATCTTACGAAAAAATGATATTACAGAAATTTTTTTCTAAAATTACGGTTATTTTCAGTTCATTTGTAATGCTGACCTCAGGAAACTACATTAGAATGTAGCCACCGAATCCTTTAAACGGTTGAAGTCATTATTCAGGGACTGGACCATGAGCTGATACTCAAAGGTTGTTCTTACAAGCTCTACCTGTTCCTGATCCATATCCACGTTATTTCCGTCAAGCCTTGTGGACTCATTGGTTGTGGTATGAACAGTGGCTCTCGTGCTGTCGATGGCCCGCTCCACTTCTTTGGCTGTTGCCGATTCCAGCTGGGCATGCCGGATTTTTCTTCCCATAATGTTTTCGAAGGTAACATATTTGGATTTAAATCCCGGAGTATCAACGTTCGCAATATTGTTAAGAGTGATATTCTGTCTGCCCCACAGAAAATCCAGCGTACGTTCCGTCAGATTGATTCCGTTTCCGTATAGATTTAGCATAATGACTCCTTATCGACGATCCTTCGTTCGATTGGATTCAGATCCTTCTGAATAATTGATCGATCGGTTATTTGTCCATAATGCTCTGATGGTTATCATCAGACATCCTTAATAGTCTTTCGACGAAGAAATAAGCATTTATAAGCAATTAATGTTATTTTTTCAATTCAATGTCCGGAAGCTGTCTGTTCATGTGTTTTTGTGAAGATCTGTGATTTCAAAGCATTATATTAAAGAAGAAAAACAGGTAACTCTTTAAGGGGTAAAATAAATGTATATCAAAACCTTATAATGCTTTCTCAAACAGCCGATATGAAGTCTATGTAACATGTGTACAGAGATTACACGAAGTGAGGCGTAGTAATGAATAAGAAAAGAAAGAAATTGGAAAATGTAACAAAGGACATGCAGCTTGGTGTGAGATTATCGCTGACTATAGGCGCTGCCATATTGTTGTGCCTTATAATATTAGCGGTATTTGTGTCTTCTTTGTCCAGTAAAACCATCCAGAAATTTGAAGGAGAGTCTCTTATGGAGCTTTCCGAAGCAAGTGTGGATAAGGTTGACAGTATTCTGGTGAGAACCAATGAGATTTATCACAGCATGAAAAGTGCTATAAAGATAATCAATGAAAAGGAAGATGATATCGACGGTTCTTTCACCACAGACTGGATTTCGGAGGTGAAATCCGGTCTGGAGAATTCCAGCGATAAGGGGCTTAAGCTTATAAGCCGGGTTATGGGTACTCCTATATCGCCGAGCCGTTTTGAAGCTGAGACCATCATTGTAAATGAGCTTTTTGAAGCAGTACGTGATAATGATGCTATATATGGCGTAGGCTTCCTTATGGAACCGGGAGCATTTTCGAAGAATATCGAAAACTACGCTCCATACGTAAATATGAGTGATGCGGAACAGAATCTGGTGGAAAATCTTGCCTATGATGAATACTGCAATGAGGTCTACTATACAAAGGCGCTGAAGGAGGGAGGCAACGGTTTTTCCGATCCTTATGTGGAAGATGGCGTCAATATGATCACCTGTTATTATCCTATAAATAATAGCAGTGGTTCCACCGTGGGTGCGGTTATCATTGATGTCTATGCGGATGTTTTTAAGGTTGTTGATAATACCGGCAAGAGCTTCTCTTCACTTTTCAGCAATATAATCAATGAAAATGAGTATATCCTCTACTCTACAAATACCCAGAATATCGGTAAGCGCTTTGGGGAAGTCGTAGATGAAGATGCACATAAGAAGATAAAGGCAGGCTTTGATAAAGGCGAAAAGTTTGTAGCCACCACCAGATCCGCTGCGGGAGACATTGTACTCAGGTTCTATGCTCCTTTGAAAATGGGAAATAAGACCTGGTGGGTAATGACGGCTGTATCGGAAAAAGAGTACAATGCGACTGCAAACAGTATAAGGAATATGATCATCATTGCATCCATACTGATCGTTGCGCTGATACTGTTCCTTACATATACTCTGGTACATAAGGATCTGGCTCCGCTTTCCAAGATTTCATCTGTTGCCGGAGAAGTTGCACAAGGTAACTTTGATATAGAATTTGATTATCATAGAAACGATGAGATAGGAGTTGCCTTAAAAGGCATAAGCGCAGTCGTAAAAAGAATACAGGATATCATCAGGGATATTTCAGGAAAGCTTGAAGAGATCAGCAGAGGCAATTTCCAGGTAGACCTTAATGATGCCGACCACCATTATGTTGGTGCATATGCTCCTCTTCTTGGCACCATGCAGAATATCACTGATACTTTGAATCAGGCAATGCTTGATATCAAACAGTCATCTGAACAGGTATCAAGCGGGGCAGAGCAGGTTTCCGACGCTGCACAGGCACTGGCTCAGGGATCAACCGAACAGGCCTCCTCTGTACAAGAGCTTTCTGCAACGATGAATGAGATTTCTCATAAGATTAAGGTTACTGCATCAAAGGCGAAGGAAGCGTCAGAACTTGGAACAGTGGCCGGTGAGGCTATGAAGGCTTCAAATGAAAAGATGACAGAGATGACATCTGCGATGGATGATATCATTGATAAATCCAATGAGATCAGCAAGATCATCAAGACCATCGATGATATCGCATTCCAGACCAATATCCTTTCACTTAATGCTGCCATCGAGGCTGCAAGAGCGGGCTCAGCTGGAAAGGGCTTTGCCGTTGTAGCTGATGAGGTAGGTAATCTTGCAAAGAAATCACAGGAAGCTGCACAGAACACAGCAGTGCTTATCGAAGAGACCATTGAAGCTGTACAGCGCGGCGGACAGATTTCTGAAGAGACAGTTTCCGCAATCGGTACAGTTACAGAGAAATCAGTTCAGATAACCTCTCTGGTTGATGAAATCTCAGTGGCATCTGAAGAAGAGGCTAGAGGTGTATCGCAGGTTACTGTCGGAATCGACCAGATATCATCAGTTGTTCAGACCAATTCCGCAACAGCCCAGCAGTCTGCGGCAGCAGCGGAAGAGCTTGCCGGTCAGGCTAATATCATGCACAGTCTGGTTGATAAGTTTAATCTGAAGAGTGCAGGATCAACTTATAAGAGGAAACAAACGGCTTACATCCCTCCTGAGCCTGCAGCTTATATCCCTCCTGAAACAACAGAGGATACGAAGTTAAGCGGACATGGAGCTGACAGTTCAGATGTTAAGGCTTCCGTTTCAAAACCTGAGAAAAAGCCTGAAAGCAAACCGCAGGTTACAGCACCTGCTAAGCCAAAGCCGACATTTACTGCATCGAAGCCTAAAATGGATGAGAGCAAAAAGAGCGAGCCTGTATCAACGGGTTCAAAGCCTGCAACGGTTACCACAAAGCCAGCTCCGGCAGATGCAAAGTCAGCAACGGCTTCCAGGCCTGCAGCTTCG
>JAILDF010000087.1 GCA_024689585.1 Oribacterium sp.
CAGCCACTCGGAATAATCCTCTTTCAGGATTCCCTTCTCATAAACAACCCTGATATTGGGATTCTGCTCTTCATACTTTTTGATCATACTGTCGATAAACTTGTGCTGATTTCCGTTTTGCTGATTCCAATAGCTGTCAGAAAATACGCCCACCGTCAAAACATTTTTATGATGAAAAGGAAGTGTTCTCCACCAGTCAGTCCTCAGTAAAATAACAACGATCAGAAGAAAAAGGGAAAGCCAATATTTGTTTTTTCTGTTATCCCACATGCTCATCTTTTAGTTCCGTTCTTTATTTCTGCTGTTCATCCGATTGATCGCATCGGACTGTACTGCCCATATCGCGAGCTGCGTCCTGTTCTTGAGACCAAGTTTGTTTAAGATATTACTCAGATTATTTCTTATGGTTCCTTCGGAGAAATTGAGCTTCGTGGCGATTTCCTTATTGGAAAGACCTTCAACTATTCCTTCGATGATTGCCCATTCGCTATCCTTTATCTCCTCCAGGCTCTGTTCCGGCACTTCAACAGAATCCTTTGATTTTGCCATTTCCGAAAAGAGCTTGAGCACCTTATTGGTTATGTCGTCATTTATTATGGCTGTCCCGCTGTATACTTTTCGGATCGCTTCTATGAGCTTCTCAAAGGAAACTCCCTTTAGCAGATACCCGCTGGCACCGTTTTTTATGGCATTGAAAACATACTCATCATCATCGAAGGTGGTAAGTATGATTATCTTGATATCGGGTGTATTTTCCTTGATTATCTTGGTGCACACCACTCCGTCCATTTTGGGCATCCGCACGTCCATAAGGATCACATCCGGCTTGTTTTCTCTCACACTTCTGATAACATCCGTGCCGTTGGATACAGCATCCGTAACCTCAAAGTCTTCTACACCACTAAGTATCATTTTAAGGCTCTGACGCATCAGTTCCTGATCATCGGCAATCAATATTTTGATCATCGGTCTAATCTACCTCCGTTCCCCAGCGAATCGGTATCTCCGCCTGAAGCAAAAATCCGTTGTTTCCATCGCATATTATTTTTCCGCCAAGCATCTCCAGACGCTCCTCCATATGGCTGAGACCAAAACCCTTTTCAAAGTCAGGACAACCTGCGCCGTTATCCCTGATGATAATGTTTAGCTTTCCATCTGCTTTGCTGATCGTAACCCAGATATCCTGAGGCTTTCCGTGCCTTACAGAATTGGTGATGCCCTCCTGAACCGTTCGGTATATCGCCTCCGCTTCATCATCTCCGAAATTATCTCTTAGCTTCACAGAGCAGTCATAGTGAAAATGAATTCCCGTGGATCGACGCATTTCATCTATCATCTGCTCGATCGCAAGGTCAAGGGGCATATTTTCCAGACCATCCGGCTTCAGGGCTCTTACGGATCTTCGTACATCCTCCATACCTCTGTGAGCCACTTCCGAAATAGCTTTGAGCTGCTCCTTTACCAGTTCCCCATTGGTATCAAACAGCATGATACAGGCTTCTATTCCTGTTACGATTCCTGTCAGAGAATGCCCTATGGTATCGTGAATCTCTCTTGCCAGGCGGTTTCTCTCACTGGTCTGTGCCATCAGGGCTGACTTTTCCGAATACTCCTCGAGCTTGACATTTGCCTCCCTCAGCTGCTCATTGAGAGACAAAATACGTTCATTTTCACTCATCTGGATTCTGACCATGAAAAACATATAGCACATGAACAGGAATACATTGAGAAGTTTTCCAACATTGATTATTCCCTGAATAATCTTCGCATAATCACTTCTGTAATAGCTCAGATAATCAGAAAGTGAGGTCACCGGAATCCAGATAGACAAAATCTGACTTTCCAGCAGAAAATAACATATGCCAACAAGTACAAAGGTTATGTTACGGTTCCATTTGCCGGTAGGTCTTCTTATGAGATTTGCGATGATCATGAGAAACATTCCCATGTAGCTAAAGCTCATGATCCTTGAGAGTATGATAACTATGAATGTCTCCGTCAAAAGTTTAAATAAAAACTGTATCCCCTGATCTGTTTCGGTTGTAAGCAGCAAAAGTAAAGAAGCATAGAGCAGTCCGGCTGAAAGAATCGGTTCAAAGGGGCGGTCCGGAATGAGCTTTGAGTTCATGAGGAATGACAGTGCCGAGCCTTCATGTATATACCCCCACAATGCATGGGACATGATAAACATAATAAAAAGCAGCATCCAGAAATTCAGATGCATCATCAGATTTATCAGCAAATCCGGCAACCGGTAATCTTTTATTATTTTTGCATTATTGCCATCTGTCTTTTTCATATTGATTAATGTTATCCTGTGTCACAATGTCTACAGGTACTGTGATTTTTGTTTCTATCTTGTTTCCGGCAATCAGATCATATAAAACATCTGCTGCAGTTTCTCCTATTTTGGTGGGAAACTGAACAACGGAAGCCTTCATCGTTCCTGCTGCTATCAAAGCTTTCGCATCAGGAGAAGCATCAACTCCGTATACATTAACATCTCCTGCAAGTCCCTTCTCCTTCAGGGCAGCTACAACACCTTCCGCAGCGGGATCATTTAAGCAGAATACCGTATCGAATTCGCGTCCCTTATCAAGATATTCCCTCATCTCGGAAAGAGCCTTTTCATATTGACCATTGCAGTCAATCTGACACTCCAGGGTGTATGCAGGATTTTTAGAAACTGTATTTAGGAATCCGGCTACACGCTGTCTTCCTGAAACT
>JAILDF010000090.1 GCA_024689585.1 Oribacterium sp.
GACCGCCGGAACAAAAGCGTGGGTGCCGTCGCTGATGGCGTCTGCCTCACACTCCAGGGCGTGGTGCAGGAAACGGTCGATCAGGATCGGACGGTCCGGAGTTACTCCGACAGCTGCGCGCATGTAGTCTGCCATGGACTCATCGTCATAGACCACTTCCATGCCGCGGCCGCCCAGGACATAGGACGGACGCACCATGACCGGGTAGCTGATCTTGTTCGCGATGGCCTGTGCTTCCTCAACGGTGGTAGCCATGCCGGCTTCCGGCATCGGAATGCCAAGCTTATCCATCATTGCGCGGAAAAGATCGCGGTCCTCCGCAAGGTCAATGACTTCCGGAGTTGTTCCCAGGATTTTTACGCCGTTTTTCTTCAGGCTGTCAGCAAGATTAAGCGGTGTCTGTCCTCCGAACTGGGCGATGACACCAACAGGATTTTCCTTCCTGTAAATGCTGAGAACGTCCTCAAGGGTGAGGGGCTCGAAGTAAAGCTTGTCAGAGGTGTCATAGTCTGTAGACACGGTCTCGGGATTGCAGTTAACTATGATGGTTTCAAAGCCAAGCTTCTTCAGGGACTGGGCAGCGTGTACACAGCAGTAGTCGAACTCGATACCCTGTCCGATACGGTTAGGTCCGCCGCCAAGGATCATTACCTTAGGGTGGTCAGTGCTTACCTTGTCATTGTCCTGTCCGATGTAGGTGCTGTAGTAGTAAGAGCTGTCTTCTGTTCCGCTTACATGCACGGAATCCCAGTTTTCAGTAACTCCGATGGCCTCACGGCGGTTTCTGATATCGTCTTCGGAAACCTCCAGGATCTTCGCAAGATACTTATCTGAGAAGCCATCCTTTTTAGCCTGAGTGAGTGCCTCGTCGGAAGGAACATTACCCTTGTTTTTAAGAAGCTCCTCTTCTTCATCCACGAGCTCTTTCATCTGCTCGATGAAGTATTTCTTGACCTTTGTAAGCTCGAAGATCTCATCAACGGTTGCGCCTTTACGAAGGGCTTCATACATGATGAAATGTCTTTCGCTGGATGGTGTGATAAGGAGCTTAAGGAGCTCATCCTTTGTAAGTTCATTGAAATTCTTTACAAAACCAAGGCCGAAGCGGTCCTTCTCGAGGGAACGGATAGCCTTCTGGAAGGCTTCCTTATAGTTCTTTCCGATGCTCATGACCTCGCCTACGGCACGCATCTGTGTGCCCAGCTTGTCTTCAACACCCTTGAACTTCTCGAATGCCCAGCGGGCGAACTTGACAACCACATAATCTCCGTCGGGAACGTATTTGTCGAGGGTTCCGTATTTTCCGCAGGAAAGCTCACTTAAAGTGAGTCCTGTTGCAAGCTTTGCAGACACAAGGGCGATAGGGAAGCCTGTTGCCTTTGAGGCAAGAGCTGAGGATCTGGAGGTTCGCGGGTTTATCTCGATAACTACTATTCTGTCCGAAACCGGATCGTGGGCGAACTGAACATTGGTGCCGCCGATAACTCCGATATGCTCGACGATCTTGTAGGCCTGTCTCTGGAGCTCATCCTGAAGATCCTTTGAAATGGTAAGGAAAGGTGCCGTACAGAAGGAGTCACCGGTGTGAATGCCTACGGGGTCAACATTTTCGATGAAGCAGATGGTGATCATGTTGTTGTCTTTGTCACGGACAACCTCAAGCTCCAGCTCTTCCCATCCGAGGATCGACTCCTCTACCAGAACCTGGTGGATGAGACTGGCCTGAAGACCTCTTGCGCAAACTGTCTTAAGCTCATCCCTGTTGTAAACGAGACCGCCGCCTGCGCCACCCATGGTATAGGCCGGACGGAGAACCACAGGATAGCCGAGCTCGTCAGCTATCTTCAGGGCTTCCTCTACGCTGTAGGCTACCTCACTTCTGGCCATCTCCACACCGAGCTTGTTCATGGTTTCCTTAAACTCGATACGGTCCTCACCACGCTCGATAGCGTCTACCTGAACTCCGATTACCTTAACACCATACTTGTCAAGGATACCTTCCTTATAAAGTTCGGAGCAGAGATTGAGTCCTGACTGTCCTCCCAGGTTAGGGAGCAATGCATCCGGTCTTTCTTTTGCGATGATCTGCTCGACTCTGTTAACATTTAAGGGTTCGATATATGTGATATCAGCCATCTCCGGGTCTGTCATGATAGTGGCAGGATTTGAGTTGACAAGAACGATCTCATAGCCAAGGCTTCTGAGTGCTTTACAGGCCTGGGTACCTGAGTAGTCAAACTCACAGGCCTGTCCGATGACGATGGGACCTGAGCCTATGATAAGGATCTTGTGTATATCTGTTCTCTGTGACATGTATAGTCCTCCGTATAAATAAACATTTCTGAATGATTATAGCATTAATTATGCATAAATATACCCGTAAACTGTATTTTTATCAAATTATATAAAAATATGCATTATTGTATGTCATAAATGGCAATCTCGTTTATTCACAAAAAGTCCCTGAAGAAAAGAATGATAGCATCTTCTCTGCAGAGACTTATATAATTCGTCAGATCTCGAAATCCAGGCAGCTTCTGACCTTGGTATAAGGTCTTACCTTTGTATCCGCTACTGCCACATGTAAAGGGTTTGTTGCGTAAGCTTTTAGTGCGTCCTCGCTCTCTAAAGTACTATCAAGCATAAGGTCAACATTGGAAGAAGGAAGCCCGTTGATATATACCTTTATATCTACGATTCCGGGAACCTTGCCTTTAAGGGCCTCAAGGCCATCCTTTATTTCCTGCTTTATCTTTACCTTCTTTTCTGCTGAAAGTTCATCCTTAAGAGTCCATAAAATAACGTGTTTAACCATGATTACTCCTTTTTTCGATAACGTATAAAATGATTCCGGAATTGTACTGCGCACGCCTATTATTATATAAAAAAACAGAAGTAATGTGTAAAAAATCAACAGGAAAGCAGTGATTTTTTTGCTTTATATATTTATTTTATTTTGACGTAGAGTTTAGTAAGAAGGAAAGCTATTTAAATCTTTTATAGGCTAATACAAAATAGGTTTCTTCATGATATAATTGAGCATATATATGTACTTAAAGTATCAAGAATAAACCTAAGTCATCGGCAGGATTTGCTGCCGGCAATCTGTAAATCTTTCTTATATATTCAAAAGGCTGCAATATGGAAAAAATCAAGAGTTACTTTGTTGAGATTGATGAAAACTTAAATATTCTGGAATACAGCAAAAGTTTTCTTACATACATCGGACAAAACAGTTCTGTGCATCTTAGTGAGATCGTTCCACCCATGGATCTGGCCGGTCTGAAGGATACAGTACATTCTGTAGAGTCCGGTAAGTCGATTTTATACTGCTTTAGAGTGAGGAATAAACACGGCGTATTGTCCTGGGTTGCGGCAACAATAGAAAAACCCGTAAATCCCGATGGCAGGATAAAGTTGGATTTTTCAGACATACAATCCATGAAGATCGATGCCGAACAGGAATGCTACGACAAGATGACAGGTGTTTACTCCAAGAGCGCTATCATTGACTATGCCAAAAACCTCATGCATAAGTCTCCTCCTGAGCCTTTTTATTTCTTCCTGATGGACATCGACAATTTTAAATCAGTTAACGATACCTTGGGCCACATGACCGGGGATGAGGTGATCATAGAAGTAGCAAAGGCTACAAAGAAACACGTAGGTGACAAGGGTGCTGTCGGAAGGATCGGCGGTGATGAGTTTATGCTGGTTTTGGAAAAGGTCAGTACGGAACCGGAGCTTCGTGAGATTCTGCGGGCAATAAGATATGATATCCGTGAGAAATACATGGATGAAAAAGAAAATAAGACCATAACAATTTCATTGGGTGGAGCTCTTTTTCCCGATAATGCAAAGGATTATGACAGCATGTTCCAGCTTTCGGACAAGATGCTCTATCTTGCCAAGACAAAGGGCAAGGATCGCTATATCATCTACACTCCCCATATCCACGGAAACGTTCTGTATGACGGTAAGGTTATGACCATCGCCCAGCATATGATCATCAATAATCAAAAGAGTGATATGATCATGGATCTGATGGATAAGTTCATGATGAAAAGAACCCTTTCATTAAATGCGGCACTTGAGAAAATATTGGTCACCTATGACCTGGATGAGGTCTACTTTCTGGGAGAAAACAGTTTTATATCCTCCTTCGGTTTAAAGAAAAATACCTATGATGCCGTCGGAAACAGTTTTGAAATTGACAGTCTGGATCTGTCTTCAACTGTCCCTGAGGATTTTCATCCTATGTTTGATACCTACCCTGTTAAAGTAGTCAACATGTTTGATCTGCAAAGGGATAATTATCCCAGGTTTGCCACCTTTATGGTGGATAATTGCTTCCGTGTTCTTGTGGTGTATCATATGACTCTGACACAGAGGGGCGGCTATATCATATTTGTCAGCAATATAACCAGCTCCTGCAGGCTGTCGGAAACTGATTTTGCAGACCTGACTTACTTTTCAAGAATGGTAGAATTAAGCGGCCGGTGCCCATGAGCACCGACCGCTTTTCTGTAGATATATAATAGCCGATTAGATTGACATCTGTGTGTCAGATATAAATGGCGGAAAACATGCATTTATAGATGAGGAGAAAATCTACCATTTAGTTATCCACCGGGGACGGTTCTTGCCGGCGAGAACCGTCCCCGGTGGGTCTGAAAACTACCATTTCATGGCATCGACGGCAGCGCGTTCTACTGCGATTCCGTCTTTGTAATGCTGTGTGAAGGTTTCAAAGCCTTCTACATCTGCGGGATCCGGGGATACTGTGGTTCCGGACTGATCAGCGAATATCTCCTTTGCAAGGAAATCTCCGAGGCTTCCCGCATCTTTACCGCGGAGCATATAAAGTGCCAAAAGCGCTTCGCCCCATGGACCGCCTTCGCTTGCGGTATCCATAACGGTTACCGGAGCATTGACAGCCGCAGCAAGATAATTCTGGGCAACGCCCTTTGTCTTGAAGAGACCGCCGTGACCGGTAATGCTCTTGACCGGCACCTTCTCATCCTTCAAAAGAATGTCGAGTCCAAGCTTTACAGCTCCGAGAGAGGTGTAGAGATGGGCTCTCATGAAGTTTGCCAGATTAAACTTACTGTCCGGAGTGCGGGCAAATAATGGTCTTCCTTCGTTCAGGTGTGTGATACCCTCTCCCGAAAAATATCCGTAAGGCAGAAGTCCGCCGCAGTCCTTGTCACCCTTAAGGGAATTTGTGTAGAGCTTTCCGTAAAGCTCACCCATGTCAACGCTGTACCCCATGAGCTCGGAAAACTCCCTGAAAAGATTTACCCAGGCATTGAGGTCCGAGGTTCCGTTATTGGCATGTGACATCGCTACGGGATAACCGTCAGGAGTTGTGACCATATCTATCTCGCGATAGAGCTTTGAAAGCTTCTTATCCTGCTGAAGTACCAGCATTGCGAATGTACTTGTGCCGGCGGAAACATTACCCGTGCCCGGGGCTACTGAGTTGGTAGCCACCATGCCGGTTCCTGCGTCTCCCTCGGGAGGACACATGGGTACGCCTGCCTTCAGGGTGCCGGTCTCATCCAGAAGCTTTGCGCCTTCTTCTGTTAATGCTCCTGCCTGTTCTCCTGCCACCAGAACTTTAGGGAGAATATCCCGAAGCTTCCAGGGATAGCCCTTGTCCTTGATGAGAGCATCGAACTTTGCCATCATATCTTCATCATAGTCAAGCTTCTCTGAATCAATAGGGAAGATTCCCGCAGCATCGCCGATGCCGGTAACCTTCTCTCCTGTCAGCTCCCAGTGAATGAAGGAATCAAGTGTTGTCACAAAGGAAAAATCCTTTACGAAGCTTCTGTTCTCCAGCACCATCTGGTAGATATGTGAGATGGTCCAGCGAAGAGGGATGTTGAACTGAAATTC
>JAILDF010000176.1 GCA_024689585.1 Oribacterium sp.
ATCTTATCTTCCGGTATCATACTAAAATCAACTTCAAGCGTATATACGATTGGATTTCTGGAGCGTTTGTCACAGATCAGGCTTTCTGCCTGTCGCTCATCTGTCCCCATATAAAAACCATTACCGAAATCACACTGGCCGGTTTCTCGTTTATGATTGACCGGCCGGATTTTTCCACTTATCCCGTCTCTGGAACCATGATACAACATGATTTTTTTTCTATTGCTTATGACATTTTTAAGTTCTTCCAAAGTTTTCATATGTCTACTTGACTCTCTATTACCAGTATAACATATTATTCAACATTATTCAACATTAAAACATCAGAAGACTAATAAAATAACCGGCGTTTGTGCGCCGGTCATCTGTCTATTTTATCCTGTTCTTTTACAAATTTCTCATACATTTGGATGAAGTTTTCCCCTGCTATATATATAAGCTGAAATACTTATATCCTTTATCATCATCTATATTCACACAAATACAACTCTAATCCATCTTTTGACGGATCTTTACTCCGGGATTCATAATCCTGTGCATCCATATACTCCACTTCTTCTTCGATTTCTCCTATATCCTTTTTTCCTGCCTCCATGCCTTTCCTGTCAGTTCTGCTATCCAGATCTTCACCGTAACACCAGTCACCCGGTATTGCTGCGGATGGTCGATGATCCAACGGATCCGCATTGAAAAATCCTTATATTCTTCTTCCATTCCAAGCAACTGCAGGCTCTTAAGCACCCGGCTCATCCGCCAGTGATTGTGGTTATTGTACGCATTCCAGTGCCGGTAGACACTGTTTTTGTATTGTTCACCATCCAACTTCCAAAACCACAACATCTTTTGATAAGCCCCTCGCATCCCGTCCTGTGCTAAAATGCTTCCCCGGAAAGCCAGGCGGTCTTCTTCTGTAAGCAGATCACATTCGGAGAACCGGGACTCCTCTGCAAGCGGAAACAGCCGCTGGATATAATTATGCGTCAGTTCCATCCGAATTCGTCCGAAATGCAGGATCTTTAACAGGTTTCTCCCAAGATCATCCGGTTCTTTCCCCTCAAAGAATGCAGTATAGTTCATCTGATCACCTCTTTTTGTCCACCAGACAAACTATGGTATCCACTATCATTACTCCCTCTCATCTTCGACTTCTCTTTCATCCTTATTTTGATCTGAAATATTAAAATCCAATATGTCATCCGGAACATACTGATTTCCCTTATGATCAGTTTTTATAGTTATTTTATAACCCAGATATTTTTCCGAAAATTCTCCCAGGTTTCTAATTTCTGCCATTATTGATTTACAGTTATCATAAGCCGATGTATTAGTCGATGCCATCCGCCTGAATTTCTTATATTCATCGATAAGCTGACTTACATCTTTTTCGATTTCATCTCGCATAACAGGATTACCGTGATCTTCTGACACATCTTTCCCATGAGAAACCGAAAGAAGTACATTCATTACATCACTTAAGATCAGTGCTTTTTCTGACTTGATCCGGTCATCAAAAAGCCCTTCACTTGCAGCCATACTCTGAACCCTCATGAACAGTTCCTTAATTTCAGATTTTGTATAACGATTTTCGATTATCTGTTTCATTGTCAATACCTTTCTTCTTCAAAAATATCTTTTGGACATTCCTCACATCCGATCTCATTTTTATCCAAAGTATCCATCTTGGACTTTTCTGCGTATTCTACGCTGCAATTCGTTTCTTCTTTAAGAAACTCTGTTACGGCACTAACCGGATTGATCGGACAATGCATTCCTATCTGCTTCCCTATCTGTGGATATTTCTGTATAACTTCTTCCCAGTATTCCTGGAGCAGGTAAGACAGCGCTTCCCTGACCACCCACCTCTCGGAACCGTAATTTTTAAATACCTCTTCGTTTGTCATATTTCCCACCTATTCTGCAAATTCACTTAAGATCACATCCAGTTCTTCCAGGGGCAGCATCTTATCTACTGTTTCCGTACCATCGCCATACCGTACCGGAACCTCTACGGAATGGAATTTAGCCAGTTCACGGATCTCATTCACGATGCCTTTTATATCCGGTTTTGTCTTTTGGTATTCTGCAAAGCAGTCCGGACAAAATGACAGTTTATGCTTTTCAATAGTAACCATCTTCAGATTGTCCTTATTCCAGATCTCTTTACAGTAGTCACACTGAATTGACTGATTTGCATAGATATTGTTTATCGTTCTATATCCTCCATGCCGTTATCTTCTCTTGAATCCTGCCCTTTTGAAAGAAGATCTTCTATAGACACATACCTGTTATAAGCAATCTCTATAAAAAGACCGCCTTCTCCGGCAAGCTCCAGTTCTTTGCTATTACCGGTTTCAGAAGTAAAATCACTCTGGAAAGTCTTATTATTAAGCCCTGCTGCTTCGCACTGCCTGTTTGCGTCTGCCATACTTGTACATCCACATATAACACGGAACTGGTTTTTATGAGCAGGTGCACCCATTTCATGTAATTTTTGAAGATACTTCCCACGGATTATTGCAGCGGTACCTAATACTTTTATCAGTCTCATCTATCTTTCTCCTCTTCTGTATCCTCATCCATACCCTCATGTATTTCTGCAGAAATGGTTTTCTTTTCTCTCTCCCACACCGGAATATAATTCTTATCTCTCTCATGCTGCGGGATCGGCATCCATGCTTCTATTTGATCAAGATCTGCTATAAGGTCGCCATCCTCTGAATAGAATCCCCAGCCACCGTCTTCACCGTCATCATATACCAGATATGCAAGAAAGTTGTCTCCGACACAGTTTTTAATCAGGAGCTCCGTATCT
>JAILDF010000183.1 GCA_024689585.1 Oribacterium sp.
AAAGCAGAAGGATTTTACATTGAACTGCATCCCGCAGAAATTGAAACTTAGAATTTAAAAAGAGCAGGCGAAAAAATCGCCTGCTCTTCTTTAGTGACAATGGCTGCCACCGTGGACGGTTCTCGCCGGCGAGAACCGTCCACGGTGGATCAGGAAGAAAAAGAGGCACAACCTTGGGAAATACCCGGGGTTGTGCCTCTTGGTTTATGAGAGTTATTTACAAATTTTCTATCAGTGCCACTGCCTGTGAGCTTATGCCCTCACCTCTTCCGGTGAAACCGAGATGCTCTTCTGTGGTGGCTTTTATGGAAACCTGATTTACGTCAATGCCTAAAGCGGCTGCAACATTCTGTCTCATTTCCGGAAGGAAGGTCATGAGCTTTGGCCTCTGGGCAATGATGGTGGAATCGATATTTCCTACCTTATACCCTTCTTTCTTCAGGATATTTCCCACTTCCTTCAAAAGCTCAATGGAATCTGCACCTTTATATTTGGGGTCATTGTCAGGAAAATGCTGACCTATATCCCCCAATGCAGCAGCGCCTAAAAGTGCGTCCATGATGGCGTGTACGATAACATCTGCATCGCTGTGACCGTCAAGTCCCAGCTCATAAGGCACTGTTACTCCCCCAAGGATCAGCTTTCTTCCGGGGACCAGTTTGTGAACATCATAGCCTGTACCTATTCTCATTTTTTATCTCCATTCCGCCGCCTTTTTTCCGGCAGCCCAATTACACATGGTTTTCTGATCCGATGGAAATCCCGGATTCAGGAACTATATTTGTGTTTTCATATCAATTGCCGGTTACCAGCATTTCGATGGCCTTTTGCATCTGAAGGTCATCCTCCAGGGAAACCATATACTCATCTGCTGTGCTGCCAAGCTGGATCTCGATGTCAGGAGCTATACCTACCTTATGAATGTTGAGCCCTGACGGTATGTAGTAGTAATGGGTCGTGAACTCAACGGCAGAACCGTCGGCAAGTGTAGTCACTGTCTGAACTATTCCCTTGCCGTAAGAGGTGGTACCAACAACTTTTGCGAAACCATAGTCATGAAGGCAGCCTGAGAAAAGTTCTGCAGCAGAAGCTGAATTCTGGTTCTGTAAAACTATGATAGGGATATTTATCTCGTGACCGTCGCCGGCATACCACTCCTGTCCCTTTCCGTTTTTGTTTCTTGTATAGGCAAAAAGGGTCTTTCCCTGCTGGAATTCCTTGTTTCCTTCGGTGAAGGTTGTCAGGTTATCCGGAAGTATGTAGTCAAGGAGCGATGAAGCGATCTCAATGTCTCCGCCGGTATTGCCTCTCAGGTCAATGATAAGTGCCTTTATCTGATCCTCGTCGATAAGCTTGTCCAGTGCTGCCTTGGCCTGCTTTCCTTCTGTGCTGTAGAAATTACCGAAGGACATATAGCCTATATCGTCTCCTGAAAGGCCCGTGGTTTCAGAAGCTGAAAGAACAGAATCCGGTATAGTTATGCCAAGTCGTGACAGAGTACCGCTGGTTACCTTAGGAACTTCCACATCGCCTCTTATGATACGCATGGAGACTTCACTATCCCCTCTCTTAACAACACATTCGAGAGAAGTACCTTTATCACCCTGGATCATATTCTGAACCACGTAGGAAAGGGACATGTCGGAAATGTCTATGCCGTTAACCTTGTAAAGTATATCTCCGATCTGCATTCCCGCATTTTCGGCAGGGCTTCCCGGATAAACTTCGATAACGATGCACTCTTTGGTATCTTCCATCTGATGAACGATGGCACCTATTCCGTAGTAGGTTCCGTTCTGCTTGGATTTCCGATCGTTCATCTCTTCCACACTATAGTAGTGTGCATAAGGATCCTCGTCTGTAAGTGAGGCAAGAAGACCTTTATAGATGTAAGTTTCGGCTTTTCCGGGATCTTCAGGGAACAGATAATTCTGATCGATAAGAGTCTGGAGAATGCCAAGCTTTCTGGTGAGAGCTGCCATATCGATAGAACCATCTACAATGGTTGAAGTGTTTGTTTCGGAAGGGTCTGTTTCACCTGTGTCCGTGTTGTCCGAAACCGTACCTTTATCACCGGCCTGAAGTTCAGAAGCACTTGCCAGAGAAAGGTAAGCATTACCCGAGCCTCTGTGATTGATGTAATCATTGATAAAGGGCGGGATGCCGAAATAATACACATAGAAAGTACTGCCTCCTATGGTGAACATGATAAAAAGTCCGAGGAGGAAGCCGTAAACAAAATCGAAATTTCCGAATAAATGATTTTTCGGATTTTCTGGTTTCTGTGTGGTTTCGTTTTGATTATCTGTTTGATTTAAATTATTATTTTCGTTTTGCATAAAGGTTATTATATGTTGCCCGGGCTTTTAATACAAAGAAAAATTTTATAAATTCATTTCATGAAAGGATTAAATGTTACGGAACAGCTGATGGACCAGGGGGACGGAGTTAGTGGCTCATTTCTCTAAAAATGAACCACTAACTCCGTCCCCCTGGTCCATCGGCTGAACTGTTAGGATTTATAAATGATTACAGATAATTTTCCGGGTTCACATAGGAACCGTTTTTACGTATTCCGAAGTGTAGATGGGGTCCGGTTGAGTAGCCTGTCGAGCCGACAGCTCCGATGCTCTCGCCCTGGGACACTTCATCTCCTTCCGAAACATTGAGACGGGACATGTGCATATAAACAGTGTAGGTACCGCTTCCGTGACTTATCATGACGTAATTTCCGGCACTTGCGGAATAAGTTGCGATAACTACCGTGCCTGCTGCCGAAGCGATGACATTGGAACCGGTTGGTGCTGCGATGTCAATGCCTTTATGGTTGGAGCTGGCACCCTCCGTGGGGGATTCTCTGTCGCCGAAACCGCTGGAGATCCTGCCGCTGCTTGGAACGGGCCAGGTGAATCCGCCGGTCATGGTCCTTGCTTTGTAATCCGATTTTGCGCTGTTGGGATCCTTGCCTTCTGCCTCAGCTTTTCTGCGGGCCTCTTCTTCGGCCTTCTTGCGGGCTTCCTCTTCCTGACGCTCTATCTCCCGCTCCATGGCCTCGATATTGGCCTCCTGGGCACTGATATCCTCATAGAGGTCATCTATCTTACTTTGCTGACTTGCAATCTCGCTTTGAGCACTTGAGATTTTTTTCTTGTAGGCGGCCAGTTCCTGATTTTTCTGGTCAAGAAGTGTCTGAAGACTCTGCTGCTTTGCAACCGCTTGATTTTGTAGATCCAGAAGCTGGGCGTTTTCTGCCTGAAGCTGAGTCTGGGTGTCGTTTACCAGCTGACGGGTGGATTCATATTCTGCAAGTTTATCCCTGTCGTACTTTGTTATCTTGCTGATATACTCTGCTTTATTAAGAAGGTCTGACCAGCTCTTTGCGTTCAGGATCATGTCAATGAAATTGGTGTCGCCCTTCTCATACATGAATTTGATGCGGAGCTTCATGCTGGCATACTGGTCTGATTCGGTCTGGGTTGCCTTTGCAAGCTGATCCTGTGTGAACTGTATATCCAGCTGCTTTTGTGTAATGTAATTGTTGATGGTGACAAGCTCATTGGTTACCTCGGTCATGTTCTGATCCAGGGCTTTGATATAAGCGGCGGTATCGGACTTCAGGGATTCGAGATCCTTGATCTTTTCATTGACCTTTTTCTGCTCAGCTTCCAAGGTATCTATTTTCGCTTTATTCTCATCGATTTTCTGCTTTGAGTTGTTTATGGACTGCTTTTCTTTTTCTGCCGCAAGGTTAGGTGTGGCGGTGAAACAGAGAGACAGTGCCATGACAAACGGCAGAAGCTGTATTTTTCTAAAGTGATTTTTTCTCATACCCTCAAGGACTTTCTTATGGTGAAAAATGAAACTATAAAGCCTACACCCACACCGAGACCCAGAGCAACGATTACCATCATAGGGAAGATCGTTGTGATTGGGATGGGGGCAAAAAGTGTGCTTATGCTTAAGAAGTGAGCATTCACATAAGTGACGGCTTTTTCATAAATAAAGTATATTCCTACCAAAGGAATGACAGATCCGACAAATCCAAGCACCACACCTTCCACAAGGAAAGGCAGACGGATCATAAAGTTGGTGGCTCCGATTATTTTCATGATCTCATTTTCTCTTCTGCGGAACCGGGCCGCAACAGTGATGGTATTGGAGATCAGAAATACTGACACAGCCAGAAGTATCCCTATGATGATGATACTCAGGGAGGAAATGATATTGTTTACTGTGCTCAGTCCCTTTACGGCTGCATTGGAGAAGTTAACCTGTCTCACTGAATCAAAAGTGTATAGCCATTCAACTATGGCCTTTTGATCCTCGATGTCATTAAGGAACAGCTCATAGCTCTGGGAACCTGCCAGAGGATTATCCTCGGCAAAAGCCTGAGCCAGCAGTTCATTGTTGGCAAAATAATCTGACTTGAATTCAGCCCACGCATCTTCGGCAGAAGTATAATGTGCGCTTTTTACCTCTTCTCTTTCGATGATGGCCTGTCCTACGGACTGAACCGTTTCGGTAGATGCGTCATCATTGAAAAAGACGGTGATGCCTAC
>JAILDF010000126.1 GCA_024689585.1 Oribacterium sp.
TTTGCAGGCTCACCTACAAGTCTCTCACCATTCTTTGTAAATGCCACAACTGAAGGTGTTGTTCTGAGACCCTCTGCATTTGCGATAACAGTTGGCTTTCCACCTTCCATAACTGCTACACAGCTGTTTGTTGTACCTAAATCGATTCCAATTATCTTTCCCATAATGTTCTCCTTTTCTATCTATTACAAAACTTGATTTCTTTATAATTTTATAACGGCGGAACTCTTTGCTCCTGCCGAGTGTTACTGAAACATGATTTCTGAGGCTTTACTATTTTTTCACCTTAACCATGCTGTGTCTGATCACCTGATCTTTGTAGGTGTATCCCTTCTGAAGATCCTGTGTGACTGTATCCTCAGGTGCATCGCTTTCTGTATCTGTCATAACTGCATTGTGGAGATTCGGATCGAATTTCTCGCCCTCAGCCTTGATGGCTTTGACCTGAAGATCCTCGAACAGCTTTTCAATCTGTTTGTAGATGCCCTGAACACCCTTTGTGAAAGCATCCTCTACATCTTCCTCTTCAACAGTTCCGAGAGCTCTTTCAAAATTGTCAACCACCGGAAGAAGCTTCTCAATTACTTCTCTTGCACCGAAGTCAAAATTCTGGATCTTCTCCTTCTCGGTACGCTTGCGGAAATTATCAAATTCCGCATAAAGCCTTGTGTATTTATCCTTAAGATCGGCTATTTCTGCCTCGTACTTTTCCTTGAGTTTTACGGTTTCGTCATCCTCAGCCGCATTTTCATCATCTTTAGCCTCTGCTTCATCATTTTCTGAAGCTTCCGCATTCTCAGAGTCCTCTGCTGCTTCCTTGTTTTCCTGAGACTCTTCCATGGTTTCCTCAACCTTTTCTTCTTTTATCTCTTCTGTACCCTGTTCTTCGGAAGACTTCTTTAATTCTTCGTCCTTCAAGATAACCTCCTGTCCTTAATCCTTACCGGATCTTTATATCTTAAGCTGCCCTGCAGCCTTTTTAACCTTAGCTACTGAAATGCCTGATCCATTTCACTCTGGAGCTTGCTGAGTATCTCCAGCACCTTTTCATAGTCCATTCGCTTCGGTCCTATGACGCCTATGGTTCCCTTCAGTCCGTTACCAAGCTCGTAATTGGCTGTTATAACCGAGCAGTCGGACATATTCTGAAGCGGAGACTCTTCTCCGATGTAAACCTGTATAGGCTTTTTCCCGTCAGCCTGCTCCTGTGATTCCTTCACAAGGGAAGCAAGTTCATCCTTTGTTTCAAAAGCACTGATGAGCTTTGAAGCATTATCAGAATCAACCAGCTCCGGATACTTGAAAATGTTGGTTGCTCCGGAAGTATAAATCTGACTCTCTCCTAGGTTGATATCCAGCATATTGAGAATGCTGTCAACTATGGTCTTTACAGTACCCTTATAGCTTGTCCTTGCAAGAAGCTGTCCGATACGTCCTTCGGTGATGTCCTCAACACTCAGTCCGTTAAGTACATCATTGAGAAGCATGTTAATGCTCAGAACTCTGTTGAAGTCAAGCTCCTCTGCACCGTCCAAAACCACAGATGAAGTCTTTACGATATTTCCCTGCATCATGACGACAAGAAGTAGTCTCCTTGCATCCACAAGAGAAGTCTGTATGAACTTGATCTTGTTTGTTCTGATAGAGGGTCCTGTGACCACCGCTGCATATTTGGTATTCTCCGCAAGGTTTCTGACAAGTGTTTTTAATGTTGTTTCCAGGCGATCCACCTTTTCAAACATTTCGGTCTTTACATCGTCAATCTCATGCTTATGGTTTTCCATGAGCTGGTCAACATAAAATCTGTAGCCCTTGTCACTGGGGATACGGCCTGCCGAAGTATGAGGCTGAACTATATACCCCATCTCCTCCAGATCACTCATTTCATTTCTGATGGTGGCAGAGCTGAGATTCAATCCGGAATACTTACTTATGGTTCGTGAGCCAACCGGTTCTCCGGTCTCAAGGTAATTTTTGATTATCGTGGTAAGGATAACAACCTTACGTTGATCCAGTTCCATCTCTCCGCCTCCTTCTGATTTTTTGTTAGCACTCAAAATATTGGAGTGCTAACATCTGAAATTTATAATACTCGCCTTGTAAATCTATGTCAAGAACTTTAGCGTAAAGCAATTGTGAATAAAGAATGAACTGTACTGAAAAAGCAGAAATCCACCGGGGACTGTTCTCGCCGGAGAGAACCGTCCCCGGTGGATTTCCGGAAAAAGGACAAAAAAGAGGCCAGACCCTGAAGTCTGACCTGAAATAACTTTGAACCCACTCCAAAATTTGGAGATTCAATTCTTTACTCAATTAATAAATGTACATTCTTACAGTTAATATCTGACTATGGATATCGTTCTGATAAGTTCATCATCTATTACACCGGAACTGCCAGGTACACATCTGCGTACTGCCAACCTCTGTCGGTTACGCCTGCAGCCTCTGCATATGTATCATAGTAAACATCTATAAGATTGCCCTTTACCGCTCCGCCTATATCTTCTACTGTGTAAACAGTGTCATTGATAAAGACCTTTGTTCCCATAGGGATAACGCCGAGATCTGCAGCAATTGTATGATTTGCAGTGGTATATGCGCCGGAATATGTAACTCCCGCACCATAATAGCCGGTCAGCTTGAAGTTGCCGATCATATTTCCACGCTTATAATGCGTAGTCTCTTCCGTAACAACACTTCCAACCTTCGTAACCGGGTTGCTTGCTGACTGCTTTGCCGCAGTCTCAAGAGCCTTTATCTGCTCTGCAAGCTGCTGTTCGGCATACATTTCAGCCTGTATCTCTGCATCCATTTCAGAATCCGAAGTCTGAACAAGTTCATAGCCCTTAACCAGGGATTCATCACTCCATGCTGTACCTGTAGGGGCTGTAGCGTCCGCCAAAGCAGAAGTTGAAACCAACGCGGTAATAAATAACGTTGCCGCAGCTGTTTTTAGCCCTGCCATCTTCATATAATTGTTCCTCCTATAGTTATCCTTACCCAAAGCCAGACTATACATATTGCTTTAATACAGTGTAATCATTTTCAGAGTTTGGAAAATGTCTGTCTCTGCGAAACAAGGAATCACAATCGCCTTAAATATCAACGATTTTTCTACGATTTTGCAACATACGACGCTATGACCTTAATACAGCTTTGTAAAACGGTCAACTAAATTTTTTCTAAAGTTTTTTACAAAAAACCAAAAGTCAAGTAAAAAATGTACTGATTTTTTTACACCGTTAACAGTAATTCCACCGCCATTCTGTCAGTCAGATTACCGCTCTTTATGGACTCATCATACTCCAGACATCTGCTGATATAATCCTCTATACTTTCCAGCGAATAGTGCTTTGCCTGGTTCTGGAGCCTGCCCAGGATCCAGGGGGAAACATTAACATATTTGGCAGCTTCCTGCCCGTTCATGCCCCTTGTCACCGACTCTTTGGTGAGAAGCAGCTGGTTGAAATTTCTCCTCATAAGACTCAGTATCTTCATGGGTGCTTCCTGAAGTGTAAGGAGATCGCCATAATACTGCATAGCTTTCTGTTTATTTCCGAGACTCATCTCTGTGATCATGTCGAAAACTCTGTCTTCAACATTCTGGGAACATATAGTCTCCACATCCTGATCTTCGATTATGTCCCGCTCTCCCGTATATGCGATCAGCTTTTCCAGCTCCGAAGCTATATTATCCATACTGTTTCCTGTTTTACTGAGGATCAGCTCCATGGTTGAATTTCTGATCTTTTTTCCGGCATTGGTGAGATATCTGGCTGCCCATCTTCCAAGTTGTGCCTGATCCTGAAATCCAAGCTCACAGTCAAAACCGTTTTTCTGTATGATCTTGTAAAGCTTCCCTCTTTTGTCGACCTCTTTCTCTATAAACATAAGGTGGGCCGTTTCCGGGAAATGCTCAATATCCTCAAGATATTTCACGATTTTCTCAGGCGGAGCTTTCTTAAACCACTGACTGTCGCTTACTATCACAAGCCTTCCGTTGTTATCCCCGAAAGTGAAAGGAATTGTATTTAAAATGTCTATCAGCTCATCCACGTCCGGCGCCCCGTCAAAAAAGGTGTAGGCCATACCCTCTTCACCTCCGAAGGCTTTTCTGAAAGCCTTCTTATAGGACAGCTTCAAAAATTCTTCCTCTCCGTAAAGAAGGTAATATGGCTTGAAATCGCCATCTTTAAGGTCGGTTCCAAGCTGCTGATAATCATTTTCGTTTTCTTTTTTCTTAAATGCCATATATACCCCGATCAATCATGGTCTCAATAAGTCTGATACGAAAGCCACCGGGGACGGTTCTCGCCGGCGAGAACCGTCCCCGGTGGTTTCCATGTAATAAAGTATATCTCCCGCTTATGCTTAAACACAAGCGGGAGATATAACATTTCAGTATTATAGATTTTCGCCTCAGGCAGCCGGTTTATGTATGCGGATCAAATCAAACCATCATATCCATCAGCTCAATGCTGCTTATTTAAAGCTTATTGAATCAAGTATCTTGTCGCCCATGGTTCCGTCACTTAAATCTACATCCACTATACCTATGGATAAAGCGTGGGTGTCATCCAGCTGTGCAATGTATTCCGTCCAATTATAGCCGATGTTCTTGTAGGTACGTCCCTTAAAGGTCTTTCCTCCAAAGTCACGACTATCAATTTCTTTGTAGTTCTCAAACTTGTCCTTATAGAAATCAAACTTTTCCACATCTTCCTTAAGTTCAAATTTGATAAATCCCGCTCCAAATGCATTAACATCCTCATTATCAACAAGCTTAGTCCGGCTCTCATCATAACTCCATCCGGTCTCCGGAATCTGCATGCCGATCTTTACAACATCTTCATCATTTCCCCATGGAGTGATTTCTATGGTGAAGTCCTTCATCTTGGCATTGGCAGTCGCCGCCTTATCAGCTTCACTTGCCTCAGCCTTTACAACATCAAGATATTTAGCTTCTGCATCCGAGCCCTTGAAACCGCTGGTATTGAAGCTGCTTACACGGAAAACTCCCGGTTCCTTCGTTGCATCCTTTTCATCAAAGTTAACATAGATGAAGTGATTGGAATCATCCTTGGATATCCACTTATAGTAACGCTTATTGCGCTGCATGTGGTCGGAATACTCTTCCTTATCAAACTCACCCTCTACTCCGAAGTGATCTGCCAGATCTTCATAAGTAAGATTGAAAACATCCTTTGCAACCTTATTGAGCCATACATAACCCTTCTGAAGATCTTCTTCGCTCACCAAACCGTCTCCGGAAGTAACTCCGTCCGGAACCTTCTTTCCGGAATCTGCGGCTGCTTCTGTTTCGGAAGCATTGTCCTTAGCTTCTGTTGTTTCCTTAGCCTCTTCAGTCTCGTCTTTACTCTCGGATGCCTCTGTTGCTGCAGTCTCTGCAGGTGTAGATCCGTCATCACGCACCATGGTGTAATGTGCAACATCCAGCATGTCAAGCTTTAATGTATCGCCCTCAAGTTCATATTTATACTTTGTGGTGCCGTAAACCGTGATTTCTCCCGGTTCCCATGTGATATCAAGAAGGCTGTGGAAAAGATTGAATTTTCCGGTTCCGTCCTTATAAAGCTCCAGATATGTGTCTCCCATACCTGCCTCTACAAGCATCTCATGGGTTACGGAATGACCGCCTGCTTCGTACTCATAGATTATAAATTTACCTACATCGGCGCTGTCTGCCTCGGCCTTTTTCTCAGCCTCTGTTGCCGCTTCTGTAGCTGCCTCTGTTTCTTCTTTTTTCCCGGTTTCTTTTTCCTTGGCTGCCTCGGTTGCTGCAACCTTTGTCTCTGCCGCTGTTGTTGCTGCTGTTTCTGCTTCCTTTGAACCGCCGCCGCAAGCCACAAGCATTGACATGGATCCTGCTATGATCATCGCCATCAACAGGTGTCTCTTTCTCATAATTCCCCTCCTTGTTAAAAGCTTCCATTAATACTCTGTAAAATATTTTATTCTTTAATCGCCATAAAGTAAATAATATTTCCTAATCATGACAAATCCTGAAAGACCGGTTCCGCCGGTGCACATGAAGGTCAGAGCCCGTGGGCATCCATCATAAACCGGGTCGCCCGGTCGGGAAAATCCAAAGCCTGAACTCTAAGTGGTTCTATGCAGCTATCAATCAGAACAGGCAGTCCGTGCAACAAAAAAACGCCGGAGATGGACACATATGTCCAATCCCCGGCGGGCTGTTTTTATTTTTTATCAGATTTCCGCATCTGCAATCTTTGCATCTGCAAATTCTGCGTTGGTCTCACCTTTACACTTCTGAACTACCAGATCGAAGGTATCCTGGATTTCCTTCGCAGGCTCGAAGGTAACCTTGGAAACTGCAACATTAACTATAAGTGCAACTACGAATGCAGGAAGAAGCTCGTAGATTGCAAATGCACCGCCCATAGGAGCAACAAGGAATTTCCAGATGAATACCATTGCGCCGCCGGCGAACATACCTGCTGTTGCGCCGCCTCTGGTGCTTCTCTTCCAGAAGAGAGCAAGGAGCATTACCGGTCCGAAGGCTGCACCGAAGCCTGCCCATGCAAAGGATACTACTCTGAATACGCTGCTGTTCGGATTCCATGCAAGGAAAAGAGCAATGATCGCTATGG